>CAZZFN010000009.1:0-31293 GCA_964653505.1 uncultured Methyloversatilis sp.
ACATCCCGATGGCATCGCCTCGGATTATTTACAGAAAGAAAGTTGCACTGCCTACCCGGCCAGATCCTCGACATGAACATAACGCCGTCGGGCCTGCAGGATGGTGGGAACAGGAAACACCCCTTTGCTGATCTGGTTGTGTGCCGTCCTGAGATTGATGCCAATTTCGCGAGCAGCCATGGCGAGCGGAAGCAGAGAACGGCTGTAGCGGCGGGCGAGAATCTCCATGCTGTTTTCTGCGGTGGCGTGGCTCATTTTTTGGACTCCATTTGGTGACATGCTGATCGTAGCAATGGAGAGGATGGGCTTGTAACCGAAACGCGACCGTAAAGTGCGCATTTCAGACGGCATCTCTTTTTTGACGTGATCTACTCTGCCACAGTGAGTTGCGACGGTATCAATGGGTTGAGTGGTCTGCTACCATGCCGGCCTTTGAAACGATGGTTGCAAGGCCAATAGTCTTGAATAGTCAGTACGAGATCAGTTTTCCGTCATCGCCCGGAAACCCGCATGAACACTAAGCATTCTTCTGGAGACGGTATTGGTGACGGTATTGAGAAGGGTAAATCTGATGAAACCCAGTAATGGCAAGGCTTACAAGGCCATTGTAATAATCGAGTGGGAGTGAGCGGCATGCGGAGCGACAAGATTTTATTAAGCGCTATCAATGGGTTGTCGGATTAATAAGGCCACTACGGCCACATCGTCGATTGCACAGGTTTTCGGCGGTAAGCGATTGATGTCGAAAGGCTTCATGTGTGTCGCCACAGCGACGAATCGTGAAAGAACCTTGGCGCTGGCGTTATTCGGATAAATAGCCTAGTATGTTGGGCATTAAAAGGTTTTAATGCCTAATATCATGAGCAAGTTCGAGATGCCGATGGAGGTAACCCAGCGGATCGCCCAACTGGGGCAGCGCATCCGTGTCGCGCGGCTTCGGCGCGGCTGGTCGGTAGCCGATCTCGCTGCCAGGGCCGGCATCAACCGCAATACCCTCACCGCGTTGGAGCAGGGCAAGCCAGGCACAGCGATCGGTGTCTGCTTTGCTGTCCTTTGGGCGCTCGGCCTCGACAAGACCCTGGATGCCGTCGCCGATCCCGATACCGACCTGCATGGCAAGGCGCTTGAAGCATCTCGCCGCCCCACGCGCGCAGGCAGGTCCAGGAAGACGAGCGACGACTATGACTTCTGAGCGCGAAGCCTATATCTACATTCAGCTTCCCGGCACCCTGGAGACGGTGACGGCGGCGCTGCTCAGAGTGCAGACGCTGCCCGACGGCACGCAGATCGGGCGCTTTCGTTATGGCGACCGCTACCTTCAGCGGCAAGAGGCGGTTGCACTCGATCCGTTCCAGTTGCCCCTGGCCAAGAAGGTCTTCGAGTTCACCCAGATCAAAGGTATCCCGGGGGCGGTGCGGGACGCCGGCCCCGATGCCTGGGGACGGCGCGTGATCGAGCACAAGCTCGAACGCAGCGCCGCCGACCTGCAGGAGATCGACTATCTGCTGCACGGTCCGCAAGACGGGGCGGGCTACTTGAGCTTCGGGCTGAAGGCGGAACCGCCCGCGCCCAAGCGCCAGTACAACCGCACGCATCAGCTAGCCGAACTGATCGCAGCCACGCAAGCGATCGAGGAGGGGAAGCCGGTGGCCGCGCATCTGCTTGAACAGCTCGATCCCGGCACCAGCATGGGTGGTGCGCGACCAAAGGCCACGATCGAAGATGCGCAATCTCTTTGGCTCGGCAAGTTTCCCGCCAAGGATGATCGTTTCAATCTGCAACGGATCGAATTTGCGACGCTCGATCTTGCGCGACGTTGCGGCCTGAACGTCACCCAGGCGCGGTTGCAGACGGTTGGCGACGCCGATGTGCTCATGCTGCAGCGCTTCGACCGCCAATACGACGAAACCCGCAGCGACAAAGGCTACCTGCGCTTCGGCCTCGTCAGCGGGCTGACCGTGCTCGATTGCGGCGACAGCTATCTGGACCGGGAACGCTGGTCCTATCCGCTATTGGCGGACAACCTGCGCCGCTGGTCCGACAAGCCGGAAGCCGATTGTGCCGAACTCTTCAGGCGGATGGTCTTCAATGCTGCCGTGACCAACAACGACGATCACCCGCGCAATCATGCGATGTTGCGCAAACAGAAGGGATGGCGGCTGTCGCCGGCCTACGATCTGGTACCGGCGCCCGTCGTCGGCCTGGAGCGGCGCGACCTGGCATTGACCGTCGGCAACTACGGCCGTACCGCGAGTATCTACAACCTGCTGTCGCAGGCGGGACGTTTCGGGTTGTCTGCGGAAGAGGCGCGGACGGAAATCGACCGGCTCGTGAATGTAGTCCGTCACTGGCGCGACAGCTTCTTCGCCTGCGGGGTGTCGGCCAAGGACATCGACTACATCGCGCCCGCCGTGCTGCCAGATTGTTTCTTCTTTGAAAGGCAGACCAATGATCGGAACATTTCCTGAAACGGGTACCAACTTCTTACAGAAAGTGGTTGTGCGCTGGCGCACTGCCGGGCAGAGGTCGTAGACTAGGGCCGGAGCGGAACGTGGCGTAGGGGCCGGGCCCGTCCCGTCCGCGCAACTTCGCATGCCCCGCGCAAATCACCGAGAGACGAGATGGATACCGACCTCAACATCCCCCTGTCCGACGCAGAACTCGACGAACTCGACGCCTTCCTCCTGTCCGACGCCACGGATGACGAGGCGATGGACATTTCCATGCTGGACGGCTTTCTCACCGCCCTGGCGATCGGCCCCAACACCCTGCCGCCGAGCCGCTGGCTGCCGGTCGTCTGGGGCGGGACGATGACCTGGGAGAGCGAAGCCGAGGCCAAGAAGATCATGTCGCTGGTGTTTCGGCACGCCAACGACATTCTCTTCACCCTGCGCGGCCACCCGGACGAATTCGAGCCGCTGCTCTACGAGAGCAGCCACCAGGGCAGGAAAATCCCGATCATCGACGAGTGGTGCGCCGGCTTCGTCAGGGGCATGGCGCTCGACGAGGAGGCCTGGCGGCCCCTGATCGATGCGGAAGAGGGCGGCGACATGCTCTACCCGATCATGCTCTACGGCACCGAGGCCGGCTGGGAGCGGTTGCGCGCCGACCCGGCGCTCGCCGGGCGGCATGAGGAGTTCGCCGCCGCGCTCGGCGACAGCGTCATCGCCATCATGGACTGGTGGCTGCCCCTGCGCAAGGCGCAAACGACCCTCCGTCGCGAGGAACCCAAGGTCGGCCGCAACGATCCCTGTCCCTGCGGCAGCGGCAAGAAGTTCAAGCAGTGCTGCGGCGGACCCAAGACGCTGCACTGAGCATTGCACCGAGCGCGACAGCGGACGCCACATCGACCTCATGCGCATCCTGCACATTCTCGACCATTCGATCCCGCTGCACAGCGGCTACACCTTCCGCACCGCCGCCATCCTGCGCGAGCAGCGCGCGCTGGGCTGGGAAACCTTCCACCTCACCTCGCCCAAGCAGGGCGAGGCGGCGGCCGGGTGCGAAGATGTCGACGGACTGCGTTTTCATCGTACGCCGGCACCGCCGGCCGGGCCGCCCGTCCTCAACGAACTGCGCCAGATCAAGGCGACCGAAATGCGCCTGGAACAACTGGCGCGCGAACTGCGTCCCGACCTCCTGCATGCCCATTCGCCGGTGCTGGACGCGATTCCCGCGCTGCGCGTCGGCAGGCGGCTCGGCATTCCGGTGGTCTACGAAATCCGCGCCTTCTGGGAAGACGCCGCCGTCGACCACGGCACCACGCGCGCAGGCAGCCTGCGCTATCGCCTCACGCGCGGACTCGAAACCTGGGTGCTGCGCCGCGTCGACCACGCCTTCACCATCTGCCAAGGCCTGCGCCAGGACATCGTCGCGCGCGGCATTGCGGCCGACAAGGTGACCGTGATCCCCAACGCCGTCGATGTCGAAAGCTTCCAGCTTTCCGGCCAACCGGACGCCGCCCTGAAAAGTCGGCTCTCGCTCGACGGCGCGACGGTGGTCGGCTTCATCGGTTCCTTCTATGCCTACGAAGGGCTCGACCTGCTGCTCGACGCCCTCCCGGCCCTGCTGGCCGGGCGGCCGGAACTGCGCGTCCTGCTGGTCGGCGGCGGCCCGCAGGAAGCCAACCTCAAGGCGCAAGCCGTGCGGCTGGGCATCGCCGACCGGGTCGTCTTCGCCGGCCGCGTGCCGCACGGCGAGGTCGGCCGCTACTACGACCTGATCGACCTGCTAGCCTACCCGCGCCACGCGATGCGGCTGACCGAACTGGTCACGCCGCTCAAGCCCCTCGAAGCCATGGCGCAGGGGCGGGTGTTGGTCGCCTCCGACGTCGGCGGCCACCGCGAGCTGATTCGCGACGGCGAAACCGGCCGCCTGTTCAAGGCCGGCGACGCCGGCGCGCTCGCCGCCGCCATCGAGCACATGCTCGAGCATCGGCGGGACTGGCCGGCCTACCGCGCCGCCGGACGGCGCCACGTCGAGACCGTGCGCAACTGGCGCAACAGCGTGGCGAACTACAAAAGCGTCTATGACAGCCTCACGGGTAGGTTGCCTGGCCGGGCCGCATAGATCGCCCGTTTGATATAGTGACGCGGATGAAGCTGTCCGAGATCGCCCAATTGAGTCCTCAGGACCGATCCGCCATCGAACGGATCGTTGCACCGTGGCTGGCCCGTGAAAGTGCCGGACTGAAGCTGTTCGGCTCGCGTGCGCGCGGCGATGCCCGGCGCGCATCCGACATCGACCTTGCCCTGGTCGCCGGGCAACCCGTTGCCGCAGCCGATATGGCGGCGCTGCGCGAAGCGCTGGAAGAGTCCCAAGTGCCCTTTCGCATCGACCTGATCGATTACGCGAGCGCACCCGCTCACTTGCGTGCGGCAATCGATCGCGAGGGTATTCCATGGCCCGTGCAGAGCAACGCGTAGCAACTGCCCTCCAGGCGTTGGTCACGCTCGACGAGCTCGCCGCGGCTTGAGCGGGCAAACCGCGCAAACTCGGCGCTGGCGGGACGGCATGTTCCGCCTGTTCGGCCGCATGCAGTCCGTATAATCGGCCGCCATGAGCCACGCCTTCCTGTTCGTTCCCGCTGCCGGCCAGACCGAAGCCCCGCGCTTCCTGCAGGGCGTACGGGCGCTCGGCGGGTTCAAGGGCGTGCAGATCGCCGACAGCGCCATCTGCGCCACCGCCTCCCTCGCGGTCGCGCCTGCGGCCAAGGCTACCGACAAGCGCATCGCCCGCAGCGCCGACGATCAGGTCTGGATCGCCGACCTCGGCCTGTGGTTGCCCTTTCCCGCCGAACGCGGGCGCGCTGCCGCCTGGCTCGTCGAGCAATACCTCGCCCATGGGGCGGAAGGCCTCGCGCGCCGCCTGCAAGGCCTGTTCGCGCTGCTCGTCGTCGACCGGCGCAGCCGCCAGGCCCACGTCATTACCGACCGCTGCGGCAGCCTGCACGTCTATTGGCGCCAGCTGGCCGATGGCGTGGCCGTGTGCACTTCGTCCGCCGTCCTCGCCGGGCTGGGCGAAGCGCAGCTCGATCCCGTCGGGGTGCATGAATTCGTCGCCACCGGCATCATTTACGAAGACCGCAGCCTGTGGCAGGACATCCGCAAGATCGGCCCGGCCACGGTGCTGACCCTCGACCCCGCCGGCGTGCAACGGCGGCGCTACTGGGATTTCGCCGCCGTCGAGCCCGAGACGCTGAACCTCGAAGAAGCCGTCGAGCAAACCCGCCACGGCCTCGTCGAAGTGCTCAAGGCCTTGCCGGACACCGGCGAACCGCCGATCTCCGACCTCACCGGCGGCTACGATTCGCGCCTGCTGCTCGCCGGCCTGCTCGACGCGCAGCGCCCCTTCCACACCACCGTCTCGGGCAGCGCCGACCATCCGGACGTGACGGTCGCCGCGCGCATCGCCGCCGAACTCGATCTGCAGCACCAGAACATCGGCGCGCCGCCGCTGCCGACCGCCGAGGAATTCGACGCCGCCCTGCGCATGACCGACGGCGAATACGACGCCTTCGACTTCGCGCGCATCCTGCACATCCACCGCCGCCTCGCCGCCGGCCACGGCATGAGCCTCAACGGCTCGTTCGGCGAGCTGGCGCGCGGCTATTGGTGGGAACTGCTGTGGCCCAAACTGGCCCGCCGCCGGCCGCTCGACGCGGCGAGGGTGGCGCGCAAGCGCTTCGCCGCCATCGGCTACGACTACAGCATCTTCGCCCCCGCGGCCCGGCTCGACCTGGCGGCGCACATGGCGGCCGTGGCCGGCCGCGCCATCGCGCCCAGCGCCGACTACCCCAACACCACGCAGATGGACTGCGTCTATTACAGCCTGCGCATGCAGCGCTGGCAGGGGCGCATCGCCAGCAGCACCAACCAGCTGTGGCCGGCCATCTCGCCCATCGGTTTCGCCCAGGTGCTCGACCCCATCCTCGCCGCCCGCGCCGACGCGCGCTTTCGCAGCCTGCTGGCGCGCCGCCTGTTCCAGCGCTTCGCCCCGCCGCTGGCGCGCATCCCGCTCGAACACGGCTACCCGCCGGTGCCGGCGTCCGGCGCCAACCTGTGGCGCTTCGCTCCGCTGATCGGCCATTACGGCGGCAAGGTCTGGGGCAGGCTCGCGCCCCGCCTGGCCCTGCGGCGCGCGCCCGCCCTCGACCCCGAACGGGCCGGGCGGCGCGCCGCGGCGGAAACCTTCATCCGGGACAGCGGCATCGATGCCTGGCTCGCGTCGCCACGGCTGTCCGCCACCGGGCCGTTCGAGCCGGCGGCGCTGCGCCGCTTCCTGACGGAAGGCGGTGCGGACAAGTTCGGCGTCGAGCAATGGCGCCGGCTGGTCTCTTTGGAAGCCCTGACCAGACATCCGGCAATCCGGCCGCTCAACGATGATTGAGCATCGACGCACCGATCGATCCTGGTCCGTTGCGGTTTTCGCCGCTAGGGAAACCCTCGACACCCTGACGGCAACCCTCGATGCCGTGCTGGGAGCGATTCGGCAGCGTTCGTCGGTCAATATCCTCGTCAACGGCAACAGGGTGCTCGCCGAGGAGCTGTCGCAGCGGATGGGATGTCGGGCAACGGCCAATCCCCTCGCTTCCATTCGTGTCTGGTGGATCGAAACGGGCGACAAGGCGCACGCATGGAATCAGTATCTGCGACACATCTGGAATGAAGGCGAACTCGCAATGTTCGTCGATGGCTATGCGCGTCCGCATCCATCCGCATTCTGCCTTCTGGAGGAAGGGGTCTCGTTTTGCGACCATGTGCTTCTGTCGACCGGGCTCCCCGGATCGGGCAGGAGCGCCAAGAGCATGGCAGTGGAAATATTGGCAACCCACGGCGTGCATGGCAACCTGTTCTGCATCAAACCGGGCGCGATGGCGCACATGCGGCGCGTTGGTTTTCATCTGCCCGTCGGCATATACAGAACGGATGCAACCCTGGGCGCGGCCGTCAAGTTCGGCCTCCATCCCGAGAAAAACGCCTGGGACATCAAGCGGGTCTTCGTCCATCCGGAAATCACCTGGACGGTTCCGGAAAAATTCTGGTGGCGTTATGCAGATGCCAAGGGCCATCTCAAGCGGGTCTTGCGCCAGGCCCAGGGAAGTCTCGAGAACAGGGCGGTGCGTTATTTCTATCAGGTCCGGAGGCAAAGGATAGAAACATTGCCCGAAACCGTCCATGAGCTCATCGACGCATGGGTCGATGCCTGCCCCGAAGAGGCCGCACGGTTGTTGCGCAACCCGCTGTGCCGATATGCGATCGCCAAGCTGCGCGGTTCGAGAACCGGGCGCCCCGAAGACGTTCCGTTACTCTTTTACGAATGAGAGACCGGACCGACATTCCAAGGGAGACATCGATCGCGACGGGTTCCCGTCCGGCAATCCTGATGGTCTCTCTGACAACCCCATTCGAGCGCAGCTCCGGCACCGGGCAAAGAAGCGGCCTGCTGTATGAAGCGCTCGCGCAGATCGGCGACGTCGACATCCTTGTGCTTTCGGAAGGGGATGCGGAAAGTTTCGGGAAAACGTCGCTGGGCGACGATCGCATCATGGCGACCGTTCATGTGCCCGCGAGTGCGAACATATTTGGCCGGTACCGACCGAAGCAAAAGCTTACGGGCAGAATCGAATCGCTGCTCGGGCGCAGTCTTGCGAGCTATCAGTTGATAGTGGGGCGCTATCTTTGGCCGATCTGTCAATTGGTCATTCCAGATGGAACAAGGACGATCGTCGATCTGGACGACTTTCGATTCAGGTATTCCAAGGCGTTGCCGCGGTCCGGCGCGCTGGTGTTCGAGCGTCTCAAAAAACATGTTTCATATCGAATGGCAAAAAAACAGTTGATGCGTTTCGATGCGGCGTTCCTGGTCAACGAACTCGATCGCGAGTCCGTCGACACGGGCAGATCCCTGTTGCTTGCCAACATTCCCCGGACGGTCGAGCGGTCGCCTGGCGCCCCTCCCGGCGGATACAAGCTTCTCTTTGTCGGCTCCCTGTGGTACAGGCCCAATGCGGACGGTATAAACTGGTTCCTCGAAAACGTCTGGCCAACGATACTCGAAGCCGTTCCCCAAGCTACCCTCGACCTGGTGGGATCGGCTCCGGAAAGCGTCAGGAGCGACTGGGAAAGACATTCCAACGTGAAAGCCCCCGGTTTTGTGCAGGATATCGATGCGATGTACGCGCAGGCGGCTGTCGTCGCGATACCCATATTCTCCGGCGGCGGATCGAACATCAAATTGCTGGAATGTCTGAGCCACCGGCGTATTTGCGTTGCCTCGGAATTCACCATCAGGGCATTTGGGGGGATGCTTCAAGACGGAAAACACCTGCTTGCCGCCGATGATGCAAAGGAATTCTCGGACCGGATCATCGGTGTTCTCAGGGATCCGCAGGCCTATGCCCAGATGGCGGAGAACGGCTACGACCTTGTCGCATCGCGGTTTACCGCCGATGCCTTCTTTCGGAACGTCCAGGCGCTTGCAAAGCAGGTGCTTGACGCCAAACCCGATCTGGCCGGATGATTTTCACCATGCTCAAATCGACACTGACCTCCGTTCTGGAAAGGAACTCGGGAAAAATCAAGCGGGTGCTCGGCATGCTTGGCTATGACCACAGGCACTGGACCCGGCCGGTGATGTATGACCGTTGCACGGAAATGCTCGATGCCATCGGCCTCCGGAATCTCGATGCGTTGGAGATTTCCGCCGGCCAGTACTGGCGCACCCTGCCGTTCAGAAGCTTCACCGAGGCCAACTATCCGCAGTTCGACATTTGCGCGGGAACGCTCGACAGGCAGTTCGACCTGATCATCGCGGATCAGGTTTTCGAGCATCTGCTGTGGCCGTCCAGGGCGGCGAGAAACGTACATTCCATGCTGCGGCCGGGCGGCTACTTTCTGGTCACGACCCCGTTTCTGATCAAAGTGCACGCCATACCCAACGACTGCACGCGCTGGACGGAAACCGGATTGAAGTATTTCCTTGCGGAAGCCGGTTTTCCTCTGGACGAGACGAAAACCGGCTCATGGGGTAACCGCAGTTGCGTCAAGGCGAATTTCGACAAGTGGGCGCGCAGGGGATGGTTCGGATCCCTGCGCAACGAACCGGAATTCCCCGTTTCGGTATGGGCGTTGGCCAGAAAAACCGATGGCCGGTAGCCAGTTGGCTCATTCGACGCCGCCCATGACCACTTCGGATGCTCGTAATGTCAAATCCCTCAGATCAAGACCGTTTTGCAGGGGTTTCAATGAGTCGAACATCGGTATTTCCCTTGGTCGTCGACCTCGATGGCACCCTCACTCCCACAGATACCCTACACGAATCGCTGATTCAGATGGCCAAGCGGTCGCCATTAAGCCTGTTGCGGTTGCCGCTGGCGCTGCTCAAGGGTAAAGCGGCATTCAAGGAAGAAATCGCCGCTCATACGTCCATTGACCCGGCCCAGCTTCCTTACCGGCAGGATGTGCTCGACTACCTTCGAGCAGAGAAGGCTCTGGGCCGTCAGATCATTCTTGCCACAGCCGCGCATGCTTCCATTGCCAGGAAGATTGCGGAGCATCTCGACCTGTTTGATCAGGTTCTGGCGATAGAGTCCGGCCACAACCTGAAAGGCGTTGCGAAACTCCAGTCGATTCGCGCCGAGGTTGGCGAGAAGTTCGCCTATGCGGGCGACAGCACAGCCGATCTCCCGATCTGGAAAGCGGCCTCATCCGCGATTTTGGTCGGCGCGGATGCCGACACCACTGCCGAGGTCAAACGCGGAACTCCCGTGGAACAGGAATTCCCCAAAGAGCGCGCCAGTTTCAAAGTCTGGCTGCGTGCTCTGCGGATCCATCAGTGGCTGAAGAATCTGTTGCTTTTCGTACCCCTGCTGACCGCTTTTTCGTTTCAGGATGCCGGCAAGTTCATCACGATGTGCATCGCCTTCCTGGCGTTTTCCTTCGCGGCATCGGGAACCTACATCCTGAACGACTTGTGGGATCTCGACAATGATCGCCAGCATCCCCGCAAGCGCAATCGCCCGTTTGCCAGTGCACTGTTGCCGATTCATCTTGGTTTGGCCGTGTCCGCCGGCGCACTAGGCTTGGCTTTTGTCCTGAGCGCCTTTGTATCGCCGGCTTTTGTCCCGATGCTGCTTCTCTACGTTGTTTTGACCACCGCTTACAGTTGGATACTCAAGACCTACGTGTTGATCGATGTGCTGATGCTCTCGCTGCTCTACACTCTGCGCATTCTGGCCGGCTCGGTGGCTGTCGCAATTCCGGCCAGCTCCTGGCTGCTGGCATTCTCGGTGTTCATCTTCCTAAGTTTGGCGCTGGTCAAGCGTTGTGCCGAGATGGTTTCGTTGAAGGAGGCCGGCAAGGAGATCGCGCGGGGCAGGGATTACCGGGTCAGCGATTTGGTAGTGTTGTGGCCGATGGGCATCGGTGCTGCGTTGTCTGCGGTCGTGGTGTTCGGCCTGTTCATCAGCGCACCGGAGACGCAAGCCCGCTATGCCTCGCCGCAGCTGCTCTGGCTGGTTGCCGTTGGATTGATCTACTGGATTGGTCGGCTTTGGGTCAAAACTTCGCGTGGCGAGATGCACGATGACCCGGTCGTCTACGCCATCACGGATCGCGGCAGCCGCATTGCCGTGATACTCATGTTCGTCGTGATGATGATCGCGCATGCAGTGAGTTTGGGCAATATTGCATGACGTATTTGGTTATTGTCTCTAGTAGCTATCTCGCATGAATTTAATATCTTCTCGACCTAACTTAATGGCACTAGTCATGACGTTAGGTGCAGCCCTCATCTCGGTTGCTGTCACCGGTTTTCAGTTTGGAATAAATAACAATGTTTTTCACATTCCCTACGTCCTTCAGTATGGCAATTTGCCTATATTCGAGAATGACGCACTTTACAGCTCACTTGAAAAGTTCACTTCTTTAATATGGCCAATTCTGCGATTGATAAGCACTGAAGGGAATGTAGAGCAAGTATTTTTAATAAGTCATCTTATCAGTCGTCTCGTTGCATTTTTGGCACTTTATTGGTTTTTTAAAGAAAACGGCATTACTCGTCTTGCCACACTGTTACTGGCACTGACAACAACGGCTGTTTGTCCATGGTTGCTGAATGGATCTGTTGGAGGACATGGTTTATTTGTCCAATATTTCACCCATTCCGAGGCAACATGGGGGCCTCTCATCGCTGCATTGGTTGCTGCTCAACTTGGAAAGCTGAGGTTAGCCGCAGCTTTTGCCGGAGCGGTTTTCCTGATTAATGCATTTGTTGGTATTTGGCTAGCCATCATTCTTGCAGCGACTATTGCGGGTAACGCTAATCAAAGAAGAGATTGGACACTACTTGTTCAATCTATCTCGACTTTTATATTAATTTGTGCGCCAGTAGTAATTTGGATTGTCCTGGCAATTAAGGATAAAGCGACTGTTCCAGACTATAGTTATATCGAATATGTTCGTGCTTACTATCCAGGCCATTTCCTTATCGAATCAATGTCTTTATATGCAATTGGAAAACTTTCAATTATTGCATATTGTGGATTTATTGCAGCCTATATTGGGAATTTCAGGAAATTTTGGTTCTTTGTTCTCGGAACGTTGGTAGCTTTGCTGGTGATCGGATCAGTTCTCCCTTACATATTCAATAACCGATTCGTATTCAACCTACACTTATTGCGGTCTGCTGGAGTGCTTGAATTTGTATCCATAATTCTGTCAATATCTGCATCGCTCGCAGTAATCACAGAAGCCAAGGCCACCGCATCGATGCGAGCAGCTGCAGTGCTGGTTGTAGGCTCTTTGATTACTTTTCAGACCGGGCCGATGTCGCTACTTTTCTGTGCCGCATCTCTGACATTTCTGGCGTTGATCAGGCTTCGTGATACAGCGTCAAAATTGGTAAGAGGATTTACAGCTATCCCTTTCAAGCAAGTAAACCATCTTGCAGCGTTACTCGTGATTGCTGCAATAACCGCCGATTTTCTCTCTGATGGGGTATCAGTCAGCACAGTTGCTCGTTGGTTTCTGATACTGAGCATTATGTTTATAGCTATAAGAATCAGAGATCTTCAGGGTATCAGGGCTGCACCTCTGGTGATTATGTGGGCATTACTTGCTGGACTTGTTGTTATTACCAACTTCGGATGGGGAACTACGGATTCCGCAGAAAAGTCCGTCAAGCAGAAGGAAGAACGCTCGGAAATGCTTCAATGGGTACGTGAAAGCCATCTAATGGGCCCGTTCCTGTTTCCTGTACATAATCCATACAGAGGAATTTTCGATTATTTTCAATTGCGTACCAGAAAACCGGTTTGGGTTGACTGGAAGCAAGGTGCAGCGGTGATGTGGGAGCCATCCTTTTACTGGCAATGGATGCCGAGGTTTGAGGAGGTAAATTCTTTACGAACTAGGGACGAGTTCGTTGGTTATGCGACTCAGAAAGGCATTCCTTACCTGGTGCTGCCCAGAACGATAGGTGAGTGCGCGCCAAACTTTGAAGCCATTTTTGAAAATCTAGGGTATTCAATTTGTGTAGTTCGGATGAGAAAATGATGAAGGTATTAATCCGAATATTTCATGGCACGCGGCAAAAATATCCCTCGTCCGTGGGTGCACAAAAGCTGCGCGTGATTTCAGGCGAAACCGGATACGTAGCATCGTGATCCGCACGCTGCTCTTCTCCACCCTTTACCCCAGCAGCGTGCGGCCGGGGCACGGCATTTTCGTCGAGACGCGCTTGCGCCATCTGCTGGCGAGCGGCGAAGTCGAAACCCGCGTCGTCGCCCCCGTGCCGTGGTTCCCGTTCCGTCACGGGATGTTCGGCGAATACGCCAGGCATGCCGCCGTGCCGCGCCATGAGGAACGCAACGGCATCCGCATCGAACACCCGCGCTACCTGCTGCTGCCCAAGGTTGGCATGAATGGCGCGCCCCACGCGCTGGCGCGTGCGGGCCTCAAGGCCGCGCGCCGGCTGATCGCCGCGGGCTACGACTTCGACCTGATCGACGCGCACTACTTCTACCCCGACGGCGTGGCCGCCACGATGGTCGGCAAGGCGCTCGGCAAGCCGGTGGTGATCACCGCGCGCGGCACCGACATCAACCTGATACCGCAATACGACACGCCGCGGCGCATGATTCTGCAGGCGGCGGAAGATTGCGCCGCGATGGTCACCGTCTGCGCCGCGCTCAAGGATGCGATTGTCGGTCTCGGCGGGACGGCGGAAAAAATTACCGTGCTGCGCAACGGCGTCGACCTGGCGCTGTTCCACCCCGCAGACCGGCCGGCGGCGCGCGCCGCCTTCGGCATGAACGACCGGTTTGCCCTCGCCTCGGTGGGGCATCTCATCGAACGCAAGGGCCACCACCTGGTGATCGAGGCGCTGGCGCAGATTCCCGATGCCGAGCTCTATGTCGCCGGCAGCGGCGAGGAAGACGCCCGCCTGCGCGCCCTCGCCGACCGGTTCGGCGTCGCCGCGCGCGTGCATTTCCTCGGCGCCATCCCGCAGGCTCGCCTGCGCACCCTCTACAGCGCCGTCGATTGCCTCGTGCTGGCCTCCAGCCGCGAAGGCTGGGCCAACGTGCTGCTCGAGGCCATGGCCTGCGGCGCCCCGGTCGTCGCCACCGATGTCTGGGGCACCCCCGAAGTCGTCGCCGCCCCCGCGGCGGGCGTGCTCATGGACGAACGCAGCGCCGGCGGCATCGTGCGCGGCGTCGCCGCCCTGCGCGCGCAGATGCCGGCGCGTCCCGCCACCCGCGCCTACGCGGAGCGGTTTGGCTGGCAGCCCACCACCGACGGGCAGCTGGCGCTGTTCCGCCAGATGCTGGTCAAGAAATAGTCGGTGCTGGCGGGACGGCATTTCTGGTGCTATAAATCAGCAAGATGCGTAACAATACATATTCTGAGGTGGGCACATGCAAACCGTGACCGCAACCGATCTGGCACGAAACACCAGAAAGATCATCGACAGCGTTAGCAATGGCGAAACGGTGGTGGTCGAACGCAACCATGCCCAGGTCGCCAGGATTGTTCCTGCCGAAGTCACCATGACGGCAAGAGATGCGCTGGCCGACTTGCGCGTGACCTTGGCACCCAGACAAGCCGCCGCTTGGCTTGACGAAAGCCGTGGCGAATTTGGCGACAGCCTGTGCGATCCATGGGCATGATTTTCGATAGCTGCATCTGGGTTGGCCTGGCCTCCGGACAACTCGATCGGCAAGCCGTCATTGCCGCGGCGGGCGATGCGCCGATATTCGTCTCCGCGATCGCGCTGGGAGAATTGAGCTACGGTGTCGAAACCTGCCAGGACCCGGCGGAGCGTGCGGCACGTGCGGCCAGCCTGCGCCAGATCGAGGCCCGTCCTACCCTGGCGGTCACACGTCATACGGCATCGGCCTTCGGCCTGCTCGCGGCTGCCGTCAAGCAAGCGGGCAGGTCACCCCGGCCGCGCTACAACGATCTATGGATTGCTGCCCAGGCCATCGAGAATGGCTATGCGCTACTCACGCTCAACATCGACGACTTCGCCGGGCTGCCCGGACTGCGCGTCGTGAGCTTGCCGGGTCCTGACTGAAAACGATCAAAATTACCAAACTCGGCGCCGGCGAGACGGCGCCTCCGGCAAGATAAGACTGCTTGCGCACATGCCGTCCGTATAATCGGGCGCACTGCCCCCGCGAATCCGTCCAGCTGCGAGCCATGCCCGCCTGTGCGTTCCAGCTGTCGCAGCGCCGGTCGCGCCCACATCCAAACAAGGACGAACCGTATGACAAAGGAAAAGTGCCATCTGTGCGGAAATGAAGTCGGGGTGCTTTTTTCTGCAACCCTCCTCGGAAAATACGAGGCGCCTTACCTGTATTGCGCCGCCTGCGACCACGTGTATGTCGACAACCCGGCCTGGCTGGACGAGGCCTATTCCGAGGCGATTGCGGACGAAGATACCGACATCGCGGCACGCAACGTATTCATGGCGTTGCGTTTGGCCGCGCTGAATTACTTCGTGCTGGGCGATCGCGGACAGGGACGTTATGTCGACGTGGCGGGGGGCTATGGCTTGCTCACCCGGCTGATGCGCGACCTGGGGTTCGATTACTACTGGTCCGACCCCTATGCCAAAAACCTGTTCGCCCGCGGGTTCGAGTGCGATCCGGCGGACGCCCCCTATCTGGCGGTCAGTGCGATCGAAGCGCTGGAGCACACGACCCATCCGCTCGATTTCATCCGGACGAACCTGGCGGCACACCAATCCGATGTGTTCATGTTTTCGACGGAAGTCTTTCCGGACGACCGTCCGCCCCGCCCCGATCAGTGGAGCTATTACGCGTTCGAGACAGGGCAGCACATCGCCTTTTTCTCCCGGCGCGGTCTCCACCGTCTCGCGCAACGGCTGGGGATGCATTACTATCCGCTGGGTCGCCTGCATCTTTTCTCGAAGCTTCCCTTGCCGGTTTGGCGCCTCAAATTGACAAGCCTGAAGCCATTCATCGTTCCGCTGGCATTATTTTCCGCCGCGCGCCTCGGATCGCGGCGTGGGCGCGATCAATCGGTTCTGCGCCATCGAGCCGCGCGGCCCGGAGTGCCGTCGAGATAGATGCGCCGCGGGGCAGACCCCGCGCCATGCCGCAGCGCATGCAGTCCGTATAATCGGGCGCACTGCGGCGCGGCCGAGCGAAACCTTCAGACAAGTGACCGGAAAAAGGCAAGTAATCCATGCGTGACCTGCTCGTCGTCGGCATCGTGCTCGTCGGGGCCATCTGGGCGCTGCGCCATCCGTGGATCGGGGTCATGCTGTGGACTTGGATCTCGATCATGAATCCGCACCGCTACACCTGGAGCTTCGCCTACGACGCGCCGGTTGCGGCGATCGCCGCCGTGGCCACGCTGCTGGGGCTGCTATTCACCAAGGAGCGCCAGTCGCCCTTCCAGGGCGCGCCCACCGTCATCCTGTTCCTGTTCGCCATCTGGGTGACGATTTCGTGGCTGATGGGCGTCAACGTGGCGGGCGACTACGCCCAGTGGGACAAGGTCATGAAGATCTACCTGATGACCTTCGTGGCCCTGATGCTGCTCGACCACAAGCAGAAGATCATCGCCTTCGCCTGGGTGACGGCCGGCTCGCTGGCCATCCTGGGGGCCAACGGCGGGGTGTTCACCGTGCTGACGGGCGGGAATTACCGCGTCTGGGGGCCGGATTTCTCTTTCATTGCCGATAACAACCACATGGCGCTGGCGCTGATCATGACGATCCCGCTGCTGCATTTCCTGCAGCTGCAGTTGGGGCGGGCCTGGATGCGTCACGGCATGACCGTCGTCATGCTGCTGTGCGCCGCGGCGGCGATCGGCACCCATTCGCGCGGGGGATTCCTGGCGATCGCCGCCATGACGGCGTTCCTGTGGTGGCGCAGTCGGCGCAAGTTTCTCATCGGCATGGCGATCCTGTTCGCCGTGCTGGTGCTTCTGCCCTTCATGCCCGAGCACTGGTGGGAGCGCATGCGCACCATCGACGAGTATGCCGAGGATCCTTCGGCCATGGGGCGCATCAACGCCTGGATCGTCGCCTGGGAAGTGGCCAAGCACAACTTCTTCGGCGGCGGCATGTCGTACCAGCATCAGGTGTTTTTCTCGCTGTATGGCGCGCACGAGACGATCGTGCGCGCGGCGCACAGCATCTACTTCCAGATCCTCGGCAATCACGGCTTCGTCGGCCTGCTGCTTTATCTGCTGCTGTGGATCGTCACCTATCGCTATGCCGGCTGGCTCAGGAAGAACGGCAGGAAGAATCCTGAGACCCGGTGGACCAGCGACCTCGGGGCGATGGTGCAGGTCAGCCTGGTCGGTTTCGCCGTGGGCGGCGCATTCCTGTCGATGCCGTATTTCGACCTGCCCTACAACATGATGGTGATGGTGGTGCTGGCGCGCCGCTGGGTGGAAAGTCGCGCCTGGGAGCGGGAAGCGCAGGTCGATCTCCTGGAGATGATCGGCTTGCGGCGCAAGCCTGCGGCGAAGGCGACGACCGCATGATCGAGAAGCTGCCCTTGCTCGCCTGGCCGCGCCGCCCGACCCTGACGACGCTGATCTTCCACCGCGTGTTGCCCGCGGCCGACCCGTTGCGTCCGGGCGAACCCGACCCGGCGCACTTCGAGCGGCTGATGTCCTTCGTGGCGCGGAACTTCGCGGTCCTGCCCCTGCCCGAGGCCGTCGATCGGCTGGCGTGCGGCGCCTTGCCGCGCCGCGCCTGCTGCATCACCTTCGACGACGGCTATGCCGACAACCTGACCCTGGCCCTGCCGATCCTGGAAAAATACCGGCTGCCCGCCACGGTTTTCGTTGCCGCGGGCTATCTGGATGGCGGACGCATGTTCAACGACGTCGTGATCGACGCCATCGCCCAGGCGCGCAGGGACGTGCTCGATCTGCGCGAACTCGATCTGGGCATTCATCCGATAGGCACGGTCGAGGAGAAACTCGCCGCGATCGCCTTCCTGCTCGGGCGCATCAAGTTCGGCGCGCCGGCGCTGCGCGCTGCGCAAGCGCGCGCGATCGCCGCCGCTGCCGCCTGCGGCCCCTTGGCTGACGACCTCATGCTGACGACGGCGCAGCTGAAGGAACTGGCCGGGCGCGGCGTCGAGATCGGCGGACATACGGTTTCCCATGCCATCCTGGCCTCGCTGGACGACGCAGAAGCCTTTGACGAAATCGTGCGGGGCAAGCAACGGCTCGAAGCGGTCGCCGGCAGGCCGGTGACCTCGTTCGCCTATCCGAACGGCAAGCCGGGCCGGGACTATGCCGCGCGCCACGTGCCGATGGCGCAGGCGGCCGGCTTCGCGCGGGCGGTGAGCACAGCGCATGGCGTCGGCACGGGCGGCTGCGACATATTCCAGCTGCCCAGATTCACGCCGTGGGGCCGCTCGCCGCTGGCATGGGCGGCCAGATTGCAGAGAAACGCACGGGGAGCGTAGATCGATGGCGGCACACCCAGCGAATGACAGAAAGGTTCTTGTCGTCATAGGCATGCACCGCAGCGGCACGTCGGCCACCACCGGCGCGCTGCAGTGTCTGGGGGTGAATCTGGGCGAACGCCTGTATGCCGGGCACCAGGGCATCAACGACAAGGGCTACTTCGAACACAGCGACATTGCCGACACCGACGACGAGGTCCTGTGGCAAACCGGTTCCTGCTGGGATGACATTCTGCTCAAGCAGGACGGCTGGTGGGAAAACGAGGATCTCGGGCGCTTCGAGGAGAAAATGCGTCATTTCATCCGCCGGGATTTCCCGTCGGATGATCTGTGGGCCTTGAAGGATCCCCGTGTCTGCCGTCTGCTGCCCTGGTGGCTGCGGATATTGAATGCTGAGAAAATCTTGCCCCATTTCCTGTTCGTGGTGCGGCCGGCGGAGGCGGTTTATCGCTCGCTGGAGAAACGGGACGGCTTTTCGAGGGACAAGGCCTACCTGCTCTGGCTGCTGCATTATCTGGAGGCCGAACGATGGAGCCGGGATTATCCGCGGGGGGTGCTCGGCTTCGATCGTTTCCTGCACGATCCGGTGGGCGAGTTCTGTCGCATCGAGAAAGAGCTCGGGAGCATCTTTCCCATTCCCGCCGCACAGGCGTCGGAATGCCTCGGGCGATTCGTTTCTCCCGGACTCAGGCATCATCGGGACAACCATGATGCGATCGATCGTCAAAACCCCCTGCATCGCATGGCGCACGATCTCGAGGCTTGCCTCATGGCCGCGGCGGACGGTGGCGGCGCTCCGCCCGATGCGGGCGAGATGGACCGGCTGCGGGAGGCAATGGCGCAGTACCAGAGAGAACATTTTTCAGGCCCCCTGAGGGAGCATCTCCTGTCGGTCAGCCGGCAGCGGGGGGGGGCGCAACTCACCCTCAACCGGATCTTTCGATCCTGGTCCTGGGTTCCGGGCAAACCGATTCGATTTGCCGAACGGTCGATATTCAAGAGAGACGTTTGACAGGAAAGACGCCCAGAACGATGCCGCATGCCGAGGACAACCCCGCGGACGCTCCGCTGGTATCCGTGGTGATACCGAGCCACAATTGCGAGAGATACATCGCCGAGACGATCGGCAGCGTCCTCGGGCAAACGCATCGGGATGTCGAGGTTCTGGTGGTCGACGATGGCTCGACCGACCGCACGCGCGAGATTGCCGGTGCGTTCGGCAGTCCGGTCAGGTTGATCGAGCAGGACAATGCGGGAGTCTGCGTCGCCCGGAATCGCGGCGCGCGGGAAGCGCGCGGCCGTTTCGTCTGCTTCATGGACCACGATGACTACTGGTTTCCGGACAAGCTGGCCCGGCAGGTCGATGCCATGCGGCGGCATCCGGAGTGCGGTGTCGTCTTTGCGGGGTTCATCCTCTGGAACCCGCTGGAAAACGGGGAGTATCCCGCGCCGGCGGGTTTCGACCTGTCCGGCTACCCCTGCGGCGACGATGCGGAATTCAGCGGGTGGATCTATCACAAGTTTCTGCTCGATTGCTGGATGCTGACCAGCACGGCGATGTTCCGCCGCGAGGTATTCCGGGAATGCGGTTTGTTCGACGAGTCCCTGCCGTACAGCGAAGACTGGGATCTCTGGCTGCGTATTGCCAGGGTCTTCCCCTTCGTCAAGCTGGGCCGGCCGAATACCCTCTATCGGCAACATCCCGGCCAGGGCAATCGCGTCGTGCGGCCGGTCGACTACCGCACGCGCCTGCTGGTGCAGGCGGTGAAGCGGTGGGGGTACGCCAGCCCCGACGGACGGGCCGTGAGCCGCGGCGAATTCCGGAAAAAACTGGCCGAATACCATGCGCACTACGGACTGCACCAGCTCGCCAACGGCCGGCGCGCCCGCGGGATTGGCGCGCTGGCGCGAGCCTGCGCGACCGAGCCTTTCCGTCTTCGGTATCTTGCCTGCGTCATGGCTGCGCTGCTGGGCTGGAAACCGAAATATTGAGGGAAAAATCACATGCGCAAGGACATGAGAATCGTCGCCATCCTGGCCAGCTACAACGAGGCGCGTTTCATGCGGGCCATGAACTCCTGCTGCCCAGTCAGGCACAGATGCGCCCTTACACCACGGACGGCGAGCTCGATGCCAGCGCTCCGCTCGTCCGGCATCTGATCGTTGCGCAGAATGGCTGAATGTCGCCCGGATTCCGATAGCGGCGCGCAAGGGCATGTCTGACGAGGGGCTTGGCCGCAAACTGCTGCGCGGCTCGGCATGGATGATCGCGTCGCGCTGGTCCATGCGCCTCATGGGGCTTGTCTCCATGATGGTCGTGGCCCGCCTGCTGGCGCCCGAGGACTTCGGCATCTATGCCATCGCCGTGACCTTCATCGGTCTTCTCGATGCGCTGACCGATCTGGGCACGGACCTGGCCATCATCCGCCATCCGCGGCCGGTCGCCAGGCATTACGACACGGCATGGACGCTGAGCCTCGCCGCCCATGTGGTCGTGGCGGCGCTGATCGCCGCCTTTGCTCCGTTGGCCGTATATCTCTACGACGATGCCCGTCTCGCGCCCGTCTTGCTGGTGATGGCGGGCGCCGCCCTGATCGGCGGCCTGACCAATATCGGCGTGGCGGATTTCAGGCGTCGCCTGGATTTTGCCAAGGATTTCCGGTTCAATGTCCTGGTGCAGCTGGTCGGGGTCGGCGCCACCGTGGCGCTGGCCTTCCTGTTGCGCGATTACTGGGCGCTGGTGCTGGGCGGACTGGCGCGCAGCCTCGCCCGCGTGGCGCTGAGCTATCGCCTCCATCCGTATCGTCCGCGCCTTTCCCTGGCGGCGCGCGGGGAGATGCTCGGTTTTTCTTTCTGGATGGTGATGCGGGCGGTGGCGATGTTTGCGTCGAGCCGGGGCGAACGCCTGGTCGTCGGCGCCTATTTCGGGCCCGCCCTGACCGGAATCTACGCGCTGGCCAGCGATTTCGCCAGCATGATCGTTTTCGAGCTGCTCCATCCGATCGGACGCGCCCTGTTTCCCGGCCTGGCCCTCAAGCAGGGCGATGTCGAATGGGAGCGCAGAAACCTGCCGATCATACTGAACGTCGCTGCCACCCTGTCGGTCGCCATGGGGTTCGGTCTGGCGGCGATCGCCGCTCCGGCGATGACCCTGGTGTTTGGCGCGCAATTCGCGCAGGGGGGGGCGTTCCTGGCAGTGTTCGCCCTGCAGATGGCCCTGGCCGGCATGACGCAACCCGTTGTCCAATACCTGACGGTGCATGGCTACAACCGGGATCTGGCCCTGCTGTTCCTGCTGCAGGGCGTCCTGACGATCCTATGCACCGCGATCCTGGCCGAGAGCGGCGCGTCGCTCCAGACGATCATCCATGCCAATCTGGCGATCAGCCTGATTGCATTCGTTCGCCTGTATCATCTGGTCCGTTTGCGCAAAGACCGTTTGTCTGTGCGCGCTACGATCGTCGGCCTGATCCGGCCCCTCGTTGCCGGGGCGGCGATGTATCTGTGCGTAACGCAGGCGCTCGGTCTTTTGGCGCTTCCCCCCGCGATCGCCGTGCTGGTCGGGATGACCGTGGGAGCCATCGTTTACCCGCTCGCGCTGTGGGGCGTCTGGCTTCTGATGCGGCGTCCGGCGGGTTTCGAGGAACTGGCGGGTCAGCTGCTGTCGTCACTCAGGCGTGTTCGAAAGTGAGCCGATGATGAAAACACCGAAGCGAATCCTCATCATGTCTTTCGCCCTGTGTTGCGCGACGGGCGGGGCCCATGCGCGGCCCGAGTGCGGCAACCTGAACGAAGGCTATGGCCCGTTCGATTACCGAACGCAGAGGAACGAGCTGAAAATTGTCGAGGGCGTGCATTTCCTGCCGTTCATCGAGAACCTGATTCGCGGCAAGACGTCGGTTTCCCCCGGCGGCGATATCGATTACACCCTGCGGGCTTCGCCGAATCACCACCGGGCGCTGCTGGCGATGATGAGGCTGGCGGAGAAGGAAAAGAGGGACAGGCCGTTCGGGTCGCGCTACACCATCGATTGCTGGCTGGATCGCGCCGAACGTTTCGCACCCAACGACGCCATGGTGAAAACGCTGTATGGAACCTTCTTGCTGGAAAAGGGCAGGAATGAGGAAGGGGTGAAAAAGCTGGAAGAGGCCCTGGGGTTGGCGGGCGACAGCGCCAATGTCCACTACAACCTCGGGCTGGCCTACTTCGATCTGAAAGACTACGACAGGGCGCTGGCCAGCGCGCACAAGGCCTATCGATTGGGTTTTCCGCTGCCCGGCTTGCGCAACAAGCTGGAGAGAGCGGGGAAGTGGGCCGAACCGACCGGTGCCGGGCCGGAGGGGAACGACGCCCGGAAGCCGGAGGCGGTTCCGGACGGCGGTTCGCCCAAGGAATAGTCTCGGAAATCTCATGCCGTGCCGCCAGCGCCGACTTGCGGCGACGCCGGCAAGCAACGCGGCGCAGTGCTCGATTCGACGGGGGAAGGAAAATGGCAACGACGAATGTGGTGTGGCACCACGCCACGGTGACGCGGGCGCGCCGCGAACAGCTGAATGGTCACAGAAGCGCGATCCTGTGGTTTACCGGCTTGTCGGGCGCCGGCAAGTCGACGCTGGCGCATGCGGTGGAAGAGCATCTGCACCAGCTCGGCTGCCGCACCTTCGTCATGGACGGCGACAACGTGCGCCACGGCTTGTGCGCCGACCTGGGGTTTTCCGAGGAGAGCCGCAAGGAGAACATCCGCCGCGTCGGCGAGGCCGCCAAGCTGTTTCTCGAAGCCGGGGTGATCGTGCTTACCGCGTTCATTTCTCCTTTCCGCGCGGATCGGGCGCGCGTGCGCAACCTGGTGCCGCATGGCGAGTTTCTGGAGGTGTATTGTCGTTGCCCGCTCGAAGTGTGCGAAACGCGCGATGTCAAGGGGCTCTACAAGCGGGCGCGGGCTGGCGAGATCAAGGACTTCACGGGCATTTCCTCGCCCTACGAGGCGCCGGTGGCCCCCGAGCGCGTGGTGGAAACCGGGGCATTGTCCCTGGAAGACTCGGTCGCGGACGTGATCGCCATGCTGGTCGAACGGGGCGTGATCCAGACCGGAGCGCGAGCCGCGACGTGACCGGTCGGGCGGATCTGCTCGACGCGGTCGTGGCGATCGCCCGTGCGGCCGGCGACGAGATCATGGCCGTATATGAACGTGGGGCGGACGGACTCGCCGTAACGCAGAAGGCTGATGCGTCGCCGCTGACCGAGGCGGATGAGCGCGCCCACCGTCTGATCGCTGAGCGCCTCGCGGCCTTGTCTCCGCGTCTGCCGCTGCTTTCGGAAGAGGATGTGGCTGTTTTTCCCGGACCGGATGCACGGGGGCGTTACTGGCTGGTCGATCCGCTCGACGGCACCAAGGAGTTCATCAAGCGCAATGGCGAATTCACCGTCAATATCGCCCTGATCGAGGCGGGCCGTCCTGCGCTCGGTGTCGTGCATGCGCCGGCGCTGGGGGTGACATATCTGGCAGCCGATGAGGTCGGTGCGTTTCGGCAGGCGCTGGGTGAGGCACGGCAGACGATTGCCGTAGCGCAGCATGTGCCGGGCGCAGTATGGCGCGTGGTGGGCAGCCGTTCGCATGCGGACGATTCGCTGGCGGCGTATCTGGAAGGATTGGGAGAGTACGAGCTAGTGCCGATGGGCAGTTCGCTCAAGTTCTGCCTGGTGGCCGAGGGCAGGGCCGACCTCTATCCGCGGCTGGGACCGACATCGCTGTGGGATACGGCTGCGGCGCAGTGTGTGGTCGAGCAGGCGGGGGGATCGGTGCGCACGCTGGAAGGTCGGCCGCTCGGCTATGCGAATACCCGGCAGTTGCTCAACCCGTATTTTGTGGCGGCGGGAGGGGGCTGACGAAATACTCCGGCCGGGAACGGGCGGCGAAGGAAAGATGAACCCGCCTGCCCGGCAGGCCGAGGGCGATCTGCATCCGGCCGATGCAGAGGAAGCTCAGGGCGCCGATCCGGCGTGCGCCCAGCCGGAGGTGCGCATTCAGCGAATCGGGATTGAACGCCGAGATGCGCGAAAAGCTCCAGCGGATGCCATCCGCGCGCAGCCGCTCGTGGGCGGCCGACCACAGCCGGCCCAGGGTGCGGCCGAGACGGAATTCCGGTTCGACATAGACATCGTAATCCCAGACCGCCGCGGCCGGGTCGGCCAGGCGATAGTTGCAGCGCACCTCGTCTTCCTCGTAATGGCCGCGGGCGTACCAGAGGAAGCCGGCGAAGCGCCCCTTTACCGTGGCGGCCAGGCAGGTGTCGCCGTTGGCGAAGCGTCGGGCGATGACTTCCGGCGGCCGCGGGAAGGCGGCGCACAGGGGGCTGCCCGGCAGGACATGCTCGACGCGGGCGTCGGCGGAGGGACGGCAGCCCGGCAGCGGCCCGGGGGCCACCGGCTGCGCCACGATCAGATAGCGGATCAGCCGCAGCTGTCCGCGGCTGACGGTCTCCAGCAGCCGGCTCGTCAGGTAGAGCAGGGCGTTGGCGGTTCCCAGCGTGCGGCAGAGTTTGCGGGTCTTGCCGATCATGGGCCGGCCTTTCCCGCCGCGCGGCGCGGCCTGGCGAGGGCGTAGAGACCGGCGACGAGGGGATTGCGCAGGATCTGGTGGTGCGAGATCGGGCGCAGCGCGGTGGCCCATTCGGCCTGGTCGCGGCTGGCGTTGGTGTAGAACTCGACGACGGCCCCCGGCAGGGTGTTCATGGCGTGTTCCAGCGTGGCCTGCAGCAGCAGCCGGCCGGGCGCGATGGCGGCCATCGCTTCGTCGTAGGTGGTTTTCAGGATGATCCACATGGTTTCGTTGCGGATCAGCAGGCGCGAGGCGACCAGCCGTTCGCCGGCGCGCAGCTCGAGGACGAGCGCCCGGCCGGCGCGCGCGAAGCGGGCGAGCAGGTCGGCGTAGAAGCGTCCCTGGACGTTGTCGGCGGCGATGGCGGTGCCCCGGCGGCCTTTCCATCCCGCCGATTCCATGCCGCCGTAGCGGGCGACCGCCTGCGCCATGCCGTCCGGATCGGTGCAGGCAGTCAGCCGGAGCGGACCGAGGGTTTCCTCGGCGCGCCGGCGGTAGCGGCGGATGTTCTTTCTCAGGTTTTTCGGGCGCGCCTGCCAGTAGTCGGCGAAGGCGCCGTCGCTGGCCACGGCCATGGTGAGCGCGTGGGGCGTGGCGCGACGGGGCAGGCGCAGCCCGCGCCAGTCGGGGGCGTAGTCCGGGTCGAGGGCGAGCAGGTCGATGCTCCAGGCGCGACCGGGCAGGGCGGGGAACAGGGTTTCGAAAAGCTGGCCATCGCCGACCAGCACGGCGCTGACCTGGGCCTGGTCCGGCGTGAAGGTTTCCCATCGGCCCAGCCCGCGGGGGTGGAGGATCAACGCCCCGTCCGGGGTTCCGGCGCTGCGGTGGATGCAGAGCCGTTCGTCGCCCGTGCCGAAATGTTCGAGCAGCGGGCCGACGAAGCGGCTGTCGAAAAAGGGGTGGCGGCCATGCAGTTCGGCGTTGAGCCGATCCCACTCTGCGGCGCAGGCGGCGAAATGCTCCCTGGCGGGCTTGAGTTCCCAGCCCATCGCTAAACCTGCCAACCCCGCCAACCCGCCTGCGCGCAGATTGCCGCGTCCCGGCGCTCTGCGGCCAGGGCGTGCAGGGTGGCGCGCATCCTGTCGTCCAGGATGCCGCGATGCCCGATCGCCTGCGGCACGGCCAGTTCGGATTCGGTGTTCAGCTCGATCAGCACCGGTCCGGCGGGCGTCAGGGCGACATCCCAGTTCTGGATGCCCAGGCCGGGGAAATGACGTGTGGCTTCCTTGGTCAGCGCGACGGCCGCTTCCCAGTCGGGCAGGGCGAAACCCGGCAGCGGCCGGTGGGTGTCGGGATGGCGTTCGACTGCGCCGCCCGGCCCCATGCGGCGGATGGCGTGGGTGATGACGCCGCGTTCGGTGTCGAGCGCGGCGAGCAGGTTGCCGTAGTCGCCGCGGGAAAAATTGTCGAGCATGTTGCGGCCGACGACGACCTTGAGGAAGGCGGTATGCACGAGGGTCTGGCCGCGCGCGACGAGGCAGATCATGCGGATGCAGCAGATGGCGGGGCTGCCGGTCAATTCCCGGATGGCCGGATGGGCTGCGACGCATTCCTGGAACAGCATGCCCTGAAAGGGGGGGAAGGCGAAGGAAGCAAAGAACTTGTCGAATTCGACCGAGCGGCCGTCCAGCAGGCGAACCCGGGCGCCGTCGAAGCCGGCCAGCGCGGCGGCGCCCCGGCCGTAGCCGGCCGAGACCGGCTTGACGAACACCGGGTAGGCCGTCTCGGACAGGAAGCGCAGCACGTCGGCGCGGTCGCCCAGCGGGATTTCGTCGGCGATGCGCCGGCGGGACGGGGAAAACGTCGCGAGAGGACGCGGGATGGGGAGGCCCTGCGCGTGCAGGATCAGGTAGTTGATCAGCTTGTCGTTGGCGAGGACGCGCGCATGGTCGGTATTGAAGCGGCGGTCGAGCTCGGCGCTGGTGCGCCAGCCGATGAATTCCCGCCGCCGGGCCGCCGTGAGGGCCGGATCCCACAGGCCGTAGTCGAAGTATTCGGAAAAGCCGATGCGCTGCCGGCCGAACCGCAAAGCAATGGCTTCGCGCAGTTGTCGGCTGACGGATTTCCCTGTCAGCGCCTTGACGGCTTTTGCGGTGGCGAGAAGGTTCATGGGCAGGTTGGGTGTCGTGCCGTCTCGCCAGCGCCGACTTTCGTAATCGCCGCCATCATCCAGTCCATGTCGCGGTCGGTCAGCGACTGGTGGCAGGGCAACTGCAACAATTCGATGAGGCGTGTGAGCACTTAATAATTTCGTACTTCGTTGATGATTTCTGCAAGCAGTGAATTTTTAATGTGTAGGGATGAGCTTGCCGGTATCGACTCAAGCAGATCGATGGTCTGGCTTTTGCTGAGAGAACCAAGCCGCAGCGCTCGCAGGATTACACCAAGCGTACCGTTTGCCGGTATGCCCAAGGCTTTTGCAGCCATGCGGGCTGCGGTGTCGTCGGTGAGTAGTCGGCTATTTGGCGAATAATTGCAAAGGGCGATCGCCTGAATTTCGCCTAGATGCAGCGTGTAGAGTTTTGCCAGCGCTTCAAGTTCTGCGCCAGCTTGAGTTGGTACTTGCTTTGACAGGAATTTCGATTGAAGAGCAGTTGGTCGATGATGCATCACTTCTAACCAGACGGCTTCGGGCACAAGCACAGGGGCAAGGGTTTCGAGAAGATGAATATTGTGTAGTTCGTCCAGATGAATCAGCGGGCCGGCATCTGCGACAATCACACCTCCATCAGGCCTTTCCACGCAGGCCCCATTCGACGTCTTCGCGGATGAAGTGTTCCGAAATTTCATCACGGTGTGACTCAAGGTAGCGACGTAGCGCGTCAGCAAGCAATTCGTTCACGCTGCCAGCCCAACCGTTATCCACGAGTGCTTGTGCGTCCTCGACGAGCCGTGCCGGAAGTTCAGCTAGTATGGTTTTCCCCATGATTCCTCCGATTGCGTTACCCCTTGGCGGGAGATTGTATCTGGATGCTATCGGGTTGTTGTTCGAGCCATTTTCCTTGCGCCGTCTCGGCGCCGCTCGCGGTCGCTACGCCCCCGCCTGTGGCGGGGCCCCCTCCGCTGCTCGCGGCTTCTTCGCCGACTTTCGTAATCGCCGCCATCATCCAGTCCATGTCGTGGTCGGTCAGCGACTGGTGGCAGGGCAGTTGCAGCAGGTGCAGCCGATAGTCGCTGGCGGTGGCGCAGCCCGAGACCGCGATGCTGTCCCAGCGGAAGATGGGCACGCCCAGTTGCTTGAGCCGGGTGAAGTGCGGTTCGGGGTTCTCGATGATCAGCGGGAACATGTAGGGGATGCAGGCTTCGGGCAGTTCGGGGTAGAGCGGCCGGCAGTATGGCAGATTCATGGTCGCTGCGGTCCAATGGCGGTAGTGTTCGCGTCGCCGCCGGGTGATGGTGGCTATGTCAGGGTGGCGATAGAGCATGCGGGAGAAGCGCAGGCTTGAGTAGCCTTCGTGGTCCGGTCGATAGTCTGCCGAGGTGCCGGCACGTTCGCGGCGCTCGATGGCGGGGCGATACTGGCCCGCGGCGATGGCCGCGAATTCCGTGTCGAGACGGGCCGGGTTGAGTGCAAACCGGTTGCGCCGCCGCTCAGCGGCCCTCGACCACGCGAAATGGATGCCGCGCAGTTCGTCGAGCAAGGAGGGGGCGCGCATGGAAAGGTTTTTCAGGCAGCCGGCATCACGGGCGAAGAGCAGGCCGCCGTCGGGACAAGGCAGGAACTTGTAGGGGCTGCCGGTGACGAAGGCGCCCTGCGTGCCGATGCCGGCGGGCCGGTGTTGCGCGCAGAACAACGCATGCGAGGCGTCCTCGATCAGGGCGATGCCGCGTGCGGCGCACCAGTCGGCCAGGGCGGAAAAATCCTGCGCGAAGCCGAAGAAGTGGGCGGCGAGCAGCGCCTTCGCCGGGAAGGGGGAACGTCTCGCCAGGGTTTCGATGGCGGCCAGGTCGGGCGACAGGTCGGCAGCGAGCGGGTAGAGGATGATCTCGCCGGCGAGCGCGAGGGCCGGGTCGAGCATGGTGCGGCAGTGGTAGGCCGGGGCGAGCAATGCGGCGCCGGGGCCGACGCCGGCGAGGCGGCAGGCCGCGTGCAGCGCATAGCGGCCGCGCGCGAAGTGGCGAAAATGCGCTGCGGGCGCCCAGGGCTCGACCGGCCTCGGCGCGATGCCGTCGAGGCCGGCCGGCAGCAGCGGCGCGCGCGGCTCGGGAAAACCGCAGGGCGAGGGATCGAAGATCAGGGTGTCGAGAGCCATGCGCCGGTCAGTCGGTGGTGAAAATGCCGATGCCGATGGTCCGGTTGTTGTCCACCCGCAGAGTCGGCGGCGCGGGAAATTTGTCGCCATGCACGCGCAGGAACCAGCCGAGGGGAAGGTGGTCGCTGATCAGCGTGTTGTGCTCGAGCGTGAGCGCGTTGTCCGGCCAGACCTCGCCCTCGGCGCCGTAGGAGATCAGCACCGGGTTGCGCGTGTTTGCGCT
The DNA here is from genome assembly GCA_964653505.1 of uncultured Methyloversatilis sp. GTDB lineage: Bacteria > Pseudomonadota > Gammaproteobacteria > Burkholderiales > Rhodocyclaceae > Sulfuricystis. Next base: position 29,535 of record CAZZFN010000009.1, read on the forward strand.
CTGGCCGATGACGTTGCCGACGATGTCGGCGATGCCGCCGTTGGGCAGATCGATTTCGTAGGAGGCTTCGCCGTCCGGCCCGTCGACGATGTGGTTGTCGCGGATGAGGTTGTACCGGGCGCGCGATTTGACGAGATGGCCGCGAAAGCCGTTTTCGAAGCGGCTGCCGCCGATGGCGAAGCGGTGGATGCGGCCGACGTAGAGCTGGTGCGGCAGGGCGGGCATCTGGCGCGGGGCATCGGCGAAACGGCTGTGCTCGATGACCAGTTCGCTGTCCGGATCGTTGCCGGTGAGGATGCCCATCTGGTTGTCGATGAAGGCGGCGTGGCGCAGGACGAGCCGGCCGCGCTCGAAGCGGATGCCCGCGCCGTTGCCGCCCGGCACGCGGGCGCCGCGGAATTCGATGTTCTCGATGAGGAAGTCGCCGTTGCGGATGACCCAGATGGCCTTGCTTTCCGCGCTGCGGCCGGCGGCGACGAGCACGGGACGCGGGCCGATGCCGCGAATCGTGAGAGCTTTCTGATGCCAGACCGCCACGTCGCCGCGGTATTCGCCGGGGAGGATTTCGACGGTGTCGCCGTCGCGGGCCAGCCGGGCGGCCTCGGCGATGCGGACGATCTTTTCGCCGGGGCCGACGCGCAGGGTCTCGGCGTGGGCAAAAGCGGCGAGCGCCATAAAGCATGCAATGAGGAGAGTTCGTGCCGTCATGTCGGCGCCGAGTTTTCGATGGCTGCCGGTGTAGATCGTCCGGAGATGTTATGCAATCTCGTTGCGGCTGCGGGATTGATTATCCCGAGCTTTCCCAAGCCGATTTCGATGCGTTTTCTCCAGCCTGGTCCGCGCGCGAGTGCGTCCTGGTAGGTGGCTGAAATTTCTTCGGGACGATTCTCCAGATAGAAATGAATCAGGACGTTTGCCTGTCGGATGTCTTTGTTGGATTTGACGGCTGCCGAGGTGTCGCGCTCCGCGGATACGACGAGTTTGTGGATGGCGAAACGGTCGGGCTTGGGAATGTTCGCGATGACCGCACCCTCGTTGCAGAACACGGCTGCCTGCGTGGTTTCGATCATCGAGAACTCCATGAATTTCAGCGGTTGCAGGGCAATCGAGAGCCCCTCGATACGAATGGGTTCATCGCTTTCGGAAAATTTGGAGGTCAGAAAATCCAGTCTGAAGCTCGGGTCTGTAGTGCTTAGATAGGTGGAACCGGAAGCGCCGGATAACGAGGCGATCGGCAGCAGGCCCATTGCAAGGGATTCGATGGCTGCAGCCGTCTCGACCTTGATATTGGCGGGTAGGGCAACCGAGATGTTTTTGCCGGCATGCGCGAAATCGACATCCTGGGTTTGCATGCGTTCCATGGGCGAAATCCCCAGCATGTTGCCCATGGCGGCGAATGCGTGAGTGCCGACAAGGATGCCGCCACGCTTGAAGAATCCGTATTCGGCAAGGCGCCGGATGACTCTGAAATGCTTTGGGAGCAGGGGTTCGCAGCCTAATGCGACAGCGGCGGCAGCGAGAGGCTGGAGTGATTTTGATCCCTGGCCTGGCTTGCTTTTGTGGTGCTGGATCAGGGCTGAAAGCTTCTCGCTTTCGGGCCCGACATAGATCTGTTTGATCGCTCCGCCGATATCGCGAAACTGGAAGTACCAGTAATCGTGACCATGAACCTTTTTTTTGCCAAAGCTGCCATTGAGTCCGGCGATGCTGCTGGAAACATGTATGGCCAGCGCCGCATCGAACAGGTCGGCGTAGGCAT
>CAZZFN010000010.1:0-27344 GCA_964653505.1 uncultured Methyloversatilis sp.
TGCTCTACGACGGCTCGCCCTTCGTCGGGCGCGGCCGCGTGCTGTTCGACTACGCCCAGGCCGAGGGCATGACGCATTTCGGTACCTCGGCCAAGTTCATCGACGCCTGCGCCAAGATCGATCTCAAGCCGTGCGCGACGCACGACCTCTCGGCGCTGCGTGCGATTTTCTCGACGGGCAGCCCGCTCGCGCCCGAGAGCTTCGACTACGTCTATCGCGACTGGAAGGCCGACGTGCAGCTTGCCTCGATTTCCGGCGGCACCGACATCGTCTCCTGCTTCGTGCTCGGCAACCCGATCGGGCCGGTGTGGCGCGGCGAGATACAGTGCGCCGGCCTCGGCATGGCGGTCGATGTGGTCGATGAGCAGGCGCAGCCCGTGGCGGGCGTCAAGGGCGAGTTGGTGTGTACCCGGCCCTTCCCCTCGATGCCGGTGGGTTTCTGGAACGATCCCGACGGCGCCAAGTACCGCGCCGCCTATTTCGAGCGCTTTCCGGGCATCTGGCGCCACGGCGATTTCGCCGAGAAGACGCCGCACGGCGGCTTCGTCATCTACGGCCGCTCGGACGCGACGCTCAATCCCGGCGGCGTGCGCATCGGCACGGCGGAAATCTACCGCCAGGTCGAGAAGCTGCCCGAGGTGCTCGAATCCATCGTCATCGGCCAGGACTTCGACAATGACGTGCGCGTCGTGCTGTTCGTCAAATTGAAAGAAGGCCTGACGCTCGACGACGCATTGGCGAAGGCCATCAAGGAACAGATCCGCGCCAACACCACGCCGCGCCACGTGCCGGCGAAGGTGCTGCAGGTCGCCGACATCCCGCGCACCAAGAGCGGCAAGATCGTCGAACTCGCCGTGCGCGAGGTCGTGCATGGCCGCCCGGTGAAGAACAGCGAGGCGCTGGCGAATCCCGAGGCGCTCGAACTGTTCCGCAACCGGGCCGAGCTATTGATCTGAGGTTTCGAGGCTGTAGCTTGCCGTCCCGTCAGCGCCGACTTTCAGGGTCTGCGCCAGCCAGGGCAACGTGTCCTTCAAGGCGGCGGCGAGCGTCCACGGCGGATTGACGAGGAACACGCCGCTGCCGTGCATGCCCATGCCATCCGCCGATGGAGGCTGGACGGTGAGGGTGCAATTCAGCCAGTCGGGCGCGAGCTTCTTCAGCTTGCCGGCGAGGGCGATGCTCTCGTTCTTCTGCAGCAGCGGATACCAGACCATGAAGCTGCCGGTGGCGAAGCGCTGCAGGCCTTCCTTGACGGCCGTGACGACGGCCGCATAGTCGCGCTTGTCCTCGTAGGCCGGGTCGATGAGCACCAGCCCGCGGCGCGGCGGCGGGGGCAGCAGCGCCTTCATGCCGGCGAAGCCGTCTTCCTGCTTGATCTGCACGCGCTGTTGTGCGTCGGCGGTGGCGGCGGCGAGGTTCTGGCCCAACAGCTTCACATCCGCCGGATGCAGCTCGAACAGGCGCAGCCGGTCGCTGGGGCGCATGGCGCGCAAGGCCAGCAGCGGCGAGCCGGGATAGCGGCGCAGCTTGCCGTCCGCATTGTCGGTGCGCACCGCCGCGACATAGCGGGCGAGCAGGGGCGGCAGATCGGTGCGATTCCATATCCTGCCGATGCCGTCGGGCCACTCGGCGTGGTGGGTTGCCCGGCCGGCATCGAGGCGGTAACCGCCCGCTCCGGCATGGGTGTCGATGACCCAGTAGGGCTTGTCCTTGCGGTTCATGTGGTCGATCGCGGCCAGCAGCACGGCGTGCTTGAGGACATCGGCGTGGTTGCCGGCGTGGAAGACATGGCGGTAGGAGAGCATGGGGGGCCTTTACAATGGGGCCATGAATGATACTCAGGGCGAGCGCATCTCCAAGCTGATGGCCGCGCGCGGGCTGTGCTCGCGGCGCGAGGCCGACGCCTATATCGAGAGCGGCCTGGTTTATGTGGATGGCGTGAAGGTGACCCAGCTCGGCACACGCTGCGCGCCGGATGCGAGGATCGAGCTGGCCTCGCGCGCCCAGAACCGACAGGCCGCGCTGGCCACGATCCTGTTGCACAAGCCGGTGGGCTATGTCTCCGGCCAGGCCGAGGACGGTCACCCGCCGGCCGTGGTGCTGGTCAAGCCGGAGACGCAGATGGCGGGCCGGGATGGCCCGCGCTTTCGCCCGGCCATCCTCAAGGGTCTCGCGCCCGCCGGTCGGCTCGACATCGATTCCACCGGCCTGCTGGTGCTCACCCAGGACGGCCGTGTGGCCCGCCAGCTGATCGGCGCGGGGAGCGAGGTGGAGAAGGAATATCTGGTGCGCGTGGAAGGCAGCCTCGATGCCCAGGGGCTTGCGCTTCTCAACCACGGCCTGTCGCTCGATGGCCGGCCCTTGAAACGCGCCAGGGTGCGCTGGCAGAATGAAGACCAGCTGCAGTTCATCCTCAGGGAAGGCAGGAAGCGGCAGATCCGCCGCATGTGCGAACTGGTGGGCCTGCGCGTCACCGGTCTCAAGCGCGTGCGCATCGGCAAGGCGACGCTCGGCGACCTGCCCCTCGGGCAGTGGCGCTTCCTGGGGGCCGACGAAAAATTCTGACGGAGGACGAAACCATGCAAGTGACCAGCGACAGCTTCAAGGATGGCGAGAAGATTTCGGGCGACTTCTGCTTTTGCATCCCCGCCGCCAGCAGCCATGTCTGCCTGGGCGGCAACCGCAATCCGCACCTGGCCTGGCAGGGTGCGCCGGCGGGCACGCGATCCTTCGCGGTGATCTGCCACGACCCGGACGTGCCCAGTCGCGGCGACGACGTGAATCGGGAAGGGCGCACGGTGCCGGCCAGCCTGCCGCGCGTCGATTTCTTCCATTGGGTGCTCGTCGATCTGCCCGCCACGGCGACGGGCATCGCGGCGGGCGAGTATTCCGCCGAGGTCGTGCCGCGCGGCAAGGCCGGCCCGGGGGCGGCGCATGGCGCGCGCCAGGGCATCAACGACTACAGCGGCTGGTTTGCCGCCGACCGCGACATGAGCGGCGACTACTACGGCTACGACGGCCCCTGCCCGCCGTGGAACGACGAACTGCGCCACCGCTATGTGTTCACCGTGTTCGCGCTGGATGTCGAACGTCTCCCGCTGGAGGGGAAATTCACCGGCCCGCAGGTGCGCGACGCGATGCGGGGCCGCATCCTTGCCCAGGCCAGCCTCACCGGCGTCTATACGCTGAATCCGGCGGTCAAGCTGTAAGGTTCAGGCGAGATCTTCGCGGCGCAGCAGGAATATCTTGCCTGCGCCGCTCTCGGTGTCGAGCCAGGTGAGCGGCAGGCGGGGAAAGGCGGTCTCGACGATGTCCCGGTTGTGGCCCACCTCGACGGCGAGCAGGCCGCCCGGTTTGAGATGTTTCTTCGCCCCGGCGAGGATGCGGCGCACGATGTCCAGGCCGTCCGCGCCGGCGGCCAGCGCGCCGGCCGGCTCGTGGCGGTATTCGGGCGGCAGGTCGCGCATGGCTTGGGCCGTGACATAGGGCGGATTGCTGATGATGAGGTCGTAGCTGCGCCTGCCGAGCGGGTCGAACAGGTCGCCCTGCACGAGGCGGATGCGCTCCTCGAGGCCGTGGTCGGCCACGTTGCGCCCGGCCACCTGGAGGGCGTCTGCGGAGAGGTCGGCCGCATCGATGCGGGCATGGGGGAAGGCGTGGGCCATCAGGATGGCCAGGCAGCCCGAGCCGGTGCACAGGTCGAGCGCCGCGCCGATGCGCTCGGGATCGTCCACCCAGGGCGCGAAACCCTCGGCCAGCAGTTCCGCAAAATAGGAGCGCGGGATCAGCACGCGCTCGTCGACGTAAAAGCGCAGGCCGGCCTGCCAGGCTTCGCGCGTCAGGTAGGCGGCGGGCAGGCGGCGCGCGATGCGCTGCTGGAGGAGTTCGAGCACGGCGAGGCGCTCGTGGCGGGTGAGGCGGGCGTCGAGGTGGAGTGCCAGTTCTCCGGGGCGGTCGGGCGGCAGGTGCAGGGCATGCAGGACGAGCCAGGCGGCCTCGTCGCGGGCGTTGTCGCAGCCGTGGCCGAAGCACAGCCTGGCCTCGCGGAAGCGGCTTTCGCCCCAGCGCAGCCAGTCGCGGATCGTGATCAGGTCGTCGAGCAGTTCGGACATCGGCGCGGGGCCGCCCTTCGGTGCCGTGGTGCCGGCGATTTTAGCAATGCGCCCGCTTGTCGGCTGCCGATACAAACGGAAACATTTTCTTCCCTGAACGTGTATTCGCCGCCGGCGTCTCGGACGTTATGGACAGCATCGACGACCAGGAGGCCTTCCCATGAACAAGAAACTCGCCCTGTCCGCCCTCATCGTCTCGGCAAGCCTGCTGAGCACCGCCGCGCTTGCCCACGGCCGCGACCGCGACGAGTGGCGCGATCATCGCCACAAGATCCACCCTGGCTGGCGGCATGCGCCGGTCTACGTGGTGTATGCCCCGCCGCGCCCGGTCTATGTGCGTCCGCCGGTCGTCTACTATCCGCCGGCCTACTATGCGCAGCCGATCTACGCGCCGGTTGCGGTGCGGCATGTGCATCCCCGTGCGTACTACCACGGCTACCACGGGGACCGCTTTGCCGGCCAGGTGATCGGTGCGGTTGCGGGGGGCGCGATCGGCCACGTCATCGGTCATGGCGGCCTGGCTCCGACGGCCATCGGCGCGGTGGTGGGCGGTGTCGTGGGCGGCAGTCTGGCCGACTGAGGATCTGCTCAGGTCAGCAGCTTGCGGAAGGCGGCTGCGTAGATGCGCGCCAGCGGTTCGATGTCGGCGAGGGCGACGCGCTCGTCGATCTTGTGGATCGTGGCGTTGACCGGCCCGAACTCGACCACCTCGGGGCAGATGGCGGCGATGAAGCGGCCGTCCGAGGTGCCGCCGCTGGTGGAGAGTTCGGCAGTGACATCGCTTTCGATCTGAATCGCCTCGACCAGCGCGCCGACCAGCCGGCCGGGCCGGGAGAGGAAGGGCCGGCCGCCGAGCGTCCAGTGCAGGTCGTATTCGAGGCTGTGGCGGTCGAGGATCCGATGCACGCGCGCCTGCAGCCCTTCGGCGGTGCTGGCGGTGGAAAAACGGAAGTTGAACAGTACTTCGAGCGTGCCCGGCACGACGTTGGTGGCGCCGGTGCCGGCGTGGATGTTCGAGATCTGGAAGCTGGTCGGCGGGAAGAATTCGTTGCCGATGTCCCAGTGCGCGGCGGCGAGCTCGGCCAGCGCGGGCGCGGCGCGGTGGATCGGGTTCTTGACCTTTTCCGGATAGGCGACATGGCCCTGCACGCCCTTGACGACCAGCTTGCCGGAGAGCGAGCCGCGCCGGCCGTTCTTGATGGTGTCGCCCTGCCGGTCGACCGAGGTCGGTTCGCCGACGATGCAGCCGTCGAGGTGCTCGCCGCGTGCCTTGAGTGCCTCGACCACCTTGACGGTGCCGTCGGTGGCATCGCCTTCCTCGTCCGAGGTGAGCAGGAAGCCGATCGAGCCATGGATGTCCGGAGTGTCGGCGAGCAGCCGCTCGACCGCCACGACGGCGGCGGCGACCGAGGTTTTCATGTCGGCGGCGCCGCGGCCGTAGAGAAAGCCGTCGCGCTCGGTCGGCACGAAGGGGTCGGAAGCCCATTGCTCGACCGGGCCGGGCGGTACGACATCGGTATGGCCGGCGAAGACGATCAAGGGTTTTGCGCCGCCCAATCTCGCCCAGAGGTTGCGCACCAGGCCGGTCGGACCGGTGCTGTCGATGCGCTCGCAGACGAAGCCGAGCGGCGCCAGGCGCGCCGCGACCAGCTCGAGGCAGCCGGCATCCTCCGGGGTGATCGAGCGGCGCGCGATCAACTGGCGGGCGAATTCGAGCGCTGCGGCCACGTCAGTCCATCCGCAGGGTGAATTCGGAAAAACTCGCGCCGCTGTCCGAGGTGGTATTGACCGCGTTCGGGTTGGCAGGAGGGGCGAGCAGGCGGGCTTCGGGTTTCTTCTCGACGGCGGCGTTGTTGATCAGCCAGTGCAGGTTGTTGGCCGAGTCGGCGTTGCCGAGCGCTTCTTCCAGCGTGATGGCGCCGGCCTGGTAGAGCGCGTGCAGCGATTGCTCGAAGGTCTGCGAGCCGGGCGACATGCTCTGTTCCATGGCCTCCTTGATGGCGTTGAGGTCGCCCTTCTCGATCAGTTCGCCGATGTAGCGCGAGTTGAGCATCACCTCGACGGCGGGAGTGCGCGCGCCGTCGGGTTTCTTGACCAGGCGCTGGGAAACGATGGCGCGCAGCGTCACCGCCAGGTCGGCCAGCAGCGCGGGGCGGTTCTCCAGCGGGTAGAAGCTGATGATGCGCGACATCGAGTGGTAGCTGTTGTTGGCGTGCAGCGTGGCGAGGCAGAGGTGGCCGGACTGTGCGTAGGCGATCGCCTGGCTCATGGTCTCCTTGTCGCGGATCTCGCCGATGCAGATGACATCCGGGGCCTGGCGCAGGGCGTTCTTCAGCGCGACGTGGAAGGCGCGCGTGTCCGCTTCGATCTCGCGTTGGTTGACGATCGACTTCTTGTTGCGGAAGATGAACTCGATCGGATCCTCGAGGGTGAGGATGTGGCCCGACAGGCGCGCGTTGCGGTAGTCGAGCATGGCGGTCAGCGAGGTGGTCTTGCCCGAGCCGGTGGCGCCGACCATGAGCACCAGGCCGCGCTTCTCCATGATGATGTCGGCCAGCGCCGGCGGCAGGTTGAGCGTGTCGAGTTGCGGAATCTGCGCCGGAATGTAGCGCACCACGAAGGCCGGCGTGCCCTTCTGGCGCAGTGCCGAGATGCGGAAGTTGCCGACGCCCTCGAGCGCGTAGCCGGTGGTGAGCTCCATCGTCTCCTCGAACTCGGCCAGCTGGCGCGCGCTGAGGACCTCCTGCATCAGGCCCCGTATCGTGGCGACATCCATCGTCTGCTGATTGACCGGCATGCAGACGCCGTTGATCTTGATGTTGATCGGCGCGCCCGCCGAGACGAAGATGTCCGAGGCATTCTTCTCCGCCATCAGCTGGAAAAGCCGGTGCATCGCAGCCATGCCGGGTCTCCTCAGTCGCGCAGCAGTTCGTTGATGCTGGTCTTGGAGCGCGTCTGGGCGTCGACCTGCTTGACGATCACCGCGCAATAGAGGCTGTAGCTGCCGTCCTTGGCGGGCAGGTTGCCGCTGACGACCACCGAGCCGGCGGGGACGCGGCCGTAGATGATCTCGCCGCTGGCGCGGTCGTAGATCTTGGTGCTCTGGCCGATGAACACGCCCATCGAGATCACGCAGTTGTCCTCGACGATGACGCCCTCGACGACCTCGGAGCGCGCGCCGACGAAGCAGTTGTCGCCGATGATGGTCGGGTTGGCCTGCAGCGGCTCGAGCACGCCGCCGATGCCGACGCCGCCCGAGAGATGGACATTCCGGCCGATCTGGGCGCAGGAACCGACGGTGGCCCAGGTGTCGACCATCGTGCCTTCGCCGACATAGGCGCCGATGTTCACGAAACTGGGCATGAGCACGACGGAGGGTGCGATGTAGGCGCCGCGGCGCACCACGGCGCCGGGCACGGCGCGGAAGCCGCCTTTCTGGAACCGATGGGTGTCATACTGGGCGAACTTGGTGGGCACCTTGTCGAACCAGCGCAGGGCGCCGCCGTCCATGACGGCGTTGTCCTCGATGCGGAAGGACAGCAGCACGGCCTTCTTGACCCACTGGTGCGTCGTCCACTGCCCGTCGATTTTCTCGGCGACGCGCAGGACGCCTTTGTCGAGATCGTCGAGCACGTGCTGGACGGCTTCGCCGAGGCGGGCGGGCGCGGTGCCCGGTTTCAGGTTGGCGCGGTCTTCCCAGTAATGCTCGATCAGGCTTTGCAGTTCGGACATGGTGTTTCCTTTGGTGGATTAGAGCGATGCGCAGAATGCGGCGATACGTTCGCCTGCCGCGAGGCATTCTTCGAGAGGGGCGACCAGGGCAATGCGCACGAAGTCGCGGCCGGGGTCGATGCCTGCGGCAGGGCGGGCGAGATAGCTGCCCGGCAGGACGCTGACATTGCACTGGGCGCGCAGGCGGCGGGCGAATTCGGTGTCCGACAGGCCGGTCGGCTTGACGGAGGCCCAGAAGTAGAAGCCGGCGTCCGGCACGGCGGTCTCCAGGTGGCGCGCGAGGAGCGGCGCGAGGCGTGCGAACTTCTCGGCGTAGCGGCGGCGGTTGTCCGCGACGTGCGCCTCGTCGCGCCAGGCTGCGGCGCTGGCGGCCTGCACGGGGGGGGACAGCGCGCAGCCCTGGTAGGTGCGGTAGAGCCAGAATTTCTTGAGGATCGCCGCGTCGCCGGCGACGAAGCCCGAGCGCAGGCCCGGCACGTTCGAGCGCTTCGACAGGCTGCCGAACATGACGAGGTTGCGGTAGTTGTCGCGGCCGAGCCGGCGCGCCGCCTGCATGCCGCCGAGCGGGGGATGCGTTTCATCGAAGTAGATTTCCGAGTAGCACTCGTCGGCGGCGATGACGAAGCCGTGGCGGTCGGACAGCTCGAACAGCGTCCGCCATTCGTCGAGCGCCATCACCTTGCCGGTCGGGTTGCCGGGCGAGCAGACATAGACCAGCTGACAGTCCTGCCAGACTTCTGCAGGGACGCGTGTCCAGTCCATGCGGAAATCGTTTTCGGGCAGCGTGTTGAGGAAGAAGGGACGCGCGCCGGCGAGCAGGGCGGCGCCTTCGTAGATCTGGTAGAAGGGGTTCGGGGAAATCACCACGGGCTGCCGGTGCTTGCGCTCGATCACGGCCTGGGCAATGGCGAACAGCGCCTCGCGCGAACCGGCCACCGGCAATACTTGCGTGGCGATGTCCGGAGCGGGGATGCCGTAGCGCTGCGCGATCCACTCGGCGATGGCGCGGCGCAGGTCGTCGCTGCCGTGGGTCGCCGGGTAGCTGGCCAGGCCGCCGAGATTGGCGACCAGCGCGTCCTTGATGAACTGCGGCGTCGGGTGCTGGGGCTCGCCGATGTGCAGCCTGATTTCGGACAGACCGGCAGGCGGCGCGTCGGCGGCGAACAGCGCGCGCAGTTTTTCGAAGGGATAGGGCTGCAACTGGTCCAGATGCGGGTTCATCGGGTGTTGCCCTGCGCCGGAAAGTCGTCCAGCGCGATGGCCGGCGCGGGCCGCCAGCCCTTCTTGCGGTGCTCGGCGACGACGTGGGTGAAGATGCCGCCGCGCACGAAGAAGCGCGCGGTCAGGCGCATGAAGCGCGGCCTGGTCGCTTTCGCGAGATCGTCGAGGATGCGGTTGGCGACGTCCTCGTGGAAATGGCCCTCGTTGCGGAAGCTCCAGATGTAGAGCTTGAGGCTCTTGAGTTCGACGCAGAGTTTGTCCGGAACGTAGTCGAGCGTCAGCACGGCGAAGTCCGGCTGGCCGGTCTTGGGGCACAGGCAGGTGAACTCCGGGATTTCCATGTGGATGCGGTAATCCCGCTGCGCGGCGGGATTCGGGAAGGTTTCCAGGGTTTTCGAAGGCTGGGCGGACATGATGTGGATGGGTTCCGGAAACGGCAGCGATTATAGGATGCCGTCCGGCCAGCGCCGACTTTTACGCAACTTTTGCGCGCGCGTCGCCGGTTGCAATTTTGTTGCGATCGGGGAGAATGGCGGCCAGCAATAATCAAGGGGGAGGGGAACGATGGAAAAAATCTGGCTGAAGAGTTATCCGCCGGGCGTGCCCGAGACGATCGATCTTGCCGACGCGCCCTCTCTGGCGGCCGTGTGCGAGACCGCCTGCGCCAAGTATGCCGCCCAGGACGCCTACCTCAGCATGGGCGCGTCGCTCACCTATCGCCAGCTCGATCGGCGCAGCCGGGAGTTCGCGGGCTGGCTGCAGTCGATCGGCCTGCACAAGGGCGATCGGGTCGCGCTGATGATGCCCAACCTCCTGCAGTACCCGGTCGCCCTGTTCGGCGCCCTGCGCGCCGGCTGCGTGGTGGTGAACTGCAACCCGCTGTATACCCCGCGCGAGCTCGAATACCAGTTGCAGGATTCCGGCGCCAAGGCCATCGTCATCGTCGAGAATTTCGCCCACACGCTGGAACAGGTCGTCGCCCGCACCGCGGTCGGGCATGTCGTCGTCACGCCGATGGGCGAGATGCTCGGCATGCTCAAGGGAGCGCTGGTCAATTTCGTCGTGCGCCGGATCAAGAAACTCGTGCCGCCCTGGCAGATTCCCGGCGCGATCAACTTCTACCAGGCGCTGGTGGCCGGCCAGGCGCACGGCTTCGCGCCGCCGCCGCTCGGCCACGACGACCTGGCCTTCCTGCAGTACACGGGCGGCACGACCGGCGTGGCCAAGGGCGCGATGCTCAGCCACGGCAACGTCTGCGCCAACCTGACCCAGGCCCACGCCTGGATCCGGCAGGCGATCCGCCCGGGCGAGGAGGTGATTCTCACCGCGCTGCCGCTCTATCACATCTTCGCGCTCACGGCGAACTGCCTGACCTTCCTGATGGTGGGCGCGCGCAACCTGCTGATCGCCAATCCGCGCGACATTCCCAACCTGGTCAAGGAATGGAGCAAGCATCCGGTCAGCGTCGTCACCGGCGTGAACACCCTGTTCAACGCGCTGCTCAACAACAAGGAGTTCGCCCGGCTCGACTTCTCCACCCTGCGCGTCACCCTGGGCGGCGGCATGGCGGTGCAGAAGGCGGTGGCGGAACGCTGGCAGCAGACCACCGGCAATACCCTGCAGCAGGCCTACGGACTGACCGAAACCGCGCCGGCGGCGACCATCAACCCGCTCGACCTGCGCGAATTCAACGGCTCGATCGGCCTGCCGATCTCCGCGACCGAGGTGTCGATCCGCAGCGACGACGGCGCCGAGCTGGCGGTCGGCGAGACGGGCGAGATCTGCATCCGCGGCCCGCAGGTGATGCGCGGCTACTGGCAGCGCCCCGAGGAAACCGCCCAGGTGATGATGCCGGACGGCTTCCTGCGCACCGGCGACATGGGCTATGTCGATCCGCAGGGCTTCGTGTTCCTCGTCGACCGCAAGAAGGACATGATCCTGGTCTCGGGTTTCAACGTCTATCCGAACGAGATCGAGGACGTCGTCATGGAGCATCCCGGCGTGGTCGAGGTGGCGGCGGTCGGCGTGCCGGACGAGCGCAGCGGCGAAGCGGTCAAGCTGTATGTGGTGCGCCGCGACCCGGAGCTGACCGAGCAGGCGCTGGTCGAGCACTGCCGCGGGATGCTGACCGCCTACAAGGTGCCCAGGCACATCGAGTTTCGCGACGTCCTGCCCAAGACCAATGTCGGCAAGGTGCTGCGGCGCGCGCTCAAGCAGGGCGAGGCGTGAGCCCGCCGCGGCGCGCATGAGCGAACAGCAGACGGGCGCCGAAACGCGGGCGCGCATCCTCGACACGGCCGAGCGGCTGTTCATGGCGCAGGGCTACGAGCGCACCTCGCTGCGCCAGATCACCGGCGCGGCGGCGGTCAACCTGGCGGCGGTCAATTATCACTTCGACTCCAAGGAGAACCTGCTGCGCGCGGTGCTGCGCCGTCGCCTCGGCGCGCTCAACGAGGAACGCCTGCGCGTCCTCGATGCGCTCGAGCGCGCCGCCGCCGGCCGGCCGCTCAAGCCCTCGCAGATCGTGGATGCCTTCTTCGGCGCGCTGCTGCGCATGGCCGCGGACGAAACGAACGGCGGGCGCACCTTCGTGCGCCTGCTCGGGCGCACGCTCACCGATCCCGCCGAGTTCGTCCAGACCTTTCTCGCCGAGGAATACCGCGCGGTCATGGAACGCTACAAGGCCGCGCTGTTCCTCGCCCTGCCCGGCGTGCCGCGCGCCGAGATCGTCTGGCGCTTCCATTTCATGCTGGGCGCGACCTCCTACGCGCTGGCCGGCACCGATGCGCTGCGCATCGTCACGGACTGGCAGATCGAAGCGGAGGACGTCATCGACCGCCCCGACCGCCTGCAGCCGCGGCTGATGTCCTTCCTGCTCGGCGGCCTGCGCGCGCCCCTGCCGAAATTCGATGCCTGAGGCGGCGCGCCCGGCTCAGGCCGGGCGCGTTCCGTTGCCGGCGCGGCGCGGCTCGATCAGCACGGCCGCCAGGGCCGGCAGCAGCAGCAGCGCGCCGAGCATGTTCACCAGGAACATGAAGGCCAGCAGGATGCCCATGTCGGCCTGGAACTTGAGCGCCGAGAAGGCCCAGGTGCCGACGCCGACGGTCATCGTCGCCGCGGTGAAGGCGATCGCCGTGCCGCGCTGGCGCAGCGCCTGGTAGAAGGCGTTGGGCAGGCGGCGCCCCTGCGCCATGGCATGGGCCATGCGTTCGTAGAGATAGATGCCGTAATCGACGCCGACGCCGACGCCGAGGGCGATCACGGGCAGCGTGGACACCTTGAGACCGATGTCGAGCCGGGCCATCAGGGCGTTGCAGCAGACCGCGACGATGGCGAGCGGCAGCAGGATGCACAGCGTGGCGCGCAGGGAGCGGAATTCGGCCAGGCACAGCAGCCCGATCGAGCCGAACAGCAGGAGCAGCATGGTCACCTCGGCGGCATCGACGGCCTGGTTGGTCGCCGCCATCACGCCGACGTTGCCCGTGGCGAGCTTGAACTCGAGGTTTTCCGCCGGGTGGGCCGCGATGAAGCGCTCGATCTCGTCGATGACGTGGACGATGGTGGCGCCCTCGTGATCGCGCGTGAAGATCAGCACCTGCATCGCGTTGCAGGCGGTGTCGAGCAGGCCGCTGCCGGTATCGATCGGGGTGACCGACTGGGCCAGCACCGCCGGGTCGCGCGCCAGCACGCGCCAGCGCGGGTTGCCCTCGTTCCAGCCGGCATTGACGATCTTCGCCAGCCCCGGCAGCGAGAGGACGCCCTGCACGCCGTGCACGTTCTTCATCGTCGTCTCGAAGCGATCGATCAGGCTCATGATCTCGTAGTCGGTGCAGGCGCCATCGACGTTGCGCGCCTGGGCGATCACGCCGAGCACGTCGACCCCGATCGAGAAAGACGAGACGATCGCCGCCACGTCGCGGTTGTAGCGCGCGTCGTCGTGCAGCTCGGGCATGCCCTTGCCGAGGTCGCCGGTGGTCAGCCCGCGCGCCTGCCAGGTGGCGGCCGTCAGCAGCAGGGCGGCCACCAGCAGCACGCGCGGCGCGATGTTCGGCTCGGCCAGCCGCTTGAGCGCGATCCAGAGACGGTCGGCGCCGCGCTTCTTGGCGCGCGCCCGGCCGATTTCCTCCGGGCTCAGGTGCAGCCAGGAAAGCAGGACGGTGAGGAACATCTTGTTGGTGACGATCATCAGCGCCACGCCGAGGCTGGCGGTGATCGCCAGCTCGCGCACGATGTCGATGGCGATGTAGAGGATGACGATGAAACCGAGCGCATTGGCCAGCAGGGCCATCGCGCCGGGCATGAACAACTTGAGGAAGGCCGCGTGGGCGGCGCTCAGGCCGTCGCAGCCGTTGGCCACTTCCATCTGCCAGGCATGGGTCATCTGCACCGCATGGCTGACGCCGATCGAGAAGATCAGGAAGGGCACCAGGATCGACAGGGGATCGATGCCGTAGCCGAGCAGCGGCAGCAGGCCGAGCAGCCAGATCACCGGGATCAGCGCGCACAGCAGGGCTGCCGCGCTGAGCTTGGCGGAACCGGAATAGACGTAGAGCAGCGCGGCGGTGATGACGAAGGCGATCAGGAAGAACAGCAGCACCCCGCGCGCGCCGTCGGCGATGTCGCCCACCGCCTTGGCGAAGCCGATGATATGCACGTCGAGTCCGGGACGCTGGTGGTCGGCGCGAATCTGTTCCAGCTGCGCGGCCACGGCGGCATAGTCGAGGCGCGCGCCCGTGGCCGGGTCGGCTTCCAGCAACTCGGCGCTCACCAGCGCCCCCTTGAAGTCGTTGGCGACCAGGCGGCCGACGCGCCCGGACTTGAGCACGTTGGCGCGCACCTCGGCGAGGTCCTCGGGCGTCGCGGCGAAGTCGGCGGGAATGATGTTGCCGCCCGCGAAACCTTCCTCGACCACCTCGATGAACCGCGCATTGGGCGTAAACAGGGAGGTGACGGTGGCGCGGTCCACGCCGGGGATGAAGAACACCGCGTCGGTGACGGCCTTGAGGGTGCGCAGGAATTCCGGGTTGTAGATGTCGCCCTCGTGCTGGCGCAGCGCGACGATCACCCGGTTGGCCCCGCCGAAGGTCTTGCGGTAGGCCGTGAAGGTCTGCATGTACTCGTGCTCGAGCGGGATCATCTTGTCGAAGCCGGCATCGACCCTGAGCTGGGTCGCCGAGCCGAGCAGCGCGAGCGTGATCAGCACGAAGAGGGCCAGGAAGGCGCGGCGCCAGCCGAACAGCACCCGGCCGAGGGCGCGCACGACGGCGGGATGGGGGGCGCTCATGGCGATCCGCTACCGGTCATGTCGAGCGGCGCGACGCCGCCGTCGCCGAACAGCAGCGCCGTTTGCGGCGCCGCCGGCGCGTCGAGGACGGCGGTCAGGGTGCGACTGGCCTGCGTCGCCACGCGCGCGAAGCTGCGCCCGCCGTCTGCGCTGGCCAGCACGACGCCATTCTGCCCGGCGAGCACGATGCCTCCGTCGGCGCGCACGTGTCCGCCGAACAGCGCATCCGTGCCCGCACTTTGGGCGGCCTGCCATGTTGCGCCTCCGTCGGCGCTGCGGAAGATATGGCCGCGCATGCCGTAGGCGAGAACCGCGCCGTCCGCCAGGGGCAGCAGGCCGAAGAACGAGCCGGCATAAGGCGAAGGCAGGGGCCGCCAGGCGGCGCCGCCGTCGTCCGAGCCGAGCAGGGCGCCGGCCTCGCCGGCCAGCAGCAGGCGGCCGCCGGCGAGTTGCGCGATGGCGTTGAAATGCCGGTCGTCCGCGGCCACCTGGCGCTCCGTCCAGCTCTGGCCGCCATCGGCGCTCTCCAGGTAGGCGCCGTAAGCGCCGACCGCGATCGCGCGCGCGGCGTCGAGGAACAGCACGGCGAGCAGCGGCCGCTGCTGCTCGGGCGCGGCGAACACCGTGCGCCAGCTCGTGCCGCCGTCGCTGCTGCGCAGCAGGGTCATGTCGTGGCCGGCCGCCAGACCGTGGCGTGCGTCGGCGAACGCCAGCGCCGTGAGGGTCGCGGTACTGTCGGTGCTGGCGAGACGCCAGTCTGCGCCGTCGGCGGAGACGAAGATCCGGCCCTGCTCGCCGGCCGCCACCAGGCGCGCGCCGGCGCGCCGCGCGTCGAGCAGCAGCGCGGTGTCGATGCGCACCTCGGTGGGCGGCAGGGGCGGCGGCTTGCGCGGCGAGAAGGCGAAGCCCGCGGCCAGCACAACGAAGGCCGCGAAGAGGTAGCCGCTGATCCGGTTCAATCGTCGAATCGGTCGATGATCAGCGGGTGCCGACGCCGCGCAATCCGGCCGGCGTGAAGTCGGCGGCGCTGCGCTGGATCCTTTCATAGACCTTCGGTTCCTCGTTGCGCAGGCCCATGGCCAGATAGCGGCCCGACTGCAGGTCGTGGTGCACCTCGATCGTGCCGTAGGCCATCGGAATGTCGTAGAAGTTGATCGAGTGCTGCTCGGACACCCGCCACAGCTCGCCGCGTCCGTCGTACTTGTCGGTCGCCATGACGATCCAGCTGTCCTCGTCGATGTAGAACACGCGTCGCGCGTAGATGTGGCTCATGCCTTCCTTGAGCGTGGCCTCGACCACCCAGACGCGGTGCAGCTCGTAGCGCGCGTGCTCGGGATTGATGTGGCCGGGGCGCAGCACGTCGGCCATCTTCAAGGTGTTGCCGGACAGCTTGTAGGAGTTGTAGGGGACGTAGAGCTCCTGCTTGCCGATCAGCTTCCAGTGGTAGCGGTCGGTCGCGCCGTTGAACATGTTGAAGTCGTCGTTGGTGCGCAGGCCGTCGGCCGCCGTGCCGGGATTGTCGTAGGCGACGTTGGGCGCGAGGCGCACGCGGCGCTGGCCCGGGTTGTAGGTCCAGGCCGAGCGCGGTTCCTTGACCTGGTCGACGGTTTCATGGACCAGCAGGATCTGGCCGGCCAGGCGCGCCGGGGCGGTCACCGTCTGGAGGAAGTGGGCGAGCTTGTTCGGTTCGCGCCCCTTTTCGCCGCGGGCCAGGTTGCCGTAGTGGAAGTCGTATTCGTATTCGAAGCGCACCGGCGTGTAGGCGCCGTCGCGCGTCACGGCGGCCTGGCTCCAGTCCATCGCGTAGGTGTCGCCCTTGTAGCGCAGCATGGTGTTCCAGATCGCCTCGAGGCCGTCCCTGGGGATCGGGAAGGGCACGCCCCCGGTGGTGCCGATCACGCCGTTGCCGCCCGGCGCGAGCTTGGCGCGCGTGGCGTTGGCGACGGTTTCCTTGTAGTGGGCTTCGGGATAGGCCGCGCTGCGCCGGGTCGGATAGACGTTCATCTTCCAGGTCGGATACCTTTTCAGCAGGGCCATCTGGCCGGGCGTGAGATGGGCCTTGTAGCGTTCCGCGTTGGCGCCGTCGATCGAGAACAGCGGCTTGTCGGCGGCGAAGGGGTCGGCGTAGTGGCCGCCGGGCTGGTGGCCGGCCGGGGCGCGGGTCAGGCCGCCGGTGAAGGGCGGGATGGTGCCGGCGGCATTGCCGGCGGTTTCGGCGCCCATGAAGGTCAGGGTCTTGCCGAGGGCGGCGGGATCGGCGAGGACCGGCGCGGCGGCGCAGGCGAGCAGGGCGGCGGCGAGGCCGGAGAGGAGCGGGCGGGCAGTCATGATGTGCATTCTCATGGGTCAGAAAGAGTAGCTGAGGCTGATTGCGAGGAAGTCGCGGTCCTTGAGCGGATTGCTGCCGCTGGCATAAGCGAGCGGCTGACCCGTGCCGGAATTCGCGAGATCCGTGCCGGAATGGGTGCGGCCGCCGAAGAAGGCGGTGTAGGCGATGTCCGCCTGCCAGCTCTGCCGGTAGTTGAAGCCGAAGCCCAGCGTCAGCGCCTTGGCGCCTTCATTGAAGGTCGGGCCGCGGCCATCGACGTCGTGCGAGAACACCAGGCGCGGCGAGACGGTTGCCGCACCGATGGCATTCGGATAGTCGAGCCGGCCGACCAGGCGGTAGCCCCAGGAGTTGCGTGTCGCGAAGCAGTCGGACGAGGTCGAGCCGAAGGAAGTCGTGGTCGAGGAACCCGGTTGCGGCAGGTGGCAGCCCGGCGCGGCGAACTTGAGGTTGGCCGGCAGGTCGAGATGGGTATAGCCGACCTCGCCGACGACGACGAACTGCTCGGCGCCGAAGGTCGGGCCGAAGGCCTGGGTGGCGGTGAGCTGGATCTGGTGCATGCGGATGCGCCGGTAGCCGCCGATCTCCGTGCCGTAGGCAACGCCGGCGGCGGCGATCGGGTTGGTGCTGGTCAGCTGATTGCCGAGGCCGGCCGCCGCCAGCAGCAGCTCGGCCGAGGGCAGCTGCAGGGGCTGGTTCCTGCGGTAGGAATACTCGCCCTGCAGCGCCACGCCGCCGGGCAGGGCGGTGTTGAAGCTGAGGCCGAACAACTTGATGTCTTGCGGATAGTCGACGAAGTAGGTGCCCGCCCTGCCGGCAGCCGCCGCGCAGGCGCTGCTGGTCGCGGTAACGGCGTCTCCCGTGCCGGCCAGCACGGCGCCGAAAGTCGGGATGTCGAGCACGGTGCAGCCGGGAATGATGGTCGCGGCGGCGCTGATGCCCCCGCGAATCCCGGAGACATAGGGAATCCGGCTGTGGTAGTTGATGTGATAGAA
Organism: uncultured Methyloversatilis sp.; assembly: GCA_964653505.1. GTDB lineage: Bacteria > Pseudomonadota > Gammaproteobacteria > Burkholderiales > Rhodocyclaceae > Sulfuricystis. The sequence continues at coordinate 17,671 of CAZZFN010000010.1, forward strand.
GCCCAGCTCGGTGTTGTTGAAGTCCGGCAGGAAGTAGCGCAGCGCGAAGCCGTATTGCCCGCTGTCGGCAGGCTGCCGGTCGGCCGAGCGCGGCGCGATCAGCTGCGCCGTGGCGTTGAGGGGAAACACGCCGGCAGCGCCGTTCAGGTCGTTGCGCCGGCCGAAGCCGGTGTAGGCGTTCGAGCCGCCTTCGGCGACGAAGTCGTTGGTGCTGAAGAAGGAGCCGACCGGTTCGAGCTTGGTTTTCTTCCACTCGGCCGGCAGCACCAGCTCGACCGCGAGCCGGTCGGTGATCTCCTGGGAGGCGTGGGCCATCAGGGTCGGGATCAGGCCCTCGCGCAGCTCGGAGCCCGGCGTGCGCAGGCGGCCGACATTGACGGGGTTGAGCACGTTGATGCCGTTCGGGATGAAGGTGCTCTCGCCCCAGCTCACCACCTGCTTGCCGAGCCGCAGGTTGAGGGTGCGTCCGCCCACGTCGAAGGCGCCGCGCACGAAGGCGTCGAGAATCTCCGCGTCGCGGCCGAGCCGGTCGCGCGCGGCGGGATTGAGGTCGTCCTTGGCGCGGATGGTGGGATCGTAGAAATAGGTGGCGCGCAGGAAGGCGCCCAGATTGCGATATTTGAGCTCGAGGTCGTGGGTGGCCTTGAAAGGCGTCGCCACCAGGTCGCCGCGGTCATACCTGAGATTGCCGTCTTCCGAATTCGGATCGCGCGCGGTGCCGCCGTTGGCGATGCCGACCAGCGTCGGGTCGCGCGTGTCCATGCGCCAGAGCGCGCCGACCGAGAGGGTGGTATCGAAGCTGCCGGAAATTTCGCCCGATTTGAATTCGAACGCCTGCGCCGCGTGCGGGATGGACAGGACGGCCAGGAGAGTCGGCACGAGGGCCAGTCCGAACGATGGGCGGGACTGGGCGGGACGGGACTGCGGGCGCAGCATGGGCTTTGTCATGGGTCGTTCCTCCGGTATTGTTGTTCGACTCGGCTGGGGCCGAGGGCGTTGTGCCTCGCGCATTCTCCGCCGTTTTTTGTGCTCAGGTCAATGAGGATTTCCGCAGTCGGCGCATTCGGTGTTGACAAAGTCCTGATTTTCTATAGATTACAAACGTTCGTTTTAAACTTACGGTCGCTTTGGCGGTCGTTGCGGAAGGAGGATTGCCCATGAACGGATTGCAGGTGAGGAAAGCGGCCGTGCTCGGCGCCGGGGTGATGGGGGCGCAGATCGCCGCGCATCTGGCGAACGCCGCCGTGCCGGTCGTGCTGTTCGAGTTGCCCGCGCCCGCGGGCGACCGCAACGCCGGCGCGCAGAAGGCGCTCGCCGGCCTGAAGAAGATGAGCCCCGCGCCGCTCGGCGCGCCGCGGCTGCTGCCGGCCATCGAGGTCGCCAACTATGACGACGACCTGGCCCGGCTGGCCGACTGCGATCTGGTGATCGAGGCGGTCGCCGAACGCATCGATCTCAAGCATGCCCTGTTCGCGCGCATCGCGCCGCAGCTCGCGCCCGGGGCGCTGCTGGCCTCGAACACCTCCGGGCTGTCGATCGGCGCCCTGGCCCAGGGCCTGCCCGCCGCGCTGCAGACGCGCTTCTGCGGCATCCACTTCTTCAATCCGCCGCGCTACATGAAGCTGGTCGAGCTGATCGCCGCGCCGCATACCGACCCCGCCCTGCTCGACGCGCTGGAGGCCTGGCTGGTCACGCGCCTGGGCAAGGGCGCGATCCGCGCGCTCGACACGCCGAATTTCATCGCCAACCGCATCGGCGTGTTCTCGCTGCTGGCGACGATGCATCACACCCTGGCGAACGGGCTCGGCTTCGACGAGGTCGATGCGCTCACCGGGCCGCTGCTCGGCCGGCCCAAGAGCGCCACCTACCGCACCGCCGACGTGGTCGGCCTCGACACCCTGGCCCACGTGGTCAGGACGCTCCAGGACACCCTGCCGGACGACCCCTGGCATGCGCATTTCCACATTCCGGCCTGGCTCGGCGTGCTGATCGGCAAGGGCGCGCTCGGGCAGAAGACGCGCGGCGGCATCTATCGCAAGGAAGGCAAGACGATCCAGGTGCTCGACCTCGCCGCGCGCGACTATCGCCCCGCGGCGGGGGCGGTGGCCGACGAGGTGGCCGCCCTGCTGGGCGGCGCCCCGAGCGCGGACGGCTGCGCCGCGCTGCGCGCCTGCGCCCATCCGCAGGCCCGCTTCCTCTGGAGCATCCTGCGCGATCTGTTCCACTACAGCGCGGTGCAGCTCGAACACATCGCCGACAGCGCGCGCGACGTCGATTTCGCGCTGCGCTGGGGCTTCGGCTGGGCCCAGGGCCCGTTCGAGACCTGGCAGGCGGCCGGCTGGAGCGCGGTCGCCGCCCTGATCGCCGAGGACATCGCGGCCGGCCGGGCGCTCAGCGCGGAACCGCTGCCGGCCTGGGTGTTCGACGGGCGCAGCGGCGTGCATGGGCCGGCGGGATCCTGGTCGCCGCGCCGCCGGGCCGACGTGCCGCCGTCCGGCCTGCCGGTCTATCGCCGCCAGCTGTTCCCGGAAACCCTGGTCGGCGCTGGCGGGACGGCCTCCGAGGCAGCCGGCGAAACTCTCTACCGCAATGCCGGCGTGCGCCTGTGGCGTCTGCCCGAGCGCGATGCGGGCATCGGCATCCTGTCGGTGATTTCGAAGAACCACACGCTCGGCGTCGAGGTGCTCGACGGCATCGACGAGGCGCTGCGCGTCGCCGAGGCCGGACTCGACGGCGTGGTGGTCTGGCACGCGCCGCCGTTCGCCGTCGGCGCCAACCTCAAGCAGGTGCTCGAAGCCATCGATGCCGGCCAGTTCGACCTGCTCGAACGCACGGTCGAGCAATTCCAGCGCACCGCGCTGCGGCTCAGGTATGCCCGCGTGCCGGTGGTCGCCGCGGTGCAGGGCCTGGCCCTGGGCGGCGGCTGCGAATTCCAGATGCACTGCGCCAAGCGCGTGCTGGCGCTGGAGAGCTACATCGGGCTGGTCGAGGCCGGCGTCGGGCTGATCCCGGCCGGCGGCGGCAGCAAGGAGATGGCGGTGCGCGCCGCCGCCTGGGCGGCCCAGTCGGCCACGCCGGGCGAGGTGTTCGCTTTCCTCCAGCCCGTCTTCCAGAACATCGCGCTCGGCAAGGTGGCGGGCAGCGCGTTCGAGGCGATGGATTTCGGTTACGCGCTGACCGGCGACACCGTGGTCGGTCATGCCGACGAGCTGCTCCACGTCGCCCTCGCCGAGGCGCGCGCCCTCGCCGAGACCGGCTACGCGCCGCCCCTGCCGCCGCGCGACATCCCGGTGGCCGGCCGCACCGGCATCGCCAACTGCGAGATGATGCTGGTCAACATGCGCGCCGGCGGCATGATTTCCGCACACGACTATCGGGTCGCCAAGGCCGCCGCGATCGCGCTGTGCGGCGGCGAGGTGGAAGCCGGCAGTCGCGTCGACGAGAACTGGCTGCTGGGCGTGGAGCGGCGCCAGTTCATGGAGCTGCTGCGCAGCGACGCGACGCGCGCGCGCATAGAACACATGCTGACCACCGGCAAACCGCTGAGGAACTGAAGCCATGAAGACCCTCCAGGACGCTTACATCGTCGCCGCCGCGCGCCTGCCGGTCGGCAAGAAAAACGGCATGTTCCGCCACGTCCGGCCGGACGACATGCTCGCCCAGGCGCTGCGCGCCGTGCTCGCCCAGGCGCCCGGCCTCGACCCGGCGCGCATCGGCGACGTCATCGTCGGCTGCGCCATGCCCGAAGCCGAACAGGGCATGAACGTCGCCCGCGTCGGTCTGCTGCTGGCCGGCCTGCCGGACAGCGTGCCGGGCATGACGATCAATCGCTTCTGCTCCTCGGGCCTGCAGGCCGTGGCCGACGCCGCCAGCCAGATCCGGCTCGGTCTGGCCGATGTCATGATCGCGGCCGGTACGGAGTCGATGACGGCGATGCCGCAGATCATGGGCAACAAGCTGGCGATGAACCCGGCCGTTTTTGCGCGCGAGGAAAACTGGGGCATCGCCTACGGCATGGGGTTGACCGCCGAGCTGGTCGCCCAGCGCTGGAACATCGACCGTGCGGCGCAGGATGCCTTCGCCCTCGAGTCGCACCGGCGCGCCTGCGCGGCGATCGGCGCCGGCCATTTCCGCGCCGAAACCGCGCCCTATGCCATTTGCGAACATCTGCCCGATCTCGGCACGGGCGCGGTGCGCACGGTCGAACGCAGCGTCGACACCGACGAGGGGCCGCGCCCCGACAGCAACCTCGAGAAACTGGCGAAGCTCAAGCCGGTGTTCCATGCGCACGGTTCGGTGACCGCCGGCAACTCCTCGCAGATGTCGGACGGTGCGGCCGCGCTGCTGCTGATGTCCGAGCGCGCCGTCGCCGAGCACGGACTTGCGCCGCTGGCGCGCTTCGCCGGCTATGCGGTGGGCGGCGTGGCGCCCGAGATCATGGGCATCGGCCCGCTGGCGGCGATCCCGCGCGTGCTGGCCCAGACCGGCCTGCGGCTGGAGGAGATCGACTGGATCGAACTCAACGAGGCGTTCGCCGCCCAGTCGCTCGCCGTGGTCAAGGAGCTGGGTCTCGATCCGGCCCGGGTCAATCCGCTCGGCGGCGCGATCGCGCTGGGCCACCCGCTGGGCGCGACCGGCGCGATCCGCAGCGCCACCGCGATCCACGGCCTGCGCCGCACCGGCGGCAAGTGGGGCATGGTGACGATGTGCATCGGCACCGGCATGGGCGCGGCCGGCATCTTCGAACGCGTCTGAGCGCACCGACGATGCCGATCCCCGCCGCCCTCGCGCGCAACCTGGCCCTGCCGGTCATCGGCGCGCCGATGTTCATCGTTTCGACGCCGGCGCTGGTGATCGCCCAGTGTCGCGCCGGCATCGTCGGCGCCTTTCCGGCCCTCAACGCGCGCGCGCCGGAGACGCTCGCCGGCTGGCTTGCGCAGATCGTCGCGGCGCTCGGCGCCGATGCGCACGCCGCCCCCTTCGCGGTCAACCTGATCGTGCATGCCTCGAATCCGCGCCTCGACGAGGATCTCGCCGCCTGCGCGGCGCAGCGCGTGCCGCTGGTCATCACCAGCCTCGGCGCGCCGCGCGAGGTCGTGCCGCGCGTGCATGACTGGGGCGGCCTGGTGTTTCACGACGTGACCGGCGTGCGTCATGCCGAAAAGGCGCTGGAGGCGGGCGTCGATGGCCTGATCCTGGTCTGCGCCGGCGCCGGCGGCCATGCCGGCACCCTCAGCCCGTTCGCCCTGGTCGCGGAAATCCGCAGGTTCTACGCCGGCCCGCTCGCCCTGGCCGGCGCGATCGCCAGCGGGGCCGGCATTCTCGCCGCGCAGGCCATGGGTGCGGACTTCGCCTATCTCGGCACGCGCTTCATTGCCGCCGCGGAAGCGAACGCGAGCCCGGCCTACCAGCAGGCGGTGGTCGCCGCGACCGCCCGCGACATCGTCTATACGCCGTATTTCACCGGCGTGCACGGCAACTACCTGGCCCACAGCATCGTCGCCGCCGGTCTCGATCCCGCCCGGCTGCCGGAACGCCCGCAGACGCCGCTCGATCTCGCCGCCGCCGTGGCGGGCAAGGCCTGGCGCGACATCTGGGGCGCCGGCCAGGGCGTCGGCTCGATCGACGCGGTGGAGCCGGTCGCCGCACTGGTCGGCCGGCTGCGGGACGAGTATCTGGCCGCGCGCGCCCGACTGTGCGCGACGCCTGCTGCAATCGAACCCACCCCGACAGCGCCGCCACGCGGCGACCTTCCCTCGGGGGGCGCTCGGGGCGGTCCTTCGTTTTCTCGAGAGGAGAGCTGAATGAGCGATTACCGCGCGCCGCTGCGCGACATGCGTTTCGTCATGGACGAACTGGCCGGCCTGCCGGAGCTGGCGAAGCTGGCGCGCTACGCCGAGGCGACCCCCGATCTGGCCGACGCGATCGTCGCCGAAGGGGGGCGTTTCGCCGCCGAGGTGCTGGCGCCGCTCAACCGGGTGGGCGACCGGGAGGGCTGCACGCTGACGGACGGCAACGTGGTCACGCCGCCGGGCTGGCGCGCCGCCTATCGCGCATTTTGCGAGGCCGGCTGGAACGGCATCGGTTCTCCCGCCGAATACGGCGGCCAGGGCCTGCCCGACCTGATCGGCATCGCGCTCAGGGAGATGGCGAGCTCGGCCAACCTGGCCTTCTCGCTCGGCCCCCTGCTGACCTCCGGCGCCGTCGATGCCCTGCTGACCTGCGCCAGCGACGAGCTCAAGGCGCGCTTCCTGCCGAAGATGGTGGCGGGGGAATGGTCGGGCACGATGAATCTGACCGAGCCGCAGGCCGGTTCGGACCTCGCGCTGATCCGCACGCGCGCCGAGCCGCAGGCCGACGGCAGCTACAAGGTCTTCGGCCAGAAGATCTTCATCACCTACGGCGAGCACGACATGGCGGAGAACATCGTCCACCTCGTGCTGGCGCGCCTGCCGGACGCGCCGCCGGGCGTCAAGGGCATCTCGCTGTTCCTGGTGCCGAAATTCCTCGTAAATGCGGATGGTTCGCTGGGCGCGCGCAACGACGTGACCTGCGCCTCGATCGAGCACAAGCTCGGCATCCACGCCAGCCCGACCTGCACCATGATCTACGGCGAGGGCGGAGGTGCGGTCGGCTACCTGCTGGGCACGCCGCACCGCGGTCTCGAATACATGTTCGTGATGATGAACGCGGCGCGCCTGGCCGTCGCCCTGCAGGGCGTCGCCCTCGGCGAGCGCGCCTTCCAGCAGGCGCGCGCCTACGCCGCCGAACGCAAGCAGGGGCGCGACGCCGTGAGCGGCGCAGCGCTCGTGACGATCGACCGGCATCCCGACGTGCGGCGCATGCTGATGCTGATGAAGTGCAACGTCGAGGCCGGTCGCGCCCTGGTGTATTGCACCGCCGGCTTGCTCGATCGCGCCCACGCCGCGGCCGATGCCGAGGAACGCCGTCGCCAGCTGTACCTTGCGGAACTGCTCATCCCCATCGTCAAGGGCGGCTGCACCGAGATGGGGATCGAGGTCGCCTCGCTGGGCATCCAGGTGCATGGCGGCATGGGCTACATCGAGGAAACCGGCGCGGCGCAGCACTGGCGCGACGCGCGCATCGCGACGATCTACGAAGGCACCACGGGCATCCAGGCTGCCGACCTGCTGTTCCGCAAGCTGATGCGCGACCAGGGGGCGACCGCGCGCGTCCTGTTCGGCGCGGTGCAGGCGGCCGTGGTCGCGCTGTCCGCCTCGGCGGGCCGCGACCTGCCTGCCATCGGCCGTCGCCTCGCCACGGCGCTCGGCGCCTGGACGGCCGCCACCGAGTGGCTGGCCGCCAACGCGAAAAGCCAGCCCGCCGGCGTGCTCGCCGCCGCCGTGCCCTACCTGCAGCTCGCCTATACGGTCTGCGCCGGCTGGCAGATGGGGCGCGCCGCGCTGGCCGCGGCCGCCCGGCTGGAACGTGGAGTGGAGGACGCGGCCTTCGCGCGCGCCAAGATCGCCAGCGCGCGCTTCTACGCCGACCAGGTGCTGACCCACGCCAAGGCCTACGAATCGACCGTGCGGGCCGGCGCGGCAGGTCTGGACGAATCGACCGAAACGCTGTTCGATGCCTGATGCGGCGGTTCGCCGCCGGCGCCGGGGCCGGTATGGCGGGGAGCCGTGCGCGGCAACTCCAGGGTGAACGTCGTGCCGCGGCCTTCCTGGCTGTCGAGCGCGATGGTGCCGCCGAGTATGTTGGCGACGGTGTTGAAGACGATGTGCAGTCCGAGCCCCGAACCGCCCTGGCCCAGCCGGGTGGTGAAGAACGGCTCGAAAACCCGTTTTTGCATCTCGGCGGAGATGCCGCGCCCGTCGTCGCCGATCGAAAGGCGCACGGCGTCGGCTCCCGCCCCTTGCGCCACGATGCGGATGACGCCGTGGTCGCGGCCTGCGAAACCGTGCAGCACGGCGTTGTCGATCAGGTTGGTCAGCACCTGCCCCAGCGCGCCGGGAAAACTGTCGAGCTCGATGTCGTCGGCAACGCTCGTGACGATGGTGTAGGGCGTGCGCCTGAGGGTCGGCTGCAGCGTCACCACGATCTCGCGCACCACCTCGGCGAGATGGAAGCGGCGCCGCTGGTCGCTGGTCTGATCGACGGCCACCTGCTTGAAACTGGCGATCAGGTCGGCGGCGCGGTACAGGTTGCGCGCGCCGATGTCGCTGGCGGTCGTTGCCGACTGGAGGAAGGCATCGAGATCGGAACGGCGCAGGCCGGCCGCCAGCGCCGCGCGGAACTGCGCCTGCGCATCGGCGAGGGTGGATACGGCCATCAGGGCGTTGCCGATCGGGGTGTTGAGTTCGTGGGCGACGCCGGCGACCAGGTTGCCGAGCGCGGCAAGCTTTTCGGACTGCACCAGTTGTGCGTGCGTGACCCCGAGTTTTTCGAGGGCGGCCTTCAGCTCGTCGTTGGCGATCGACAGGTCCCGGGTGCGCCGCGCGACGCGCTCCTCCAGTTCGGCGTTCAGTGTGCGCATCTGCTCCTCGCGTTCGCCGATCGCCTGCGCCATCAGCGCGAGGTCGGCGCCGAGCTGGTTGAGCTCGGCGACGCTGCCGCGCCCCGGCGGCCGGTCGCGATAGTCCATCGCGGCGATGCGGTGGGCATACTCGATCAATGCGCCGATCGGGCGCTCCATGCGCGCCGCCCAGAACGGCGCCAGTACCAGGGAGATGGCCGTCGAGCCGAGAAAGCCCAGGACGACGAGAATCAGGGTGATGCGATAGGCCGGATTGTCCAGGCCGGCCGGGGCGCCCGAGGCGAACACCCAGCCGAGCCGGGGCGAGACCGTGCCGCCGGGAAGCAGCCGCTTGCCCGCCACGATTTCGTAGGGGGGCAGCGGAGCGCCCGCGACGATCGCCTGGAAGGTCGGCAGGGCGGCGCGATTGATGTGCTGGGCGGCGATATCGACCGGGCGGGTCTCTCCCAGCCACTGGCCGCGGGAGTCGATCACGGCGACCCACGGATCGCCCCAGTGGTGAAAGCCGTGCATCATGTCGAGCAGGCGCTGGCGGGACAGTTCGCCGATGACGATGTGGCTGCCGGCGCGAATCGCCAGGCCGATGGCGATGTCGCCGTGCAGGAACGAAAGATAGCGGTCGCTCCAGGTGGCGGCCGCGCGGGCGCCGGCGGGCGCGGCGGCAGTGTTGCGGGCGGCGAGAAACAGGCGGTTGGCGGACAGGTCCGCATTCAGCAGATCCCCCGCGGCCGCACGCCTTTCCGGCGGCAGGCCGATGGCCCGCACACGGCCGTCGGCGTCGACGATGGATACCGCGTCGAAACTGAGGCTGCGGCCGACGATCGCATCCAGATAAGGCTGCAGCGCGGCCGGCGGCAGGCGCGCGGACAGATCGGCGAGGGGGGCCAGCTGGTCTTCGACGCCGCCGAGAAACTGTTCGGTCAGGGAGGCGATCTTCTCGGCGTCGAGCTGCGCCTGCCGGCGCCCCTCGGCCTCGATCTGCGGCAGGCGGTAGATGAGGATCGCGGCGCCGACCAGCGAGAAGGTGAGGAGGGCGGCGGTGGTGACCAGGAGCACCAGCCAGGTTTGCAGCCGCAGCGCGCGCATCGGCGTGTCGCGCTAGTCGGCGCGGACGAAGCGGCCGTCGCGCACCACGGTGGCCCAGGCCGGCCGTTCGGCGTCGCCGTAGCGG
>CAZZFN010000010.1:27444-29201 GCA_964653505.1 uncultured Methyloversatilis sp.
GCGGCCGTCGCGCACCACGGTGGCCCAGGCCGGCCGTTCGGCGTCGCCGTAGCGGTCGAAATTCCATTTCATCTGGACGCCGGCATAGGGGCCGCCGTTGAGCAGCGCCGTCTTGACCGCCGGGCCCGTCGGGCGCCCGCGCAGGGCGGCGATGGCTGCCTGGGCGGCATCGTAGGCGGCGACGCTGGCGAAGCCCGGCTCCTGGCCGAAACGCAAGGCGTAGCTGGCGCGAAAGGCCTGGAATTTCGGCGTGGTATCCGTCCGATCGAAGAACTGGGTGGTTCTCAGGCCCTCGACATTGCGCCCGCCCAGCTCGATGAGCTGCTCGGTGGCCGCCCAGGTGGCCGCCGAGACTTCCTGCGTCATGCCGGCAGAGCGGGCGAGCTGGACGAGGCGCACCGTGTCGCTGGCGTTGGCGACGAAATGCAGGACATCGGGGTTGCCGGCGCCGAGTTTCTCGATGGCAGCGGCATAGCTGGCCTCGTCGCCCGAGGCGAAGGGCTCGGCTGCGACGGGCGCGCCGCAGAGAGATGCGGCGGCGGTGCGGAATTGCGCCAGCCAGTCGAGGGTGTAGGCGGCATTTTGGGTGTCGTAGGCGACGACAACGCGTTTCTGGCCGCGCGCGCAGATCGCCCCGGCGTTGATGCGCGCGTGCTCGCGGGTCGAGGAGACGACCCGCAGCAGATGGGTCGTCCTTGCCGAGAAACTTGCTGGCCGTCACGGTCGGGCTGACCAGGACCAGCCCGGCCTGCGCGCTGCGTTCGTAAATGGCTTCCGCCACCGCGCTGGTCATCGGGCCGATCACCACCGTCACGCCGGCGGCGGCGAAGTGGTCGATGGCGGCGCGCGCCTTCTCGGGGTTGTGGGCATCGTCGAGCACCAGCAGCTCGATCTGCCGGCCGTCGATGCCGCCGGCGGCATTGGCTTGCTCCACCGCCAGCTGGGTGCCGTTGCGGCCCGCTTCGCCGAGATCGGCGATCCGGCCGCTCATCCCGCCGAGAAAGCCGATTTTCACCGGTTCCTGCGCGCCGCAGCCGGCCAGCAGGAGGAGCGCAAGAATCGGGAGCAGCCAGATTTTCACCGGGTCGCCGGGTCGCTGCCGGGCTGCCGTGCGGCGAGCCAGGCGATCAGTTCGGCCAGGGGCATCGGTCGCGCGTACAGGTAGCCTTGTGCCGCGGAGCAGCCGAGCTGGATCAGCCGCTCTGCCTGCCCCGGGGTTTCGACCCCCTCGGCGAGCACGGTCATGCCCAGCTGCCTGCCGAGCGGAATGACCATTTCGGCGATGCGCGCGCCGCGTTCGCCGGCGTGCAGCGCGCTGACGAAGGAGCGATCGATCTTGATCAGGTCCGCCGGCAGGCGGTCGAGATAGGACAGCGAGGAGTAGCCGGTGCCGAAATCGTCGATGGCGATGGAAACCCCGCGCTGCTTGATGGCATGCAGCAGCCGCTCGACGGCGTCCGCGCCGAGCAGCGCCGCGGTCTCGGTGATCTCGAGCTCGAAATTCTGTGGCGGACACGCGTGGTCCGCCAGCGCGGCGTCCAGGGTGTCGAGAAAGCCGTGGTGGGCCAGTTGCGAGGCCGAGACGTTGACCGCCATGGCGATGCCGCGCCAGCCGGCCTCCCGCAACCGCTCTGCGGCCTGCAGCGCCGTGCGCATCACCCAGGCGCCCAGGTCGACGATCAGGCCGGAGTTCTCGGCGACCGGGATGAAGCGCTCGGGCGAGATGTACTGGCCGTCCTCGCCGCGCCAGCGCAGCA
>CAZZFN010000011.1:0-28628 GCA_964653505.1 uncultured Methyloversatilis sp.
CGACGCTGCTGCGCCTGTCCCTCAACGTCGCGTCGACGCGCATCGTGCTGCTCGAGGGACATACCGGGCCGGACGCCGCCGGCAAGGTGATCGAGGCCTTCGGCCATTTCCTGGTCGGCGGCAATTATGCGGTAGGCATCATCGTCTTCGTCATCCTGACCATCATCAACTTCGTCGTCATCACCAAGGGCGCCGGCCGTATCGCCGAAGTCTCGGCGCGCTTCACCCTCGACGCGATGCCCGGCAAGCAGATGGCGATCGACGCCGACCTCAACGCCGGATTGATCGGCGAGGACGAGGCGCGCCGCCGCCGCAGGGAAATCTCCCAGGAAGCCGATTTCTACGGCTCGATGGACGGCGCCTCGAAATTCGTGCGCGGCGACGCGATCGCCGCCATCCTGATCCTGCTCATCAACCTCATCGGCGGACTGCTGGTCGGCATGCTCCAGCACGACATGGCGCTCGGCGACGCGGCGCGGACCTACACCCTGCTGACCATCGGCGACGGCCTGGTGGCGCAGATTCCCGCGCTGGTGATTTCGGTGGCTGCCGGCCTGGTGGTGTCGCGCGTCAATGACGAGAAGGATGTCGCCACCTCCCTCTCGGGCCAGATGCTCGGCAACCCGATGGTGCTCGCGCTCGTCGCCGGCATTCTCGTCGTGCTCGGCATCATCCCGGGCATGCCGCATTTCGTCTTCCTGCTGCTGGCCGCCGGGTTCGGCGCGCTGGCCTGGTGGACCGCGACGCGGCAGACCCGGCGGGAGGCCGCCGCGGCGGCCAAGCCGGCCGCCCCGGTGGTCGCCGAGGAAGCCGCCGAAGCCAGCTGGTCGGATGTCGCCCCGGTCGATGTGCTCGGTCTCGAGGTCGGCTACCGGCTGATTCCGCTGGTGGACCGCGGCCAGGATGGCGAGCTGCTCAAGCGCATCCGCGGCCTGCGCAAGAAATTCGCCCAGGAGGTCGGCTTCCTGTGCGCGCCCGTTCACATCCGCGACAACCTCGAGCTCAAGCCGAATGCCTACCGCATCACGCTCAAGGGCGTCGAAGTCGGCGCCGGCGAGGCTTATCCGGGCATGCATCTCGCCATCGATCCCGGGCGCGTCGGCGGGCCGCTGCCCGGCGCTAAGACCAAGGATCCCGCCTTCGGCCTGCCGGCGGTGTGGATCGAGGGCAACCTGCGCGACCAGGCGCATGTCCTGGGCTACACCGTCGTCGATGCCGGCACGGTGATCGCCACCCACCTCAATCACCTGATCCAGACCCATGCCGCCGATCTGCTCGGCCGCCAGGAGACCCAGGCGCTGCTCGATCATCTGGCCAAGGATGCGCCCAAGCTGATCGAGGACCTGGTGCCCAAGACCCTGTCGCTCGCCACGGTGCAGCGCGTGTTGCAGAATCTGCTCGAGGAGAGCGTCAGCATCCGCGACATGCGCACCATCGTCGAGGTGCTCGCCACGCATGGGCCGCGCACCCAGGATGCCGGCGAGTTGACGGTGCACGCCCGCATCGCGCTGGGCCGGGCGATCGTCCAGCAGATCTTCGGCGCCGGCGGCGAGCTGCAGGTGATGGCGCTCGAACCGGGTCTCGAGCGCCTGCTCGGCCAGGCCCTGCAGGGCGGCGGCGCCGGCGGCTCCGAGGGCTCCGGCATCGAGCCGGGGCTGGCCGACACCCTGCTGCGCGAGACCGCCGAAGCGGCAAACCACCAGGAAAAGCTCGGCCTGCCGGCGGTGCTGCTGGTGGGCGCGAACCTGCGCTGGCTGCTGTCGCGCTTCCTGCGCCGCGCCTGGCCGAACCTGAGGGTGCTCTCCAACGGCGAGATCCCCGAAACCAAGACGATCCGGGTGACCGCGCTCGTCGGCAACAAGAGTCGATAAGGATAAACAGCCATGACGGTGAAACGTTTCTTCGCTGAAAGCGCGCGCGAGGCCCTGCGCAAGGTCAAGGCGGCGCTGGGCCCGGAAGCCATCGTGATCTCCAACAAGTCGGTGCCCGGCGGCGTCGAGATCATGGCGATGTCGGCCGACAGCCTCGAGGCGCTGCAGGGCGGGAACAAGCCCGCAGTTCCCGTCCCTGTGCCGACGGGCGACGCAGACGAAACTGCCGACTACGCGGTGACGCTGTCGGCCAGGGCGCGCGCGCCGCAGCCCGCGCCGGCCTGGCAACCCTGGCAGCCGCCGCACCAGGAACCGCCCGTCGCGCCGCCCGTCGACAAGCCCAGGCTGCGGCCGCTGCCGCCGCGCCCGACGACGGCCGCCCCCGGCCATGACGAGGTCGCCGCCGCGCTGTCCGAAGAAAGCGGCATGCCGCCGGGAGTGCCAGGCGGCGAGGCCCAGGTGCACCAGCTCATGGAGGAAATGCGTTCGATCAGGACCTTGCTCGAACGTCAGCTGGCCGGCTTCGCCTGGGGCGACATGACGCGCCAGGCGCCGGTGCGCGCGCAGTTGTTCGGCGAGATGATCGAGGCGGGCTTCTCGGGTCAGGTCGCCCGCCGGCTGGTCGAGGAGCTGCCGGCCGACACGGCGGCCGCGGAAGGCCGCAAACGGCTCGCCGGCGCGCTCAATCGCCGCCTGCGCACGCTGTCGGCCGAGAACGACCTGATCGACCGCGGCGGGGTGTTCGCCCTGGTCGGGCCGACCGGCGTCGGCAAGACCACGACCACGGCCAAGCTCGCCGCGCGCTGCGTGGTGCGTTACGGCGCCGACAAGCTTGCGCTGCTGACCACCGACGGCTACCGCATCGGCGCCCACGAGCAGTTGCGCATCTACGGGCGCATTCTCGGCGTGCCGGTGCATGTGGTGCGCGACAGCGAGGATCTGCGCCGCACCCTGGCCGAACTGCGCGGCAAGCACATGGTGCTGATCGACACGGTCGGCATGAGCCAGCGCGACCGCATGGTGGCCGAGCAGGCCGCGATGCTGATGCGCGCCGGCGATGTCAGGCGTCTCTTGCTGCTCAACGCCACCAGCCGCGGCGACACCCTCGACGACGTGATCCGCAGCTACGCCGGCGAGGACATCGCCGGCTGCATCCTTTCGAAGGTGGACGAGACGGCGGCGCTGGCGCCGGCCATCGATGCCGTGGTACGTCACGGCCTGCTGCTGGCCTATGTCGCCAACGGCCAGCGCGTGCCGGAGGACCTGCACCTGCCCAACCGCAGTTACCTGCTGCATCGCGCCTTCAAGCAGCCGGCGGCCGGTTCGGTGCATCGCCTGCGCGCCGATGAGGCCGGGTTGCTGATGCCGGCGCAGGCGGCGACGCGGGGAGCTGCATTTGTCTGAGCCGGACGTTCATCCCGGCCTGGGCGACCAGGCGGACGGCCTGCGGCGGCTGCTGGGTTCCCGGCCGCTGACCCTGGCCGTGGCAGCGCGCGAGACCGACGTGCTCGAGGCCTACGCGCGCATCAAGCGTGTCGCCCAGGAACAGGGTTGCCATCATTTCCGCATCAGCGTGACGCACGCGCGCTCGGACGAGGAAGCACGCAGCGTGTTCGACAGCCTGCAGCGCGTCGCGCGCGAATATCTCGGCGTGCGCCTCGAATATCTCGGCGTGGACGCGCGCCAATGAGCACGATGTACACCGCCCAGGGCACGCTTGAGCGGGAGAAGCTCGTCGAGCGCTATGTGCCGCTGGTCAAGCGCATCGCCTGGCACCTGATGGCGAAATTGCCGGCCAGCGTCCAGATCGACGATCTGGTCCAGAACGGCATGCTCGGCCTGCTCGATGCGCTGGCCCGCTTCGAGGAAGGCCAGGGCGCCCAGTTCGAGACGTATGCCGTGCAGCGGGTGCGTGGCGCCATGCTCGACGGCCTGCGCGAAAGCGACTGGCTGCCGCGCGGGCTGCGCAAGGAAATGCGGCGCGTCGAGGCGGTGCTGCAGAGGCTCGAACACGAGCAGGGCCGCCCGCCTGCCGAGGGCGAGCTGGCGGCCGCGCTGGGCATGCCGCTCGCCGACTACCAGCGCCTGCTGCTGGAGGCGCGCGGTCACCAGTTGGTGTACATTGAAGACCTTGCCGCCGAGAACGAGGACTATCTCGAACATCATGCCGCCGCAGCCGCACCCGACCCGCTCGCCCTGCTCGAGGAAAGCGACACCCGCACGGCGCTGGTCGCCGCCATCGGCCGGCTGCCCGAGCGCGAAAAGACGATGATGGCGCTCTATTACGAGCAGGATCTCAACCTGCGCGAGATCGGCGCGGTGATGGGCGTGACCGAGTCGCGCGTCTGCCAGCTGCACTCCCAGGCCGTCGCCCGCCTGCGCGCCGCCCTGCTGGGCGCGCAGGGCAACGTGCGCCGCCCGGCCGCCTGAATCCATGGACAGGATCAGCATCGCCGGCCTGACCCTCGGCATCGCGGCCATCCTGCTCGGCATGGTGCTCAAGGGCGGTCACGTGTCTTCCCTGTGGCAGCCGACTGCGTTCGTCATCGTTTTCGGCGGCACGCTCGGCGCGGTCATGTTGCAAAGTCCGCTGCCGATTTTCAAAGCGGGCGTCAGGATGAGCAAGTGGGTGATCGCGCCGCCGGCGCACGATCCGCGCAAGCTGATCGACCAGGTGGCGACATGGAGCCATGTGGCGCGCAAGGAGGGGCTCCTTGCGCTCGAGGCGCAGATTGCCCTGGTGTCCGATCCCTTCATGCGCAAGGGCCTGCAGCATCTGGTCGATGGCGTCGAGCCGGAGCGCCTGCGCGAAGTGCTCGAGGTCGAAATCGGCGCCTGGGAACAGCAGATGAAACTCGCCGCGCGGATCTGGGAATCGGCGGGCAGCTACGCGCCGACGGTCGGCATTCTCGGCGCGGTGCTCGGGCTGATCCAGGTCATGGAAAACCTTACCGATCCGTCCAAGCTCGGCATCGGCATCGCGGTCGCCTTCGTCGCGACCATCTATGGCGTCGGCGCTGCCAACCTGATCTTCCTGCCGATGGCGAAAAAACTGCTGGCGATCGTCGCGCAGCTCGTGACGCTGCGCGAAATGTTCGTCGATGGACTGGTGGGCATCGCCAACGGCGACAATCCGAGGATCATCGAATCCCGCATGCAGGGGTATATCGTCTGACAATGGCCAGAAGGCGCAAAGAAGAAGAACACGAGAACCACGAGCGCTGGCTCATCTCGTATGCCGATTTCATCACCCTGCTGTTCGCCTTCTTCGTCGTCATGTATGCGATTTCCTCGCTGAACGAGGGCAAATACCGGGTCCTGTCCGATTCGATCTCGGCGGCCTTCCGCAACATCCCCGGCAGCACGGCGGGCGCCATGGTGCAGATCAACCCGAACGACCCGCTGCCGGTGATGATCCCGCTCAGGAAGCCGCAGATCGCCAACCTCAAGACCGACGTCGACCGGGAGCGCAACAAGGAACTGCTGCGCAGCAAGGCCAGGGACATTTCCGCCGCGCTGGCGCCGCTGGTGCAGCAGGGGCAGGTGCGCATCATCGAAGGCGCGCTCGGCATCACGGTCGAGATCAATGCCAGCGTCCTGTTCGACTCCGGCGAGGCGCGTCTGCAGCTGCCCGCCCTGCGCGCGTTGACGGCGGTCGGGCAGATTCTCGCCACCACCGATTTCCCCGTCACCGTCGAAGGCCATACCGACAACGCGCCGATCAGCACCCTGCTGTTCCCGTCGAACTGGGAGCTCTCGGGGGCGCGCGCCGCGAGCGTGGTGCGCCTGTTCGTCGAGACCGGCGTCGATCCGCGCCGGCTGACCGCCACCGGCTACGCCGACCAGCGGCCGGTGGCCGACAATGCGACGACGGAAGGGCGTCAGCGCAATCGCCGCGTGGCGATCACGATGGAGTCGCGCAAGCCGGATACCCCGGTGGAAGTGGCGCTTCCGGAATAGGCGCCCAGCGCAGAAACGCGCAGGGCCGCCTCAGGCCTTGCCGAGGATGCGGCTGCCGACGGCGGACTGCTGCTGGCCGTCGGGACCGTAGGTCGCGGCAGCGTTCGCGGCGTCCAGCAGGACATTCAGCGCCTGCTGGTTGTGCTGGAGGCGCAGGGCGATCAGTTTGCCGTTGGCTTCGTTGAGGGCGCGGGCCTCGCTGGCCAGTTCCCGGTATGGCGCCGCCGCGGCAGCGGAAATGCCGCTCAGCCGCTCGGCGAGCGCGGCTTTTTCGGCGATCAGGGGCGCCAGGGCATCGATGTCGCCCGCCGCCAGAACGGCCTGCTCGCGGCGCAGGATGCCGACAAAGGCCTCCAGTGCTTCCTTGGCAGACACTAGCGCCTGGCGGCCAGCATCTCGCGTACGCTGGCGAGCAGCCCGTCGGCAATGCGTTCCGGATCGACCCGGAAGCGCCCCTCGGCGATCGCCTGCCTGATCTCGGCGACTTTCTGGGCATCGACGGGGGCCGCGCCGGCGCCGGCCTCCTGCAGCCGTGCCGAGAGCGACGAGATGTCGACGCGCTCGCCCGACAGGGCGCCGGCGGGCTGCCGGGCTGCGGCCGCACCGCGGGCGGCGGCGGTTCCCGGTGGATTGCTCACGGAGGGCAGGGTGTTGTCGATCTTCACGTTGATCATCCTTGAATGGCTTCCTGACGGAGGTTTACGGCAGTGCGGACAAAAACCTGAGCCCACCCGGGGGAACTCAAAAACCCACCTCGACGCTGCCATCGGCTTGCGCCACGCCGCTGACCACCTGGCCGTTGCCGAGCCGGATCTGGGCGACCTGGCCTTCCTGCGCATTGGCGAGGGCACGCCCCTCGTTGGCGACGGCGAAACCCGGGCCGCGCGAGACGACTTTCACGCTCTGGCCCTGACGGATCACGGTCTGCGCGCGCAGCATGTCGGCGCGCAGGGGTCGGCCGGCGGGAATCGAGGCGGCGGCCACCTTGCCGACCGCGGCGGCGGCATCGGTGAGGATGTTGCCGGGAAGCTCGGCAAGATCGCCCGGTTCGGCGCCCAGGTCGTCGTGGGAGACGACCTGGCCCTGGGCGATCGGCCGGACGCTGATCAGGTAGTCGGCCTTGACGCGCACATGCACGGCGACATGGATGCGCCAGCCGGCGGGGCCGAGGCAGTGCACCACCACGTTCGAGCGTCCCCAGGGACGGGCGCCGGCCGGCCTGCGGATGTCGAACTGGGTGCAGGGCGCCAGCCGGTTGTCCGGGTCGAGGGTGCCGATTTCCCAGCTCACCTGGCCGGGCAGTCCCTGAGTCTGGATTGCGAGCCAGCGGTCGATGGCCTTGCGCACCGGCGCCGGATCCTGCCGGGCCAGGGAGGGCAGGGCGAGGAGGCTGCAGGCGAGGAGGGCGATGACGATGCGCATGACGCTATTGGAGCACGATTGCGCGCCGGGGTTCGCAGACGCAGCCGCAAATTACCGCCTTATTTCCGCCCGTGGCAAGAATTGCCGCCCCGGCCGGCAAGGGGCAAGCCATTTCTGCCGTGGCGGAGAAAAAACGGGGTGGCACAAACAATGCTTTGGAGGTGGACGCCAACCGCACTTCCCCGCCCGACATGATCGACCGACTTGACCAGGATGCGAGTTTCAACCTCTTGCGCAACGCGCTCGGCGTGCGTACGCATCGGCAGGAGGTGCTCGCCTCGAATATCGCCAATGCCGACACTCCCCACTACAAGGCGCGCGATGTCGACTTCAGGGCGGCATTGCAAACGGCGCTGGGCGGACGCGGCGTGCCGGCGGCGCAGCCCGTGACGCTGGCGCGCACCCAGGCCGGTCATCTGGCCGGCAGCGGTCTGGCGCCCCACGCCGGCGCGATCGGATATCGGGCCGAATACCAGGGCGCCGTCGACGGCAACACGGTGAACATGGACGTCGAGCGTGCCGCCCTGGCGGAAAACACCATCCAGCTCGAAGCCCTGCTCACCTTCATCAACCGACGCTTCGAGGGCATGCAGCGGGCCCTCCAGTCGCAGTAGGCCGACCAGTGAGCGACTTCAGGATCCTTGCTATCGCCGGTTCCGCGCTGACCGCCCAGTCCGCCCGCCTCAACGCGGTGGCGAGCAACCTCGCCAACGCCGACAGCGTCGTCGGCGCGGACGGACAACCCTACCGGGCCAAGCAGGTGGTGTTCATGGCCACCCCGGTCGAAGGCGGCGGCCTCGGCGTGCGCGTGACGCAGGTGGTGGAAAGCGCCGCGCCGCCGCGCCTGCAATACGATCCGGCCAATCCCGCCGCCGACGCGCGGGGCTACGTGACCCTGCCCAACGTGAATGTGGTCGAGGAGATGGTGAACATGATCTCGGCCTCGCGCGCCTACCAGACCAATGCCGAAGTGATGAACACCGCCCGGCAACTGATGGCCAGAACGCTCGCCATCGGCCAGTAGGAGGAAAGACATGACTCCCAGCACAGTTTCCGCAAGTCCGGCCGAACAGGT
This sequence comes from uncultured Methyloversatilis sp., assembly GCA_964653505.1. Lineage (GTDB taxonomy): Bacteria > Pseudomonadota > Gammaproteobacteria > Burkholderiales > Rhodocyclaceae > Sulfuricystis. Next base: position 8,329 of record CAZZFN010000011.1, read on the forward strand.
CTATCAAAGCCTCAACGCCGCGCGCGCGGGCGGCGCCAGCGTCATCGACGCGGCGGAAAACCGCTTCCTGACGCTCCTGACGGCGCAGCTGAAAAACCAGGATCCGCTCAATCCTCTCGACAACGCGCAGCTGACCTCGCAGCTCGCCCAGATCAGCACCGTGAATGGCATCGAGAAGCTCAACGCCACGCTGCAGAAACTGCTGGCGGGGATGGAGAGCTCGCAGGCCATGGAGGCCGCCGCCCTGGTCAATCGGGGCGTGCTGGTGCCCGGCGCGACCCTGACCCTCGGCGCACTGGGCGGCATGGGCGGCATGGGCGGCATCGGCGGCCTCGAGTTGGCAAGGGCGGCCGACGAGACGACGGTCGCCATCAAGGATGCCAACGGCCTGGTGGTGCGCAGCCTCAACCTCGGCGCCCTCCCTGCCGGGGTGCATGCCTTCGTCTGGGACGGCAAGGCCGACAGCGGCGCCCAGGCGGCGGCCGGCAACTACAGCTATGGCGTCAGTGCGCGGCGCGGCACTGCGACGACAACCGAAAACGCGCTGGCCTACGGCATGGTGCAGGCGGTCACCCGCAACCCCTCCGGCATGACTCTCGAGGTTGGCACGCTGGGTGCTTTCACCCTGGCCGACGTCAAACAAATTCTCTGACAGGAGCGACGCAATGTCTTTTCAGCAAGGTTTGAGCGGACTGAACGCCTCCTCCAGGGCGATCAATTCGGTCAGCAACAACATCGCCAACTCGGGCACCATCGGCTTCAAGTCGGCCACCACCTCCTTTGCCGACGTGTTCGCCGCCAGCATGGGCAGCGGCAACCAGATCGGCATCGGCACCTCGATCGCGAGCATCAATCAGCAGTTCACGCAGGGAAACATCTCCGTCACGAACAATCCGCTCGACCTGGCCATCAACGGCCAGGGCTTCTACCGGCTCTCCAACAACGGCGCGATCACCTGGACGCGCAACGGCCAGTTCAACGTGGACAAGGACGGCTATGTCGTCAATGCCAACGGCCACCGGCTGACCGGTTACCTGGCCAACGCGAGCAACGTCATCGTGCCCTCCACGCCGGCCGAAATCTATATCAGCACCGCCGACCTGCAGCCCCAGGCGACCGGCGCCGGGGGAGGTGGCCTGCAGATCGGCCTGAACCTCGATTCGAGGCAGGCCGTCATCCCGGCGGCCTTCAATGTGGCCGACCCGACGACCTACAACAGCTCGACTTCCGCCACGGTGTACGACTCGCTCGGCAATTCCCATCTCCTGTCCCTGTTCTTCAAGAAAACGGCGGCGAACACCTGGGACTTGTACACCACGCTGAACGGCACGCACCTGTCGGCGGCGACGCCGGTCGTCTTCGACAGCGCGGGAGCCCTGACTTCCCCCGCCTCCGGCATCGTCGCGCAGAGCTATACCGCGGCCCAGGTGGGCACGGGCGCCGCGGCGCTGAGCTTCCCGCTCAACCTCAGCGGCTCCACCCAATACGGCAACATCTTCGGTGTGAACATGATCACCCAGGATGGTTACACTTCCGGGCGCCTGTCCGGCCTGAGCGTCGCCTCCGACGGCACGGTCCAGGGCCGCTACAGCAATGGCCAGACGCGCGACCTCGCCCAGGTGGTGCTCGGCAACTTCAACAATCCGAATGGCCTGAGCTCGCTGGGGAACAACCAGTGGGCCGAAACCGCCGACTCGGGCCAGCCGCTGGTCGGCGTGCCGGGATCGGGCTCGCTGGGCATGATCCAGTCGGCGGCGGTCGAGGAATCGAACGTCGACCTGACGGCCGAGCTGGTCAACATGATCACCTACCAGCGCATGTACCAGGCCAACGCGCAGTCGATCAAGACACAGGATTCGATCATGCAGACCCTGGTGAACCTGCGCTGACGCAAGTCGGCGCTGACGGGACGGCACGATGGACCGCCTGATCTACACTGCGATGACCGGCGCCAGCGGCGTGCTGTCGCGCCAGGCCGCCGTGGCGCACAATCTCGCCAACGTTACGACGCAGGGCTATCGCGCCGAGGAGCACCGCCTGCGCGCGGTGCAAGTGCTCACCCACAACGCGGCTCCGGCCGCCCTGCCGACGCGCGCCTTCGCCGTCGATGCCAGCACGCACAGCGACTTCGGCTCGGGTGCGCTCATCCATACCGGCGGGATCTTCGACGTGGCGGTGCGCGGCAAGGGCTGGATCGCCCTGGCCCTGCCCGACGGCAGCGAGGCCTACACCCGCGCCGGCGGCCTGGAAACGTCCGAGAACGGCGTGCTGCAGACCAAGAACGGCATCCCGGTGCAGGGCGACGGCGGGCCGATCGCGATTCCGCCCGACTCGCGCGTCGCCATCGAGCGCGACGGCACGATCTCGGTGACGCCGCTGACCGGCGCGCAGAACACCGTCAATGCGGTCGGCCGCATCAAGCTGGTCAATCCCCCGGAAGCCGAACTGATACGCGGGCCGGACGGCCTGTTCCGTCTCGCCGCGGGCGAGGCCGCACCGCAGGACGACGGCGTCCGGATCGCCGCCGGCTATCTCGAAAACAGCAACGTCAATCCGGTCGAGCAGATGGTCGCGATGATTTCCCTGGCGCGCCAGTACGAGATGCAGATGCGCATGATCACCACGGCCGAGCAAAACGACCGCGCGGCGACGCAGGTCCTCGCCCGCGCCTGACGAAAGGATGAACGCATGATCCGCTCCCTGTGGATTGCCAAGACCGGCCTCGACGCCCAGCAGACGCAGCTCGACGTCATCGCGCACAACCTCGCCAACGTCAGCACCAACGGCTACAAGCGCCAGCGCGCGGTCTTCGAGGACCTGCTCTACCAGAACCTGCGCCAGCCCGGCGCCCAATCGACGCAGCAGACCCAGGTGCCTTCGGGCCTGCAGATCGGCGTCGGCGTGCGTGCCGTGGCGACCGAGCACATCCATACCCAGGGCAGCCTGCAGCGCACCGGGAACCCGCTCGACATGGCCATCAACGGCCAGGGCTTCCTCCAGATCCAGATGCCCGACGGCACGCTCGCCTACACGCGCGACGGCGCCCTGCAGCGCGACAGCACCGGCCAGATCGTCACTTCGAGCGGTTATCCGCTGGCGCCGGCGATCACCATCCCCGCCGATGCGATCAGCATCACCATCAGCCGCGACGGCATCGTCTCGGCGACCCAGGCCGGCCAGGCCGCGCCGACGCAGGTGGGCAACATCCAGCTGGCCACCTTCGTCAATAACGGCGGGCTGCAGAGCATCGGCGAAAACCTGTTCGTCGAAACCGCCTCCTCGGGCACGCCGACGCCGAACACGCCGGGCAGCAACGGCGCCGGCCTGATCAACCAGGGCATGGTGGAAACTTCCAACGTGAATGTCGCCGAGGAGCTGGTGGCGATGATCCAGACGCAGCGCGCCTACGAGATGAACTCGCGCGCGATCCAGACCTCGGACAACATGCTCGGCCGGCTGACGCAATTGTGAGCCCCAGCGTGAAATCCCGCATCCTCCTGCTCGGCCTGTCCGCCCTGTTGAGCGGCTGTGTCGCCACCACGCCGTCGACGGCGATCCACCAGCCGATGACGGTCCGCCCCGAGGCGCGTCCGCCGGCGGCGCCGGCCAACGGCAGCATCTACAACGTCGCCACGGCGCGCCCGCTGTTCGAGGACCGGCGCGCCCGCCTGGTCGGCGATACCCTCACCATCAACATCAGCGAAAGGACGGCGGCGGCCAAGAAGTCGGACACCAAGGCCGACCGCAGCAGCGACATGTCGCTCGGCGTGCCGACCGTCGCCGGCCTGCCGTTCAAGACATTCCAGGGCGCCACCCTTGCCGCCAACAGCGGCATGACCTTCGAGGGTTCCGGAGAGAACACCTCCTCGAACAACTTCACCGGCACCCTGACCGTGACGGTGATCGAGGTCTATCCCAACGGCAACCTGCTGGTGTCCGGCGAGAAGCAGATCGGCCTCAAGGAAGGCGAGGAGTTCATCCGCTTCTCGGGCGTGGTAAACCCGATCACGATCACCGCGGCCAACACGGTGTCATCGACGCAGGTGGCCGACGCGCGCATCGAATACAAGGCCAACGGTTTCCTCGACTCGGCCCAGGTGATGGGCTGGCTCGGGCGATTTTTCCTCAGCTTCCTGCCCTTCTGAGCGAGGCTCGCCATGAGCGCCGTGCATAAATTCCTGATCGGTACGATGTGGCTGTTCGCCGCCCTCCTGGTGGCGGACGCCGCGCGCGCCGAGCGCCCCGAGCGCATCATGGAGATCGCCTCGATCGCCGGCGTGCGCAGCAACCCGCTGGTCGGCTACGGCGTGGTGGTCGGTCTCGACGGCACCGGCGACCAGACCACGCAGACGCCCTTCACGGTGCAGAGCATGATCAACATGCTGTCGCGCCTGGGCGTGACCCTGCCGCCGGGCCAGGCCCTGCAGCTCAAGAACGTCGCCGCCGTGATGGTCACCGCCGAGCTGCCGCCCTTCGCGCGCAACGGCCAGCCGCTCGACGTGACGGTCTCGTCGATCGGCAACGCCAAGTCGTTGCGCGGCGGCACGCTGGTGCTGACGCCGCTCAAGGGCGCGGACGGCAACGTCTATGCGCTGGCGCAGGGCAACGTGGTGGTGGTGGGTGCGGGCGCGGCCGGCGCCGGCGCGCGCACCAGCGTCAATCATCTCGCCGCGGGCCGCATCGTCAATGGCGCCACGGTCGAGCGCGAGGTGCCGATGCCGGTGGGGCAGGGCGACCTGGCCAGCATCGAGCTGCATCGCAGCGACTTCGCCACGGCGCAGCGCGTGGTGCTGGCGATCAACAACGCGCTGGGCGCCGGCGTCGCCAGCGCCGTCGATGGCCGGCGCGTCCAGGTACGGCTGCCCGCCAGCGCCGACGAGCGCGTCGCCTTCCTCGGCGCGATCGAGAGCCTGAGCGTGACCCCGGCGCCGCTGCCGGCCAGGGTGATCATCAACGCGCGCACCGGCTCGATCGTGATGAACCGGGCTGTCGCGCTCGAGGCCTGCGCGGTCGCGCACGGCAATCTTTCCGTGACTGTCGCGGCCGACAACCGGGTCAGCCAGCCGGCCCCGTTCGCGGGGGGGCAGACGGTGGGCGTGACCAATGCGACCATCGAGGTGCGCCAGGAAGAGCGGCAACTGGTCGCCTTGCCGGCCGGGGCGAATCTCGCCGATGTGGTCAAGGCGCTCAACGCCGTCGGGGCCAATCCGCAGGACCTGATCGCCATCCTGCAGGCGATGAAGATGTCCGGCGCGCTGCGCGCCGAGCTGGAAATCATCTGATTACGGCATGAATTGCCGGCATGATGCGCCGATCGGCGCGGCGCGCAGCTGGCATGCTGGCGGACGATGAACCCTGCCACCGCCCTTCCTTCGGTCTTCGACACCCAGGCGCTCGCCCAGTTGCGCACCGACCTGCGCAGGAACGATCCCCAGGCCCTCAAGGCCGTGGCGCGCCAGTTCGAGGCGGCGATGCTCCAGGCGATGCTCAAGTCGATGCGCGCCGCGACGCCGCAGAACGGGCCGTTCGACAGCGACCAGACCCGCTTCTACCAGGAACTGCTCGATGCCCAGCTGGCCCAGGCGATGGCCGCGCGGGGCGGCGCCGGCCTGGCCGCGGTGATCGAAAGGCAGCTGGCCGGGGGCGATGCCGCCCTGCCGGAAGAAGACGGTTTTCCGCTCGCCCCTCCCGCGCGATCCTTCCCGTTCCAGGACGGGCAGCGCGCGCTGCCGCTGCCGGAGCGCATTCCGCCGGCGCCGGCGCTCCCGCTGGAGGGCAGTCCCGTGCGGCCGGCGCTGCCGGAAGACGTTGCCCGCGCCGTGCCGTCGGCGCCGAGTTTCGTCGCCGCGGTCTGGCCCCATGCCCTGGCCGCCAGCCGGACGACCGGCATCCCGGCGCATTTCCTCGTCGGCCATGCCGCGCTCGAAAGCGGCTGGGGCCGGTTCGAGCCGCGCTTTGCCGACGGCCGGTCGAGCCACAACCTGTTCGGCATCAAGGCCGGCAGCGGCTGGTCCGGGCCCGCGGTCGAAGCAACCACCACCGAGTATGTCGATGGCGTCGCCGTGCGGCGCATCGAACGTTTCCGCGCCTATGCGTCCCATGCCGAAGCCTTTCGCGACTACGCCCGGCTGCTGTCCCAGTCGCCGCGCTATGCCGAGGTTCTCGGCAGCCGCGATGCCGCCGGATTCGCCCAGGGCCTGCAGCGCGCCGGCTACGCCACCGACCCGGCCTACGCCGGCAAGCTCGAGCGCGTGATCGCCCAGATCGGTTGAGTCGTCTGGCACGCCGGTTGCTCCACCTACCGGCACACGCTCAAGCGGCGGCAGTTGTTGCCGTTAATGACGCATCTCCCGGAGCCGGACCATGAGTCTTTTCAACGTCGCCATCAGCGGACTGAACGCAGCGCGGATCGGCTTGCAGACCACCAACCACAACATCGCCAATGCCTCGACACCGGGGTATAGCCGCCAGCAGATTTTCCAGACGACGCACACGCCGATGTTCACCGGCGCCGGTTTCATCGGACAGGGCGCCAGCGTCGAGACGGTACGGCGCCTCTACAGCGAACAGCTGAATGCGCAGGTGCTCGCCGCCAGCACCGGCGCGGCGGAGATGGGCAGCTACCTGGCCCAGATCCGCCAGATCGACAACCTGCTGGCCGATCCGAGCGCCGGCCTGTCGCCCGCGCTGTCCGGCTTCTTCAAGGCGGTGCAGGAGGCGGCGGCGCATCCGGCCTCCCTGCCGGCTCGCCAGTCCATGCTCTCGGCCAGCCAGGCCCTGGTGGCGCGTTTCCAGGCCATCGACCAGCGCATGACGGAAATCCGCCAGGGCGTGAATGCGATGATCGCCAGCGAAGTCGCGGCCATCAACGCCCATGCGCAGCAGATCGCCGGCATCAATCAGCGCATCGTCCTGGCCCAGGCTGCCGGCCCGGGCCAGCCGGCCAACGACCTGCTCGACCAGCGCGACCAGATGATCGCCGATCTCAACGCCAAGATACGCACGACGACGCTCCTGCAAAGCGACGGCACCTACAGCGTGTTCATCGGCAACGGCCAGCCGCTGGTGATCGGCACCACGCCGTTCGCGCTGCAGGCGGTGCAATCGCCGACCGATCCCGAGCGCATCGTCGTCGCCATGCAGGCGCCCGGGGGCGGCAGCATCCTCATGCCGGAGTCGCTGCTGACCGGCGGAGCGCTCGGCGGCCTGCTCGGGTTTCGCAGCCAGTCGCTCGATGCCGCGCAGGACGATCTCGGCCTGATCGCCCTGACCCTCGCGCAGGATTTCAACGCCCAGCACCGGCTCGGCCAGGATCTCGACGGCGACCTCGGCGGCGATTTCTTCGACGTGGGACTGATCGGCACGACGCAGCGCGCCGGCGATCTCGCCCTGGCGCTGGCCAATACGCGCGACATCGCGCTCGCCGCACCGATCCGCACCTCGGCGCTACTTGCCAATACCGGCACCGGCAGCGTCAGCGCCGGCACCGTCGATGCCCCGCCGCCGCCGCACGTCAACCTGCAGCAGCCGGTGACGATCACCTTCACCAGCGCGACGACCTTCAACGTTACCGGCACGGGCACCGGCAACCCGACCGGGGTCGCCTACACCGCCGGCGGCAACATCGGCTACAACGGCTGGACGATCCAGATCGGCGGCGCGCCGGCGGCCGGCGATGTGTTCACCGTCGGGCCGAACCTGAACGGCGTTGCCGACAACCGCAACGGCGTGCTGCTGGGCGCGCTGCAGACGCAGGAAACGATGGCGGGCGGTACGGCCACCTACCAGTCGTATTACTCGACGATCGTCGCCCGGATCGGCAACAAGACGCGCGAGGTCGAAATCGCCGGCCAGGCCCAGCAGTCGCTGCATGACCAGGCGCAGGCGACCCGCGACCGCATGTCCGGCGTCAATCTCGACGAGGAGGCCGCCAACCTGCTGCGCTACCAGCAGGCCTACCAGGCGGCAGCCAAGGTGATCGGCATCGCCGGCACCCTGTTCGAGGAAATCCTCGCCCTCGGGAGATAAGCCATGAGAATCGCCACCAGCATGATCTTCGATGCGGGCGTCGCCAGCATCAACAGGCAATGGTCGCAATTGCTGCATCTCCAGCAGCAGGTCGCCGCCGGCAGGCGCATCCTCGCGCCGTCCGACGACCCGGTGGCCGCCGCGCGTGCGCTCGAAGTGACGCAGTCCGCCGACATCCTGAACCAGTATGCCGCCAACCAGCAGAATGCCACTGCCGCGCTCGGACTGGCGGAAGCCCAGATGACCAGCCTCAACGACATGTTCGCGCGCCTCAAGGAGCTGACCGTGCAGGCCGGCAACGCGACGCTGTCGGCGGGCGACCGCAGGTCGATCGCCCAGGAGCTGCGCGCCCGCTTCGACGAGATGATCGGCATCGCCAACGCCAGGGACGGCCAGGGGCAGTACCTGTTTTCCGGTTACATGGGAGCCACGGCCCCGTTCGCCGGCACGGTCGAAGGCGGCGTCGCCTACTTCGGCGACGACGGGCAGCGCAGGCTGCAGGTTGCCGCCACGCGCCTGCTGGAGACGAGCGACTCCGGGCGCGATATTTTTCAGCGCATCCGCAACGGCAACGGCACGTTCGTCACCGCTTACGGCAGCGCCAACAGCGGTACCGGCATCATCGACGCGGGCAGCGCGACCGGCAACTTCGTCGCCGACACTTACACCGTCAGTTTCGCGCCCTCTGCCGGCGGTCTCGACTACACCGTCACCGGGGCGACCTCCGGCGTGGTGGCAACGGGCACGTATCGCAGCGGCGCTGCCATCGGTTTCAACGGCGCATCGATAACGATCGTCGGCAGCCCGGCGGCGGCCGATACGTTCACCGTGGCGCCCAGCGCAGCGCAGAGCGTGTTCGAGACGCTCGGCAGGCTGATCCTGGCGCTCGAATCCAATACGGCCCTGCCGGCCGACGCGGCGAAATACGCCAACGAGATCGGCTTCGCGCTGCGCGACCTGGACCAGGCCAACGACAACGTGCTGCGCGTGCGCGCCGCGCTCGGCAGCCGCATCAACGAGCTCGAATCCCTCGGCAACGTGAATCAGGATCTGCGTCTCCAGTACCAGCAGACCCTGGCGCAGTTGCAGGATCTCGACTATGCGAAGGCAATTGCCGACCTGACGCGCAAGCAGACCGACCTGCAGGCGGCGCAGCAGTCCTTCGTGCGCATTTCCCAACTGTCCCTGTTCAACTACCTGTGATGTCGCCGTACCGCCGCAGCCGACTTTGTTCGGCATTCACGCTGGTCTTCCTGCTCTCCGGCTGCGCGCACAACCCGGCCGCGGTGAAGGCCGACGGCGTCGGCGCCAAGGCGAGCGAGGCGGTCGCCAAGGCGGCCGCCAACGTGATCGGCGGCCCGCTGATTCCCGACGCGACGATCCAGCTCGGTCCCGCGGTGTCCTATCCGCTCGAGAAGCTGGTGTATTGGGGGCTCTGGGTCGGCGCCGCCTGGCTGATCCTCGATCCGCTGGCGCCCAACTGGCGCATCGAGGAAACCCGCCTGCCCGAGGATCACGTCCATTTCCGCATGGAGATGAAGCGCTACCACAGCGGCGGGGCCGGCGAGGCGCGCGTGGCGCTCGACCAGCGCGCCCGCAGCCTGATGCGTGCAGGCGGCTACGTCGGCTACGAGCTCGTCGAGTATTCCGAGGGGATGGAGTCGGCGCTGTTCGGTGCGCAGCGCACCGCCAGCGGGGTGATCCGCCTCAGGCGCGCGGCGGGCTGATCAGCCCGCCGTCGCGCGCAGCACCGCGTCCATGGCGCGGAAAGCCTGGTCGAACAGGCGTCCCAGGGCCGCGCCGAAGAACGGGACCGAGAACATCAGCACGAGGAAGCCGACCATCAGCGTGACCGGAAAGCCCACCGCGAAGATGTTGAGCTGCGGCGCCACGCGGGCGAGTACGCCCATCGCCAGGTTGGCGATCAGCAGGGCGGCGATCATGGGCAGGGCCAGCAGCAGGCCGGCGGAAAACAGCACCGACGACCAGGCGAGCATCGCGGTCAGGCCGCCGGCGGCGAACGGGGTCGGGGCGACCGGCAGCAGGCGGAAACTCTCCACCAGCACCTGCAGGGTGAGCAGGTGGCCGTTCAGGGCGAGGAAGATCAGCATCGTCAGCAGGCCGAGAAACTCCGAAATCACCGGCGTCTGCCCGGCGTTTTGCGGATCGTAGAAGATGGCGAACGAGAGACCCATCTGCATGCCGATCAGGTCGCCGGCGATGTCGACCGCGGCGAATGCCAGGCGCAGGGTGAAGCCCATCAGCACGCCGATGACGATCTGCTGGGCGAGAATCCCCAGGCCGAGCCACGAGCCGGGCGCCACTGCCGGCATCGGCGGCAGCACCGGCACGATCGCCAGGGTGATGACCAGGCCGGTTACCAGCCGGATGCGCTGCGGCTGGGCGACGCTGTTGAAAATCGGCGCGCTCGCCAGCAGGCCGAAAATGCGCGCGAGCGGAAACAGGAAGGCGCCGATCCAGGCATCTAGCTGCGCGCTGGTGACCGAGATCATCCGATCATGCTCGGAATCGATCCGAACAGGCGCTGGACGAAATCGGTCAGCACCGCGATCATCCACGGCCCGGCGACCACCATCGTGATGAAGACGGCGACCAGCTTGGGCACGAAGGAAAGCGTCGCCTCGTTGATCTGGGTGGCGGCCTGGAAGATCGAGATCACCAGGCCGGTGGCGAGCGCGGCGATGAACAGCGGCGCGGAGATGAACAGCATCACTTCGACGGCCTGGCGGCCGATATCGACGACGGTGGTCGGGGTCATGGCGCGGGGCTCCTCAGCCGAAACTGGTTACCAGCGAACCGATGATCAGCTGCCAGCCATCGACCAGCACGAACAGCATGATCTTGAACGGCAGGGCGACGATCACCGGCGACATCATCATCATGCCCATCGACATCAATACCGAGGCAACCACCATGTCGATGATCAGGAAGGGGATGAAGATGATGAAACCGATCTGGAAGGCGGTCTTGAGCTCGGAAGTGACGAAGGCGGGGATCAATACGCGCATGGGGATGTCCGCGCTGTTTTCCGGCGGCGGCGTGCGCGAGATTTTCGTGAACAGGGCCAGGTCGGCGTCGCGCGTCTGGCGCAGCATGAATTCGCGCAGCGGCACGGCGCCGCGCTCGACCGCCTGCGGGAAGCTGATCCGATTTTCCGACAAGGGCAGATAGGCGTCGTGGTAGATCTTTTCGCCCACCGGCGCCATGATGAAGAAGGTGAGGAACAGCGCCAGGCCGACGAGCACCTGGTTGGGCGGCGAGGTCTGGGTGCCGAGCGCGTGGCGCAGCAGGGAAAAGACGATGATGATGCGCGTGAAGCTCGTCATCATCAGCAGCAGGGCGGGCAGGAAGGTGAGGCTGGTGATCAGCAGCAGGGTCTGGATCGACAGCGACCACTGCGTGCCGCCGCCCGGCGCCGGCGTGCTGGTGAGGGCGGGCATGGCCTGGGCGTGGGCCAGCTCGGGCAGCGCGCCCGAGGCGATCAGCAGGAATGCGACCCCGACAAACTTAACGTGGAACGCCTTACGTGCCGACCGCAGCCGCCCGTGTTTCATCGACCGGGGGTGGTCCGAGGTCGGCGATGCGGCGTTACTTCCGTTCACGGCGCTGTTCGACGACCCGTTTCAGCCAAGCGGGAAACTCGCCGGCCGCGGGCGGTTGGGCGCCGGCCGGCAGTTCCTGGCGGGGAATCTCGGCCAGCGTGGTGACCTGACCCGGCGCGACGCCGAGCACCAGCCAGCTGCCGCCCAGTTCGAGAATCACCACGCGTTCGCGCTGGCCCACGGCGACGCCGGCGATGACGCGCAACAGGCCGGCGGCGGGCCCGCGCGGCTGGTTGATCCGCTTGAGCAGCCACAGGGCGCCGAGCAGCAGCGCCAGCACGACGACCAGGCCGAACGCCATCTGCAGGGCGCTGGCGCCGAGATCCGCAGGCGCGGGCGGCAAAGTCGGCGCCGGCGGGACGGCGCCCGCACCGCCCGCGGCGGCCACGGCGGGGACGGGAAGCAGCAGGGCGAACGAGAGACGGCGCGGCGACATGGCCACGAAGCTTATGCCTCGCCCCGCGGGGCGATGGCCTGAATAAGCGGCAAAAGCGCAGTCTTTACTTGTTCAGCTTGCGCATGCGCTCCTGCGGCGTGATGACGTCGGTGAGGCGGATGCCGAACTTGTCATTGACCACGACGACCTCGCCCTGGGCGATCAACGTGCCATTCACCAGCACGTTCATCGGCTCGCCGGCCAGCCCGTCGAGCTCGACCACCGAACCGTGGGCGAGCTGGAGCAGGTTGCGGATCGGGATCTTCGTGCGGCCCAGCTCCACCGTCAGTTGCACCGGGATGTCGAGGATCAGCTCGAGGCCCTGGCTGGCCTGGGGATGGGTTCCGCTGCCGAGCTGATCGAACACCTTGGCGGCGGGCGCGGCTGCCTGCGTCTTTTCGTGGGCGGCCTGCTCGTTCATCGCCGCCGCCCAGTCGTCCGCTGCGGCGGGCGCCGCCGCAGCGTCCCCGGCCGCCTGCTCGCTCATCGCTGCGGCCCAGTCGTCGTCGTTGACTTGGGCGGGGCTGTCGGTCTCTGCCATGATGATTTACTCCGCGGCCTCTTCCGGCGCCAGAAACCTGTCCACTTTCAGGGCGTATTGCCCGTTGCTGACGCCGTAACGGCAATTCATCAGGGGCACGCCATCGACATTGACGTGGATGATGTCGTCGATGTCGATCGGCACGATGTCGCCCACCTTGAGCCGGGCCACCTCGCCGAGCGCCAGGTCGGCGCCGCCGAGCGGCGCCACCAGCTCGACTTCCGCCGTCAGCAATTGCCTGCGCAGCATGCCGCTCCAGCGCTGGTCCGCGCCGGCCTGTTCGCTGTGCATGGTGCTGTAGAGCAGGTCGCGGATCGGCTCGATCATCGAATAGGGCAGGCAGAAATGCATTTCGGCCGAATTGCCGGACAGCTCGACGGTGAAGGTGAAGGCGACGACGATTTCCGAGGGCGTGGCGATGTTGGCGAACTGGGTGTTCATTTCCGAACGCACATACTCGAAGCGGATCTCGAACACCGGTTTCCAGGCCTTTTCGCATTCGGCGAACACCACGTCGAGCATGCCCATGATGATGCGCTGCTCGGTGGCGGTGAAATCGCGTCCCTCGACGCGGGTATGGAAGCGCCCGTCGCTGCCGAACATGTTGTCGACGACGAGAAACACCAGGTTCGGGTCGAACACCACGAGTCCCGTGCCGCGCAGGGGTTTGACCTGCACCAGGTTGAGGTTGGTCGGCACCACCAGGTTGCGGATGAAGTCGCTGTATTTCTGCACGCGCACCGGCCCGACCGAGATTTCCGTGCCGCGGTGCATGTAATTGAACAGGCCGATGCGCAGGTAGCGCGCGAAACGCTCGTTGATGAGCTCCATGGTCGGCATGCGGCCGCGCACGATGCGCTCCTGCCGGCCCAGGTCGTAGCTCCTCACCCCGCCGGCATCCTCCTCGGCGGGCTTATCGTCGGTCTCGCCGGTGACGCCCTTGAGCAGGGCGTCGACCTCTTCCTGGGAGAGAAAATCCTGGCTCACGTGGCTACTGGACGATCAGCGAGGAGAAGAACACCGCCTGTACCGGCGCATCGGGGGCGGCCTCGTCCCTGGCGGCGGCGGCCGGATCGGGGGGGGCGCCGGTCAGCGTGGCGTTGATCGTTTCCCGGATCTGGTTGGCGAGCGTCTGCATGCCTTGCGGGGTCGACAGATCGGCGGCGCTCTTGCCGGCCAGGATCATCAGCACCCGATGACGGATCTCGGGCATGTAACTCTTGACCTGGTCCGCGACCGGTGCATCGAGCAGCCTGAGTTCGGGCACGGCCTGCACGTAGGCTTCCTGCGAGTTGCCCTGCTGCAGCTTGACGACGAAAGGCTCCAGCTTGGCGAACACCGGCGGCCCGGCGTCCCTTTTCTTCGCCTTGGCGGCCTTGGCCGGCGACTCCCCGCCTTCCTCGGCTTCCGCCTCGGCCGCGCTCTTCTTCATCAGGAAAAAGGCCAGGCCGCCGCCGACGAGCGTCAGCACCAGCACGGCGATGAGGACGATCAGCAGCAGCTTGCTCTTTTTCTTCGGCGCTTCCTCAGCGGCGGGGGCTTCGGTCTTCTTCGCTTCGGCCATCGATCACTCCTGTCCAGAAACACGAAGGGCCGCCCCGAGTGTTTCCGCCCCTTGAGGGGAGAAACGAGCAAAGCGAGTTTTTCGGGGTGGTCTCATTATTCCGATTCAGGCATATACATCGACCAGTGCGCGCCCTCCCTTGAGTCCGGTCGACGGGCCGCCCAAGCTGACAGAGGATAGTGCCGCATTCGCGAAGCTCGCACGGGCCGGGTCAAGGGCCGAATTATCCCCGTGTTTCTGCTGCTGCGCCCACTGGCGGGAGTTTTCGGCGCCGACCTGCGCCTGCCCCAGCTGGATGCCGGCCTCCGCGAGCATTTCGCGCAGGCGCGGCAGGGCGGCTTCGAGCGCCTCGCGCACGACCGGATTGGCCGCGGCGAAGCTCGCCGTGGCCTGGTCGCCCTTGAGGGCGAGACTGACTTCGACGCGGCCCATTTGCGGCGGGTTGAGGACGAGTTCGGCCTGGCCCTCCGCGCGCTGGGCGAGCCAGACCAGGCGGTTGCCGACTTCCTCGCCCCAGCCGGGCGAGCCGACCGGCTCGCGCAGGACAGGGTGCCCGGCAGCGGCCGGGACGTTGCGCGGCGCTGCGGCTTCGATCGCCGCATGCCCGGCGGCAGCGAGGCCGCCCGGCGGCAGCGACTGTTCCCTGGCGGCGGCGAGCGTGCCAACCTGTTGCGCGGAGATCTCGCGTCCGGCGGCGAGGGCCTCGACCGGCCCCGCATCGGACGGCATGGGCGACCCGGCGGCCGCAACGGCCGCCGGGTCGGGGGCGGCAGGGAAGGGGGGCGGTGGCAGTCTGCGCGCGGCGCCGTGTCCCGGCGCCTCGGTCGTGCCGGCAGAACTTGCCGCGGCGAAAGGGGCCTCGTCCGGCGCGGCGGCCTGCGCGCGGCCGCGACTGACGGGCAGGCCCGCGGCGGCGGGCGGCTGCGCCAGGCCGAGTCCCTCGATGAAGGGCAGCAGGGCGGCGAGATCTGCCGCCGGCGTCGCGTCGGACGCGGCCGCCCCGGGCTTTTCCTGCGGGTGGGGCACATCCGCCCCGCCAATCGGCGGTTTGCCGATCAGGCGCTGGAAATGTGCCGCGAACTGCTCAAGTCCGGGGTCTGGCAGAGCGGGCGATTCCGTGTCGCCTGCGCCGGCCTGCGCCCGCGCGGCGATCGCTGCAAGGCCGGGAATCGCACCGGCGGCGGGGGGCAGGGCGGGCATCGGGATTTTCCTCGTCAGAAAAGTTATCTGACGGCAGGAAACGCAAGGAGCATGCCAGGAATGCGGTCACTCCGCCTTTGCGGTGCCGTCGATGAAGCGGGCCGCGTGTTCGTCCGCCTGTTTTTGCTCCAGGCGCGCATCTTCGTAGGCGATACGCGCCTGGAAGCGTTGCGCCAGGGTGTCGAAGGCCTTGACCCTGCCGCGCTGGTCCAGCCAGTGCTTCTGGCCAGCTGCGGTGCGCTGCCGGGCGGTATGGGCCACCGCCCGCGCCTGCTCGACGGCCTCGTCGAGCCTGGCGAGAAAGTTCCGGTAGTTGTGCCAGCGGCGCGGATCGATGCCCCTGCCGGCCGCAGCGAGGAACAGCGCCTGGTATTCGTTGCGGTATTGCACCAGCAGGTCGAGACGCTGGCTGTCCTGTCGCTCGCCGGCGATCAGCTGACCGAGCTGGCGCGTGGCCTGGTCCAGTCGCAGGTTGGACAGTTCCTGAACCGATTCGAGATTGAAGCGCTTGCTCATGGGGCCAGTATAGACAGCCTGTCGGGGATCAGCGCGTCTCGGGCAGGAGGGCGTCGAGCGCCGCGAGGCTTGCGGCGGCGTCCGCGCGTTCCTCGATGCCCTGCTGCAGGAAGGCTTCCATGGGCGCGTGGAGCTCGATTGCCCGATCCAGCAGGGGATCGGAGCCGGGGACGTAGGCGCCGACCGCGATCAGGTCGCGGGCGCGCTGATAGCGCGAATACAGCTGCTTGAAGCGACGCACGCGTTCCAGGTGCGCCGCGGCGATCAGCTGGGTCATGGCACGCGAGATCGACTGCTCGATGTCGATGGCGGGGTAATGGCCGGCATCCGCCAGGGCGCGGTTGAGCACGATATGCCCGTCGAGGATCGCCCGCGCCGCATCGGCGATCGGATCCTGCTGGTCGTCGCCTTCCACCAGCACCGTGTAGAAGGCGGTGATCGAGCCGCCGCCGGCCAGACCGTTGCCGGCGCGCTCGACCAGCTGCGGCAGGCGCGCGAACACGCTGGGCGGATAGCCGCGCGTGACGGGCGGCTCGCCCACCGCGAGGGCGATCTCGCGCTGCGCCATCGCGTAGCGGGTGAGCGAATCCATGATCAGCAGGACATGGCGGCCGCGGTCGCGGAAATATTCGGCGATCGAGGTGGCGTAGGACGCACCCTGCAGCCGCATCAGGGGGCTGACGTCGGCCGGCGCGGCGACGACGACCGAACGCTTGAGGCCCGCGTCGCCGAGGTTCTGTTCGATGAACTCCTTGACCTCGCGGCCGCGCTCGCCGATCAGGCCGACCACGATGATCTCCGCCTCGGTGTAGCGCGCCATCATGCCGAGCAGGACGCTCTTGCCCACGCCGGAGCCGGCGAATAGGCCGAGCCGCTGCCCGCGCCCGATCGTCAGCAGGCTGTTGATGCTGCGGATGCCGACATCGAGCATGTGCGCGATCGGTGCGCGCTGCAGGGGATTGAACGGCCGGCCGATCAGGGAGCGGGCCGGTTTGCCGTCGAGCGGCCCGAGCCGGTCCAGGGGGCGGCCGTTGCCGTCGACGACGCGGCCGAGCAGCTGCTCGCCGACGGGCAGGTGCTTGGCCCGGTCGAAGGCGCGCCGGAACGGCTGGGCCGCCTGGCCGATGCGCGGCGGCGGCGGCGGGATCTCCAGCGGGGTGACATGCGATCCGGGCGCGAGGCCATAGACGTCCTCGGTCGGCATCATGTAGAGGCGTTCGCCGGCGAAGCCGACCACCTCGGCCTCGAGCATGCCGTCGCCCGGTACCTGGATGCGGCAGCTCGAACCGAGCGGCAGCTTGAGCCCGGAGGCTTCCATGACCAGTCCGCTGATGCGGGTAAGCCGGCCGCTGGCCTGGAAGGGCATGACTTCGGCCAGCTGCTTGCGGCTTTCGGCGAGCAGGGCGCGCCAGGCCTGGCAGTGCGGCGACATGGCTACTTCGTTTCCCAGGCCGAGGCGATGCCGAGCTGCTCGACGACGCGCCGCCAGCGCGTGGCCGTCGAGGCGTCGATCTGGCTGGCGCCGGCCTCGAGCAGACAGTCGCCGGGCGCGAGCGTCGGTTCTTCGAGAATGCGGTGGCCGGCATGCGTCAGCACGTCGCCGAGATACGAACGCACCAGCGAGGCGTCGGCGGGACAGAGCCGGATCGCGACATGCTGGTGCGGCAGATGGGTGAGCGCTTCGTTGACCACGGCGAGCAGGGTTTCGCGCCGCGCCGCGATCTCCTGGCGCACCACCTGTCGCGCGACCTCGACGGCCAGGGCCAGCAGCTCGTCCGCCACCTGCTGGTCGAATTCCTGCAGGGCTTGTTCGAGCCGGTCGGCCGCCTGACCGATGCGGCGCGCCTCGGCGGCGGCCAATTCCCGTCCCGCCTCGTAGCCGGCGCGCTTGCCGTCTGCGTAGCCGGCCTGGTAGCCGTCCGCGCGCGCCTCGGCGCAGATGCGTTCGATTTCGGCGCGCTCCAGCGGCACGCCCCCGTGCGCGCCGCGACCGGGACGGTCGGCATGCGGGTCCGTTCCGTGCGGCGCGACCGCGATGCCGGCGTCGAAGCTGGCGAGTTCCCAGCGTTCCCAGGCGGTAAGCTTGCTCATATCATCTGGTCTTCGGCGCCCTTGCCGCCGAGCTGGATCTGGCCTTCGTCGGCGAGGCGGCGCGCGATCTTGATGATTTCCTTCTGCTCGGCCTCGACCTCGGAAAGCCGCACCGGGCCTTTCGATTCGAGGTCTTCCTTGAGCATCTCGGCGGCGCGCTGCGACATGTTCTTGAAGATTTTCTCGCGCAGCTCGGGCGAGGCGCCCTTGAGGGCGAGGATGAGCGAATCGGACTGGATCTCGCGCAGCAGCAGCTGGATGCCGCGGTCGTCCACGTCGAGCAGGTTCTCGAAGACGAACATCTCGTCGAGAATCTTCTGCGCCAGGTCGGGATCGTATTCGCGCACGTTGTCGACGATCGAGGTTTCGGCGGCCTGGCCGACGAAGTTGAGAATCTCGGCGGCATGGCGGATGCCGCCCATGGCGGCCTTCTTCACGCTCGCCGAAGCGCCGGCCATCATGCGCGCCATGGCCTCGTTGAGCTCGCGCAGGGCGACCGGCTGCACGCCGTCGAGCGTGGCGATCCTGAGCAGCACGTCGTTGCGCAGCCGCTCGGTGAACAGCTTGAGGATCTCGCCGGCATGGTCGTATTCGAGATGCACGAGAATCGTCGCAACGATCTGCGGATGCTCGTTCTTGATCAGGTCGGCCACCGTCGCGGCATCCATCCACTTCAGGCTCTCGATGCCGGCCGTGTCGCCGCCTTGCAGGATGCGGCCGATCAGATTGGCCGCCTTGTCGTCGCCGAGCGCCTTGGTCAGCATGGCGCGGATCATGTTCTCGTCGGCCGACAGCCCGGCGCCCTTGGCGGCGTGAGCTTCGACCTCGTCGATCAGCTGCTCGATCCTGTCGCGCGGCACCGACTTGATGGCGGCCATGGCGTGGCCGAGCTTCTGCACCTCGCGCGGGCCGAGGTGCTTGAGCACTTCCGCCGCCGCGTCCTCGCCGAGCGAGAGCAGCAGCATCGCGCTCTTTTCGAGGCCATCCTCAGGTCCCGCTGCCACCCATCCACTCCTTGATCAGCTCGGCGACCAGCTTGGGTTCCTGTTTCGCGCTGTCGCGGGCGCCCTGCAGCTTCTCGTCCAGGCTGCGGCCGCCGTGGGCACCGCCGGCATGGGCGGTCGCGCCGACGGCGGCTGCGGCAGCGGCGGCCTTGCGCTCCGCCTCGGCGCGCTGGGCCGCGGCGGCGAACATCTCGAACACGGGCTTGAGCAGCTTGGTCCAGATCAGCAGCGCGATCAGGGCGAAGACCAGATACTTGCCGACCTCCTTGGCGAGGGCGATGGTCGATGGATCCTGCCACAGCGGGGTCTCGGCAAGCGTCTCGATCTCGCTTTCCACGAAGCTGGCGGCGGCGACGTTGATCGTGTCGCCGCGCTTTTCGCTGAAGCCGACCGATTCGCGCACCAGGTCGTGGATGCGCTTGAGTTCCTCGGCGCTCGGCGGCACCGGCTTGCCGGGCCTGCCGTCGCTGCCCGCGGGACGCTTGTGATTCACCGCGACGGCGACGGAGAGGCGCTTGATGCTCCCCGGCGTGGCGCGCGTGTGACGCACGGTCTTGTCCAGCTCGAAATTGGTCGTGGCGTTGCGCGTGAAGTTGCCCACTGCCGCGCCGGCGCCGGCCGCCGCGCCGACCGGCGGGCTGACGATCGGCGCGGTGGCGGGAACCGGGGGCTGGTTGGTGAGGGCGCCGGGCACCCCCGCCGCGGGCGGGCTGCCGGAACCGGTCTCGGCGGTCTGCTGGCTGCGGATGGCGGTGTTCGGCGCCGGGTTCGGCTGATAGGTTTCCTCGACCTGGTCGATCTGGTTGAAATCGATCTCGGCCGCCACCTGGGTGCGGAAATTGCCCGTGCCGAGCAGCGGTTCGAGCATGGTTTCGATGCGCCGCACATACTGCGCCTCGACCTCGCGCAGGAAGGCGAGCTGCCCCGGGTCGAGCCCGTCGCTGCCGAAGCCCTCGCGGCGCTGCGAGATCAGCTTGCCGTCCTGGTCGATCACGCTGACGTTGGCAGGAGAAAGTTGCGGCACCGAGGACGAGACCAGATGGACGATGCCGGCGATCTGCGCGGGATCGAGCGCGCGGCCGGGCTGCAGACTGACCAGCACCGAGGCGGAGGGCTTGAGTTCGTCGCGCAGGAAGGCGGTCTGCTTCGGGATGGCCAGATGGACGCGCGCCGCGCGCACCGCACCGAGCGCCTGGATCGAGCGCGACAGTTCGCCTTCCAGCCCGCGCTGGTAATTGACCTGCTCGGCGAACTGGCTGATGCCGAGTTTCTGCTTTTCCATCAGCTCGAAGCCGAC
>CAZZFN010000012.1:0-28435 GCA_964653505.1 uncultured Methyloversatilis sp.
CAAGCCTGCCGCTGCCCGCGCCGGCCTCGAGCAGAATCGGTTCTGCCGGGACGGCACCGAGCACCTGCGCCACCTGGCGCGCCAGCGCCTGGCCGAACAGCGGCGTCAGCTCCGGCGCCGTGACGAAATCGCCCGCCCTGCCGAACTTGTGCGCGCCGCCGGCGTAGTAGCCCAGCCCCGGCAGATGCAGCGCCATGTCCATGTAATCCGCGAACGACAGCCAACCGCCCGCGGTGCGGATGCAGGCAGCGATGCAGGCCGACAGCGCGCGGCTGGCCGCCTGGGCGTCGGCGCAGGGAGCAGGCAGGGAGGTCGCCACGGGTCCTAGAATTTCTCCGGCCGCAGAACCTCGACCTCGTGCAGAAACGTCACGATGGCGTAATTGGCGAAGTAATGTGTTTTGAGGAACTCGAGAACGCTCTCGGCCTGCGCCCGTGCGCAGACGATTTCGATGCGGATGTTCGCCGCCGCATCCCAGTCGGCGGCGCGCACACCGTGTGCGCCGCTGCCGCGCGCGTTGGTGACCGTATAGCCGTGCACCCCCAGGCGGTCGAGATCGGCGAGCAGGACATGCTCGACGACGCCTTCGGTGACGATGGTGAGCAGGGTGCGCTTTTCGGTGTGGATCGGCATCGTCAGTCTCCGCTAACGGTTTTGGCCAGCCAGTGGTAGAGGGGGATGCCGGCCAGGATGTTGAAAGGGAAAGTCACGCCCAGCGCGGCGGCGAGGGAAATCGCCGGCTTGGCTTCCGGGACGGCCAGGCGCATGGCGGCCGGCACCGCGATGTACGAAGCGGAGGCGGCCAACGTCGCCAGCAGCGTCGATCCGCCGACCGAGAGGCCGAGCAGCATGCCGGTGCCGAGACCGAGCAGGGCGGAGAACAGCGGCATGCCGAGACCGAAGGCGATCAGGAAGGCTCCGCTCCTTTTCAACTCGCCCATCTGGCGGCTGACGATCAGGCCCATCTCCAACAGAAACAGCGCCAGCACGCCCTTGAACAGGTCGAAGAACAGCCCCTTGATCGGCGCCAGTCCCTCCGGGCCGGCGATCCAGCCGATGGCCATGCCCCCCAGCAGCAGGGTGACCCCCTTGCCGAGAAAGGCCTCGTGTCCGAGGGCGCGCCAGTCGGTTGTGCGGCCGACGCCGCGCGCCAGGACGATGCCGAGCAGGATGGCCGGCACTTCCATGATGGCGAGCAGGATGGCCATCTGCGGCTCGAAGGCAATGTCGCGGGCGATCAGCCAGGCGACCGCCACGGCGAAGGTGGCGACGCTGACCGAACCGTAATGCGCCGCCGTCGCGGCGGCGTCGGCGCGGCCGAATCGTCCCGGGCCGCGCAGGATGGCGAAAGCGATCAGGGTCTGGATCGCGCACAGCACGATCACCGCGCCGACTTGCGGCAGCAGGGGCGCAAGCGACTGCTGGGCCAGCCCCTCGCCACCCTTGAGGCCGATGGCCAGCAACAGGACGATCGACAGCGAATCGTAGAGCGCAGCAGGGAGTTTGAGCTCGGAGCGCAACAGCCCGGCGGCCAGGCCGAACAGGAAAAAGAGGATGACGGGGTCGAGTTGCATCGTCACGGGTTGCAACGGTCGCAGCGGCCCGGATCGGCGGCCAGTCCGGACGCGCAGTCGCGCTCCTCGCGGCGGCCGCAGCGCGGACAGCCCCAGATCTCGGCGCGCGTTGCGCGGGTGGGCGCGCCGCAGGCGGCGCAGGGTAGTCCGGGGACGCGTTCGAGCGCCGCGTAGCCGGGAGCGCCGCAGGCCGGACAGACGGATTGCAGCTTGACGAGGAGATCTTCCGCGGCGCGGCGGATGTTCTCCATGCGCTCGGGGTGGGCATGCGCGCGCAAGTCGAACTCGACGAAGACCTTGCCGTCGTCGGCCTGCGCCCAGGCGAATGCGGCGCGCAGATCCGGCCAGGTGGCGATGCCCTTCCTGATGCGCCCATCGTGTTCATGCCGCGGTCGCACCACCAGATGCTGCAGGGGGAACCCGGCCGCCCGGGCGAAGGCTTCCACCTCCGGCCACTCGGTCGCGCGCAGGTGGTCGCTGCGCCCCGCGCCCTGAAAAACGCCGCAGACTTCGATGGCGAGCCGGTCGTCGATGAACAGCAGGACTTCCACGTTCCACGAGAACATGCCGGTAAACGGATCGGGGCCGAAACTGCCTTCGCTGGCGAGGCCGCAGTCCGTTCCCGCCCGTTCCATGCCGATGCGCGCCTTGCGCCGCGCGGCCTCGATCTGCGTGCCCAGACGCGGGATCTCGCGCGTGAAGGTGCCGAGCTGGTCGGTGTCGTAATCGGTCACGAGATCGATCCGGCAACCCAGCGCCGGCTCCAGCACAGGCGCGATGACGCGCTCCTTGCCGTGCCGGGTGAGCAGGGCGAAACGCCGGCCGGCGTAGATGGAAGGTGGCGGCGCCGCCGCGGTCACGTCCTGTCCGGCAAGGTGGGCGCGGCGGCGCGGGCAGCCGGCTCGGGCAGCCGGGCGCGCAGGGCGCGGATTTCCTCGCGCAGGGCGCGCAGCTCGGCCTGCAGGTCGGCCTCGATGTGCTCGCGCGCCGACTCCACCGCCTGTTTCGTCTCCTGCTGGGCGCTTTGGTTGTAATCCTGCATGGCATTGACGATGATCGCGATGAACAGGTTGAGCATCGTGAAGGTGGCCACCAGGATGAAGGGAATGAAGAAGAGCCAGGCGTAGGGGAAGTTCTCCATCACCGGACGGGCGATGCCCATCGACCAGCTTTCCAGCGTCATGATCTGGAACAGGGTATAGAGCGAGTGGCCGATGCTGCCGAACCATTCCGGATGGGCGGCGGCGAACAGCTTGGTGGCGATCACCGCGAAGACGTAGTAGATGATCAGCAGCACCAGGGCGATGGAACCGAGCCCGGGAATCGCCGCCAGCAGGGCGCCGACCACGCGCCGCATCGACGGCACCATGGTGAGCAGGCGCAGCACGCGCAACACGCGCAGGGCGCGCAATACCGAGAGCGGCCCGGTGGCCGGCAGGAGGGCGATGGCGACCACGGCAAAATCGAACACGCTCCACGGATCGCGCCAGAAAGCCATGCGATGCACATAGAGGCGCAGGGCGATCTCGATCACGAACAACGCGAGGATGAAACGGTCGGCGGCCAGGATGAGGCTGCCGGCGGCGTTCATGGCGGCCGGCCAGGTTTCCATGCCGAGCAGGGCGGCGTTGATCAGGATCAGGACGATGATGCCGTTCTGGGTGCGCGGGTGTTCGATGAAGGCGCGCAGCTTTCGGCGTCGGCCGCCTTCGGGACAGTCACTCATGTTCGTGCTTGAGGTCATTGCGAGGGTTCCGCGACGCGCAGCCCGCCGGCCGGTCTCGGAACTGCCGGTGCTGCGTGGGGCTCTGGGAGGGCCATTATCGCGCCTTTGGCCAATCGCCCGGTGTCATGGTAGTGTAACAAAAGAGTCATATATTGCCTCTCCCCCAAGCGGGTTCGTTTTGCGAGTATCGCAACTGTTGAGGAAACCATGAAAAATGCCTTTGGCAATCTGCTGCGCGCCGCCGCGCTGTCCGTCGTTGCGGCGGGCGGTGCGGCCCTGTCTGCCCATGCGACCACCGAAATCACCGGCGCCGGCGCCTCCTTCCCGGCGCCTCTCTACGGCAAGTGGGCCGACAGCTACCACAAGGCGACCGGCATCAAGGTCAACTATCAGTCGATCGGTTCCGGCGCCGGCATCAAGCAGATTACCGCCAAGACCGTCGATTTCGGCGCCACGGACATGCCCCTCAGGCCCGAGGTTCTCGAGCGGGACGGTCTCGTCCAGTTCCCGACCGTGATCGGCGGCGTCGTGCCCGTGGTCAACATCCAGGGCGTCGCGCCCGGCCAGATGCGGCTGACCGGACCGGTGATCGCCGACATCTACCTGGGCAAGATCGCCAAGTGGAACGACAAGGCGATCGCCGACCTGAATCCCGGCCTCAATCTGCCCAACGCCGACATCGCCGTGGTGCGGCGCGCCGACGGTTCCGGCACGACCTTCCTGTTCACGAACTATCTTTCCAAGGTCAGCGAGGAGTGGAAAACCAGGGTCGGCGAGGGCACGGCCGTGCAGTGGCCCACCGGTCTGGGCGGCAAGGGCAACGAAGGGGTGTCCGCCTTCCTGCAGCGCATTCCCAACTCGATCGGCTACGTCGAGTACATCTACGCCAAGCAAAACAAGCAGTCCCACACGCTCATGAGGAACGCCGCCGGCAATTTCGTCGCGCCGGACGACACGACCTTCAAGGCCGCCGCCGGCGCCGACTGGGGCAGGGCCTCCTTCGGCGAAATCCTGACCAACCAGGCCGGCAAGGATGCCTGGCCGATCACCGGGGCCACTTTCATCCTGATGCACCGGGTGCAGGACAAGCCGGCGCAGGGCGCCGCGGCGCTCAGGTTCTTCGACTGGGCTTACGAGCACGGCGACAAGACCGCCCAGGAACTCGAATACGTGCCGCTGCCCGACAGCCTGGTCAAGCAAATCCAGGCATCCTGGGCGCACATCAGGGACAGCGCCGGCAAGCCGGTCCTTTCGGCCAAATAAACTGCCGCACCGGGCGCGCTCCGCTGCCTGTGAGCGCCCGGCGCCTCTTCTCCGCCACACCCCATCGCCTTCGCGTCACGCTGCGCAGACATGAAATCCTCCCTCGAAAAAGCCAGGACGGGCGACCTGATCTTCCTCAACCTGACCCGGACGTTCGCGGCCCTCACCCTGCTGGTGCTGTTCGCGATCGTGGTCTCGCTGGTCTGGAGCGCGCTGCCGTCGATCCAGGCGTTCGGTTTCGGCTTCCTGACGAGCTCCGAATGGAATCCCCCCGCCGAGCGCTTCGGCGCCCTCGTGCCCATCTACGGCACGCTGGCGACCTCGATCATCGCCCTGATCATCGCCGTGCCGATCAGCTTCGGCATCGCGATCTTCCTGACCGAGCTCTCGCCGGTCTGGCTGCGGCGCCCCCTGGGCACCGCCATCGAGCTGCTCGCCGGCATCCCCAGCATCGTGTATGGCATGTGGGGCCTGCTGGTGTTCGCGCCGCTCTTCGGGGAGCATGTCCAGCCCCTGATCGCCAGGACGCTCGGCCAGCTCCCGGCGATCGGCAACCTGTTCACCGGACCGATGCTCGGCATCGGCGTGCTCGCCGCGGGCATCATCCTGGCCATCATGATCATCCCGTTCATCGCCTCGATCATGCGCGATGTCTTCGAGTTGACGCCCGCGATGCTCAAGGAGTCCTGCTACGGCATCGGCGGCACGACCTGGGAAGTGGTCTGGAAGATCGTGCTGCCCTACACGCGCGTCGGCGTGATCGGCGGCATCATGCTCGGCCTGGGCCGCGCGCTGGGCGAGACGATGGCGGTCACCTTCGTGATCGGCAACGCCAGCATCTTCATCGATTACTCGCTGTTCCAGCCGGGCAACAGCATCACCTCGGCGCTCGCCAACGAGTTCGCCGAGGCGACGCCCGGCCTGTACACCGCCGCCCTGATCGAGCTCGGCCTGCTGCTGTTCCTGATCACCATCGTCGTCCTGTCCCTGTCGCGCCTGCTCCTGCACTCGCTCGACAAACGCTGAGAAGGCCGCACATCCCATGACGCTCCTGGCCCGCCGCAAATTCGTCAATGTCTTCGCCCTGACGCTCTCGCTTCTCGCCATGTCCTTCGGCCTGTTCTGGCTGATCTGGATCCTCTGGATGGTCTTCGAACAAGGGATCGGCGCGCTGTCGGTGAGCCTGTTCACCGAGATGACGCCGCCGCCGGGCGTGCCGGGCGGCCTGCTCAACGCCATCGTCGGCAGCACGATCATGGTCTCGCTGGGCATGCTGATGGCCACCCCGGTCGCCATCCTGTCCGGCATCTATCTGGCCGAGTATGGCAGCCGCACCTGGCTGGGGCGGGTGACGCGCTTCGTCAATGACATCCTGCTGTCCGCGCCGTCGATCGTCATCGGCCTGTTCGTGTATGCGATCATCGTCGCCCAGACCGGCAAGTTTTCCGCCATCGCGGGCGCGGTCTCCCTGGGCCTGCTGGTGATCCCGGTGGTGGTGCGCACCACCGACGACATGTTGTCCATCGTGCCGAACACGCTGCGCGAGGCGGCCTTCGCCCTCGGCGCGCCGAAATGGAAAGTGATCACCAAGGTGACGCTGCGGGCGGCCAAGGCGGGCGTCGTCACCGGCGTCCTGCTTGCGCTGGCGCGCATCTCCGGCGAGACCGCCCCGCTGCTGTTCACCGCGCTGTCGAACCAGTTCTGGAGCCTCGATCTGGGCGAACCGATGGCCAACCTGCCCGTCACCATCTTCCGCTACGCCATGAGCCCCTTCACCGACTGGCAACAGCTTGCCTGGGCCGGGGTTTTCCTGATCACCGTCGGCGTGCTGACCCTCAACATCATCGCCCGCGTCGCCTTCCGCCCCATGCGGGGCCATTAATCCCGGAGATCCCAGAGGACGCAATGAACATCCCGCCAGACAGCGAAAATCTCGTGCCGGAAATCAGCATACGCAATCTCGATTTCTACTACGGCCACGAAATCGCCCTCAAGAACATCAACCTCGACATTTACTGGGGCAAGGTGACCGCCTTCATCGGTCCCTCCGGCTGCGGCAAGTCCACGCTGCTGCGCGCCATCAACCGCATGTACGACCTCTATCCGGGGCAGCGCGCCGAGGGGGAGATGATCGTCTGCGGCAAGAACATCCTGGCCAAGGACGTCGACACGATCGAATTGCGCGCCAGGGTCGGCATGGTGTTCCAGAAGCCGACCCCCTTCCCGATGTCGATCTACGAGAACATCGCCTTCGGCGTCGGCATGCACGAGAAGCTGTCGCGCAGCCAGATGGACGACCGCGTCGAGTGGGCGCTCACCAAGGCCGCGCTGTGGAACGAGGTGAAGGACAAGCTCAAGCAGCCGGGCACCGGCCTCTCCGGGGGCCAGCAGCAGCGCCTGTGCATCGCGCGCTGCGTCGCCGTCAAGCCGCGCGTGATCCTGCTCGACGAGCCGACCTCGGCGCTCGACCCGATCTCGACCATGCACATCGAGGCGCTGATCGACGAGCTGAAGAAGGAGTTCACCATCGCCATCGTCACGCACAACATGCAGCAGGCCGCGCGCGTCTCCGATTTCACCTCGTACATGTATCTCGGCGAGATGATCGAGTTCGGCAAAACCGACGACATATTCGTCAAGCCGAAAGACAAGCGCACCGAAGACTACATCACCGGCCGCTTCGGCTGACTCTTTCAGGAGAATTGAACCATGAGCGAACACCTCCTCAAGCAATTCGACAGCGAACTCGACGACGTGCGCGCCCGCCTGACCCGCATGGGCGGCCTGGTCGAGGAGCAGGTGCGCGATGCGATCCGCGCCCTGGCCGAACTGGACCGCGATCTCGCCGAAACCGTGGTCGTGCGCGACGCCGGCGTGGACGAGATGGAGATTTCCCTCGACGACGCGCTCACCCTGGTGGTCGCCCGCCAGCAGCCCGCCGCGATCGATCTGCGCGTGCTGATGGCGGTCAGCAAGACCGTCACCGACCTGGAACGCATCGGCGACGAGGCGAAAAAGGTCGCCAAGGCGACACGCAAGATCTACGACCGCGGCATCGCCGTCGGCACGCCGCAGACCGTGGCGGTGCAGCACATGGGCGAAAAGGTCGCAGCGATGCTGCATGCCGTGCTGGACGCCTTCGTCCGCAGCGACGTGGCGGCCGCCACGCGCGTGGTACGCGACGACAAGGAGATCGACCGGCACTTCGGCACCATCACGCGCGAGCTGGTCACCTACATGATGGAGGATCCGCGCACCATTTCCAGCGCGCTGGACATCATCTTCATCGTCAAGTCGATCGAGCGCATCGGCGACCACTGCAAGAACATCGCCAGGGACGTCATCTACATCGTCAAGGGCCGCGATGTCCGTCACCTCAGCCTGGAGGCGCTGGAGGAGGAGACGCGCGCCCAATGAGCGCTCCCCGCATCCTCGTCGTCGAAGACGAGGCCGCCATCCAGGAACTGCTGCGCTACTCCCTCGAGCAGTCCGCCTTCCAGGTCGCGATCGCCACCACGGCCGAAGAGGCGTTCGCCGAGATCCAGCGCCGCCTGCCCGCGCTGGTGCTGCTCGACCTGATGCTGCCGGGCATGTCCGGGGTCACGCTGGCCAAGCGCCTGCGCAGCGAGGTGCGCACCCGCGAACTGCCGATCATCATGGTCACCGCGCGCACCGATGAAACCGATCGCGTCCAGGGGCTCGATCTGGGCGCCGACGACTACATCGGCAAACCCTTTTCGCCGAAGGAGCTGATCGCGCGCATCCGCGCCGTGCTGCGCCGCCGCGCGCCCCACCTCGCGGGCGACCCGATCGCGATCGGCCCGGTGCGCCTCGATCCTGCCTCGCGCACGGTCACCTGCGACGGACGGGAGGTTTCCCTCGGCCCGACCGAATTCGAGCTGCTGCATTACCTGATGACCCATCCCAACCGCGCCCTGACCCGCGACCAGCTGCTCAACGCGCTGCGCGGCGATCACCGCTTTCTCGAGGACCGCACCGTCGACGTCTACATTCGTCGCCTGCGCGCCGGTCTCGGGCCTTCCGGCGACAAGCTCATCGAAACGGTGCGCGGCATCGGCTACAAGCTCTCGAGCAGCCGGGAATGACCGTGTGGCCATGCACGGCATTTTCGTGCCTGCTGCTGGCGCTCGTCGTCGTTCTCCTCCTGATCCTGCTCGGCCAGCTGCGCCAGCGCAACGCCCTGCGCGACTGGCTGAACGCGCCGGACAATCCGCTTCCCGACGGCGCCGGAGTCTGGCGCGACCTGTTTTCCCGCCTGCAGCGCCTGCGCCGCGAGGAAGAAAGACGACACGACGCCACCCGCGAGGCGCTCGAGCGGTTTCGCAGCGCGGTCGAGGCCTTGCCCGACGGGGTCATCCTGCTGGGTCCGAGCGAGCAGATCGAATGGATCAATCCGGCCGCCTGCCGGCATTTTTCGCTCGACGGCGCGCGCGATATCGGCATCGCGATCGAACAACTCATCCGCGACAGCGCCTTTCTCGCCTACCTGGGCGCCTTCCGGCGGGGCGAGACGCTCGATCCTCTCCAGTTGCAGCGCGGTCAGGGGGAGGCCATCCTGGCGCTCGCGCTGATTCCTTTCGCCGGCACGGGAACGCTGCTTCTGTCGCGCGATGTCACCGATCTGGCGCGCAGCGAAATCGTCCGGCGCGATTTCGTCGCCAATGTCTCGCACGAATTGCGCACCCCGCTGACCGTCATCACCGGATTTCTGGAGCAGTTCGCTTCCGACCGCCCCCCGGCCGGAGACGCTGCCCGCTCCTTCTTCGGCCTGATGACCGAGCAGACCGTGCGGATGAACCGGCTCGTCGACGATCTGCTCACGCTGTCCAGGCTGGAAAACGACAGCCAGCCGCCGCGCGACGATCTGATCGACGTGCCGGCGCTGATCGACAGCCTGATTGTCGAGGCGGGAGCCTTGTCGCGCGGACGGCATGTCTTCCGCACCGGCAGGGTGGATGCGCACCGGCTGCGCGGCAGCTACGACGAGATCCGCAGCGCCTTCGGCAATCTCGTCTCCAACGCGGTGCGCTATACCCCGCCCGGCGGAACGATCACCCTCGAGTGGGCGCCGGATGGGGGCGCCCCGGTCTTTTCCGTCACGGACACCGGGATTGGCATTCTACCCGAACATCTGCCGCGTCTGACCGAACGCTTCTACCGTGTCGACAAGGGCCGTTCGACCGCCTCCGGCGGCACCGGCCTCGGCCTGGCCATCGTCAAGCACGTGCTGGCGCGGCATGGCGGCACGCTGCAGATCAAATCCACTCCCGGGCAGGGCAGCAAGTTCTCGGCACGGCTTCCTGCCGGCCGTCTGGCCTGAATCGGGACCCGCCGCGCCGCAGGTTGTTGCATACTGCGGTTCCAAGGAATTTCGCGCAGCGACGCTTCGAAAGGGGTTTCCATGACGGTCGAACGCATCCTGACGGCTAGCGATTTCTCGCCCAGCGCCGCGGCGGCGGTGCGGCGCGCCGCCCTGCTGGCGCAGGCGACCGGCGCCAGCCTGGAAATCGCCCATGCCGTGCATCTGAGCGCTTTCTCGGGCGTCTGGCGCCGCATCGCCGCCGACGAAGGCATCACCGAGGCGCGCGTGCTGGCGGATGCCGCGCGGCGGCTCGACGTTCTGGCCGCCGAAGTCTCCGCACGCACCGGCGTGACGGCGCCGGCGACGCGCGTGCTGCAAGGCCGGCCGCCGGTCGCGCTGGCCGCACGGGCGCGCGAATCCGCCGCCGACCTGGTCGTCGTCGGCGCGCACGGCGAGCACCTGCTCTACGACCTGTTCGTCGGCGCCACCGCGCTCAAGCTGCTGCGGCTGACGACCGTGCCGGTGCTGATGGTCAAGCAGACGCCGCCCTTCGACTACGAGCGCATCCTGGTCGCCACCGACTTTTCCCCCGCGGCGCGGGCCGCCGCCGACTTCGCGGCGCGCCTGTTTCCCGCCGCCGAGCTGCATCTGTTTCACGCCTACGAAGTGCCTTTCGAGCGGGAGATGTATTACGCCGGCACCGAGGACGAAACGGTCGACCACTACCGGCGGATCGGGGAGGCCGAGGCGCAGCGCGAGATGGACGACTTCATCGCCACGCTGGCCGTGCCGGGCCGTTGCGTGCGGCGCGTGCGCCACGGCTACGCGCCGGCGCTGATCAACCGCCAGGCCGCCGAACTGGGCGCGGACCTGCTGGCGATCGGCGCGCACCGTCAGTCGGATATCGCGGCCGCCCTGCTCGGCAGCGTGGCCGCCCATCTCGTCGCCGAGTCGCGCGGCGACCTGCTGATGGTGCCGACGATGGCAGCCGCAACCGGCTGAGTCGCCGCCGCATCGCCCGGCGCCGGCAATCCGAGCGCGTGGCACAGCCGGTCGGCCAATGCCTGTGGCGTCGCCGCGATCACGGCATCGGGGACATGCCCGTCGCGCAGGCGGCGATAGTCCTCGAAACCGTAGGCGGCGATGAATGGGTGCAGGCCGGCGCCGATGGCGGCGGCATAGTCGGGATACTCGTCGCCGCAGGCATAGCCGAGGGCGGGATTGATCCCCAGCATTGTGCGGATCGCGCAGAACTGTTTCTGCTTATCCTCCCGCAGGGGAATGCAGGCCAGGAAATCCAGCGCGTCGATATCGATGGCGTGCCTGTGCAGCAATTGCCGCATCGTCTCGGCCGGCTCCAGGGTTATGTTGCGCGTGACGATGCCGACGCGCACGCCGGGGTCGTCGATCAACAGCTTGAGCAGCTCCGCCAGCCCGTCGTAGAGCCGGGTCTCCTGGCGGTAGACGTCCGTCAGGGTGTCGATCAACCGCTTGCGGTTCTGTTTGCCGAACTGGCGGCGCAGGTTTTTGGGGAACTCGCGCAAGCCGCCGAGGTACTTGAGGAGCTTGCGGCGCTTCTGGAAGCGCTCCTGGTCGCCGATATCCATGCCGTTGCGCGAGAAGGCCGCCTCGATGGCGTGAAACGCATCGATCAGCGTGCCATCGGCGTCGAAAATCACGAGCTTGTCGCGGCTGCGATACATCGCGTCGGGGAACTGCGCAAGGTGGCGGCGCCAGGGAAATGCAGGCTTCCCGGCGGCTCGTCGCGCAGTGTCCCGCCCGGGCGTTTCATCTTCATGACGACCGGCCGGCATCCGGTCGGTTGCGGGGAAATAATTTTGTCATCGTTGCGAAATACTATGGATGCCGATACGGAGCCTCGAAAGCGATGAAGCAGAAGCGGTGCAAGCCGAGCGACGACTGGGATGGCGGCGAATGCCGGGCGCTGATCGACGCATTGTGGTCGCTGCGCGAGAGCATGCTGGCCAACGAGACGCGGCTGTCGGCCTGGATCGACAGGGTCGATGCGGGATTTCTGCCGAGCGCCCGCAATCTGGCGCATTACCTGGCGTTGCGGCAGAAAGATTGTCGCCCCCTGCAGGAAAAACTGGCCTGGATCGGAGTTTCGTCGCTGGGGCGGTCCGAATCGAACGTGCTGGCCAACCTCGACAAGGTGCTCGGCATCCTGCATCGCCTGCTCGCACTGCCCTGGAATCCCTGCTCGGCGGAAGAGCCGGTCGGCATCAAGCGCAGCCGCAAGCTGCTCGACGAGCACGCCGCCGGCTTGCTCGGCGCACCGCCCCCCGGCCGCACGGTGCGCATCATGGTCACCCTGCCTGCCGAGGCGGCCGGCGATTACGGCATGATTCGCCAGTTCGTCGATGCCGGCATGGACATCGCACGCATCAATTGCGCGCATGACGGCCCGGCCGAGTGGCGCGCCATGGCGCGCCAGGTCCGGCGCGCGGCCAAGGCCGCAGGGCGCCCGGTGCGCATCCTGATGGATCTGGCCGGGCCAAAGCTGCGCACGGGCCATGTTCCGCCCGCTTCCCCCGTGCTGAAGCTGCGCCCGCTGCGCGACGAACTCGGCCGCGTGACGGTGCCGGCGCGCCTGGGGCTTCATCCGGCCGGTCGGCCGGCAAGAATCCAGGGGGCGCAGGCCAGCATCGGCGTGGATGCGGATTGGCTGGCGCGCATCGCCCATGACGACGTGTTGCGGATCGTCGATGCCCGCGGCGCCCGTCGCGACTTCCGCGTGGTGCACTGCGATGCGGAGGGCGTGCTCGCCGAATCCGGCCAGACCAGTTACCTCGTCCCCGCAACGGAGATGGTGCGTCGCCGCAAGGGGCGGTCCGGCCGCCCGACCCGCATCGTCGACCTGCCGCCGCGGCCGGGCTTCCTGCGGCTCGAATGCGGCAGCAGGCTGCTGCTGACGCGCGCCGGGGCGGGCGCGGGAACCTCGCCGCTGCCGGCGCTGGCCTGCACGCTGCCGGAAGTTTTCGGACAGGTCTGCGTCGGCGAGCGCATCTGGTTCGACGATGGACGCATCGGCGGCATCGTCCGGCACGTTGCTCGCGACCGCCTCGAGGTCGAGATCACCCGCGCGCGCGATGCCGGCGAGAAACTCGCCGACGACAAGGGGATCAATTTCCCCGACAGCCAGCTCGACCTGCCCGCCCTGACCGGCAAGGACATCGACGATCTCGCCGTGGCGGTCGGTCTCGCCGACATGATCGGCCTGTCCTTCGCGCACCGCGCCGGCGATGTGGATTCCCTCAGGCAGCGGCTGGCGGCGCTGGACGCCGGACATCTCGGCATCGTCCTCAAGATCGAGACCCGGCGCGGTTTCGAAAACCTGCCCGAGCTGCTCTATGCGGCCATGGCCGGAAAGGCGGCAGGCATCATGATCGCGCGCGGCGATCTCGCCGTGGAATGCGGCTACGAGCGTCTGGCGGAAGTCCAGGAGGAAATTCTCTGGGCGGCGGAGGCGGCGCATATGCCCGTGATCTGGGCCACCCAGGTCCTCGAAACCCTCGCCAAGACCGGCCTGCCCTCGCGCGCCGAAATCACCGATGCGGCGATGGGCGAACGAGCGGAATGCGTCATGCTGAACAAGGGGCCGCATACCATCGATGCCATCCGCACCCTCGACGACATCCTGCGCCGCATGCAGGCCCACCAGTCGAAGAAACGTTCCCTGCTGCGCGCCCTGACGTCTTGGGAAATCGGGGCCTGAAGCGTCAGCTCCAGCGGGAAACCCCCATCTCGCCGAGCGCAGCGCCGATCGCCGCCACGGCCTGGCGCATTTCGGCAGGGCCGATCGCCCCGATACAGCCGACACGGAAGGTATTCACCGTCGTGAGTTTGCCTGGATAGAGAATAAACCCCTTGGCGCGCACGCGCCGATAGAACTCGCCAAAGTCGTAGGCCGCGTCGGGCGGTGCGTGAAAGGTCACGATGATCGGCGCCTGCACCCTGTCGTCCAGAAAGGTGCGCAAGCCCAGGCTGCGCAGGCCGCCCACCAGCGTGGCGCAATTTTCCGCATAGCGTGCCAGGCGCGCGGCCTGGCCGCCCTCCGCCCGGTATTGGTCGATGGCCGCACGCAAGGCGGCGACCACGTGGGTCGGCGGGGTGAAGCGCCACTGCCCGGTCGCTTCCATATAGACCCATTGGTCGTAAAGATCCATGGCGAGCGAATGACAATTGCCCTGCGTCCCGGCCAGCGCCTCGCGCCGGGCGATGACGAAGCCCATGCCCGGCACGCCTTCCAGACACTTGCCCGAGGCGGCAATCAGCGCGTCGATCGGCATGGTTTGCAGATCGACCGGGATGACGCCGAAAACGCTCATGGCATCGACGATCATGCGGCGTCCATGCGCCTGGACCACGGTGGCGATCTCGGGCAGGGGGTTGAGGAGGCCGGTGCCGGTTTCGCAATGCACCTGGGCGACATGCGTGATGGTCGAATCCGCCAGCAAGGCGGCATCGATCCGTTCCGGGTCGGCCGGCTGGTCCTCGGGGATGTCGAGCACCACTGCGGCGCGGCCCAGGTAGCCGAGGATGCGCACGATACGCTGGCAGTAGGCGCCGTTGTTGGGTACCAGCACCTTGCCGGTTTTCGGCACGAGCGTAGCGAGCGCCGCTTCGACGGCGAAGGTGCCGCTGCCCTGCAGCGGAATGCAGACATGGGTTGTGCCGGCCTGGGCGATGGCGGCCAGATCGCGGCATACCGAGGCGGTCAGGGCGTTGAAGGCGCCATCCCAGGAACCCCAATCGACCAGCATGGCTTCCTTGGTCTGGCGTGTCGTGGTCAGCGGGCCGGGGGTGAGGAGGGTCGGTTCGGGCATGTCTTTTCTCCGCATCAGGGAAGGATGGCCGCGCGCAGCACGCGGCGCGCGGCGGCATCCGCCATGGCGTCGCCGACGCGCTCGAGCGGGTAGCGGCCATCGACGAGTTCGTGGAAAGGAAAGTGCGTGCGATGGGCGACGACGAATTCGAGCGCCTCGATCAGGTTGCGCGGATGGTAGTTGTGGATGCCGCGCAATGTCAGCATCTTCTTCAGGATCAGATTGGCGTCGAGCGCGACCGTGGCTTGCGGGTTCACCACGCCGCCCAGCACATACGTGCCCCCGGTGCGCAGCAGCTCGATGCCTTGCGGAATGGCCTGCGCTGCGCCGCAGACTTCGATGACGACATCGGGACCCGTGGGGCGACACAGGGCGAGAATTTCCTGCAGCAGGTCCGCCTGGTCCAGCGCGGGATCGAGCGCGAGGTCGACACCGAAGCGGCAAGCGCGTGCGCGCCTTGCCATGTCGCCATCGAGGCCGATCACCGCCCGCGCCCCGCGCGCCTTGGCGATGGCGGCACCATACAGGCCGAGCAGGCCGAGACCCTGGATCACTACCGTCTGGCCGATGCGGATGTTGGCCGCCTCGGTGACGGCGATCATGGTCGCCACGCCGCAATTGAGCGGGGTCGCCTCGGCATCGTCGAGCACATCGGGCAGACGCAGAATCCAGGAGCGCGGCACGATGTAGCAGTATTCGCCGAAGCCGCCGTGGTGGTGCGGCGCCGTCGTTGCCGCCAGGTGGCCATACTTGTCGACGCCGCGCGCCTTCTGCGGCAGATCGAGCACCTCGCCGAAGTAATCCGGGCCGGGGATGAAATATTCGCTCCAGGTGACGCGGTCGCCGACCTGCAGGGGATCGCCGCGCATGTCCCGCGGCGCACCCGCGCCCAGCGCCACGATGTTGCCGATGATCTCGTGGCCGAGCAGCCCCGGGCAGGGACCGGGACGGCGCCCCTGCCAGGTGTGGATGTCGGAACGGCAAATCGTGGCCATGCGGTTCCTGACCAGCACTTCGCCGGGGCCGGGCGGGCGCAACGGGTAGTCGACCAGGCGGAACGGCCCGTTGGGGACATCGTAGACGGCGACGCGACCGCTGCCGGGCAAGCTCACGCGACGACTCCGTTGATCGCGTATTCGAAGATCTGGCGGCTCTTCAGGCCCTGCGCGGCACGCCGCCGAAAGTCGGCGCTGACGGGACGGCTCAGGATGAAGGGGACGCGGGCCTCCGCGGTCGAACCGTGGCTGCGCAGGCGCGCGTCGGCCAGCTTCGACAGGTCGTGGTCCGCCACCGCGGCGCCGATGACGGTATGCGCATCGCCGATCACGGCGACGTCGCCCTCGCGGTCGGGCGGCAGCTCGAAGCGCCGGCACACCGTTTCCCGGTCGAGCGCCGCGGCGATGCCGGGCATGTCCTTGACCAGATCGATGATCGCCTGCGGCGTTGCCCGGCCGCCCAGGCACCAGACGCGCACGAAGCCGCCGAGTGCGCCGTGGTGCCGCACGAAGGCGTCGGTGATCGGGCAGATCACCCGGGTGTCGCCCGGGCCGAAGCTGTGGTCGAGAATGTCCTGCAGGTAGATCACGTTCGGCCTGCCGTGGCCATTCGACTTGTCGTTCATGCCGTGATCGGCGGTCAGGGCGACGGTCGCGCCGCGTGCGGCGAGTTTGCCGAACAGGGCATCGATGCGCCGATAGAACGCGTTGGCGACCGGATCCCCCGGCGCGTGCTTGTGCTGGATGAAATCGGTGAGCGAAAGATACATCAGGTCCGGGCGCTCCTCTTCGAGGAGCTTGACGCCGGCCTCGAGCACGAACAGGGAAAGATCCATCGAGTAGATGTCGGGCAAGGGCATGGCGAAGCGTTTCAGCACATTCTCTATGCCGTTTTCCTGCAACGTGCAGCGATCGGCCTTCTCCGCGGAAAAGCCGATGTTGCCCCGGCGCATGTCGAGATCCTTGCCGAGTTGCTTGCGCAGCTTGTCCTTGGCCGTGATCGAGACGACCTGCGCGCCGGCATCGGCGAACTCCGCGAGGATGGTGCGGCTGCGCAGCAGTTCCGGCCCGGTCATCGCCACGGCTGCACGGGTGTCGACGTCGAGGTAGTAGTTGCCCGAAATGCCGTGTACGGCAGGCGGCGCCCCGGTGACGATCGACATGTTGTTCGGACAGGTGAAGCTCGGCACCGTGCCGTCGGCAATCGCGCCGAAGCCCTCTTGCATGAACCGGGCGATATTCGGGAGGATGCCGTCGCGCAACCCCTGTTCGAGATAGGCGGGATCGCCGCCGTCGATGCAGACGACGACGACGGGGTGGAGCGGCCAGCGATAGGTTATGCCGTTGAGTTCGACTGTTTTCATGATGATGTGGTCAGATCGCCCATTGGCGGATGCGCGCGGAAACGAGATCGATCAGGGTGACCGAGACGATGATGATGATCAGCACGGCGGCGGTCTGGGCGTATTCGAAACCGCGGATCACCTCGTGCAGAATGACGCCGATGCCGCCGGCGCCGACGATGCCGAGCACCGAGGCGGAACGGACATTCGATTCGAAGCGGTAGAGCGAATACGAGATCCACAGCGGCAGGACCTGCGGAATCACGCCGTAGAGGATTTCCTCCAGCGCATTGGCGCCGGTGGCGCGCACGCCCTCGACCGGGCGCGGATCGATCGCCTCGACCGCCTCGGCGAACAGCTTGGCCAGCACCCCGGTGGTATGCACCCACAGGGCCAGCACGCCGGCGAACGGGCCGAGGCCGACGGCGACGATGAACAGCATGGCGAAAACCATTTCGTTGATGGCGCGGCAGGCATCCATCAGGCGGCGCATCGGCTGGTACACCCAGCTCGGCACGATGTTCTCCGCCGACATCAGGCCGCAGGGAATGGCGCAGAGGATCGACAGGACGGTGCCCCACACGGCGATGTGCACCGTGATGACCATCTCTTCGAGATAGATGCGCCAGTCGTGGAAGTCGGGCGGGAAGAACTCGCCGGCGAAGGTGCCCATGTTGCCGGAATCCTCGATCAGGTCGAGCGGGCGCATGTCGGCGCCCTCCCAGGACCAGATCAGGACCGCGAACAACGCGCCCCAGGCCAGGGTGGTGGTCAGGTTGCGCGCCGGCGGCGCCGGCGGCACGTCGCGGAGGGTGGGCGGGGTCATGGCGGGGGAAGCGGCTGCCGGCCGGCACGGGAAGCCGGCCGGCGCAGAGACCTTACTTCATCTGCCGGGCCAGATCGGCCAGCTTGGCGTCGATCTCGGCCAGCTTCGCCTTCTTGTCGGCCGCGGACATGTTGGCGTCGCCCTCGAACTTCTTGCGGTCCCGGAACAGTTCGAGCTGGCGGATCGGCAGCAATTGGGCGTTGGTCGACACCTGGAAGCCTTTCAGACGATACAGGTTCTTGAGGATTTCCCGCTCGCGCTCGTTCTTGCCATAGCCGACCGCGAAGTCCTGGATCCTCTTCTTGAGGTCGGCCGGCAGGTCCTTGCGATACACCAGCGGGTCGCGCGGAATCAGCGGCGAGGTCCACAGGATGCGGATCTGGTCGTGCCACTCCGGCTTGGTTTCCTTCATTTTGGTCATCATCTCGCTGTTGCTGGTCGCGGCATCCACCTGCCGGTTCAGCACGGCAAGGAAATTGCCCTCGTGGTTGGCGGGGCGCGTGACCCTGAAGGTTGTTTTCGGATCGAGATTGTTCATGGCGAACACATAGTAGCCGGGCACCAGGGTGCCGGAAGTCGACTGCGGATCGCCCATGCCGAAGCTGTAATTCTTGCCGTTCTTCAGCAGCTGATCGAGCGAGGCGATGCCGCTGTCCTTGTGGGTGATCACGTAGGAATAGTAACCGGGCGTGCCGTCGAGATCGACGAACTGGACGAACACCTCGCCGTTGGCGCGATCCACCGCATCGATGGCCGCCTTGTTGCCGTACCAGGCGATCTGCACCTTGTTGAAGCGCTGCGCCTCGATGATGCCGGTGTAGTCGGTGGCATAGAAGCCATTCACCTTGACGCCGATGGCTTTCGACATGTCTGCGAGGAAAGGCTCCCACATCTCGCGCAGCGCGCCGGCCTTCTCGGTGGCGATGATGCCGAAGTTGAGCTCCTTGATTTCCTGCGCCTGGGCGCCCGCCCCCAGGGCAATGGCGGCCGCGGCCAGCAGGGCTTTGATGGTGCGTATCATGGCGACTCCTTTGCGGTAGGTTGAAAATCTTGCGGCGTCAGAGCGCCGCGCAGGGCGCCGCCAGACGAGCCGACGGCATCTTGAGTGCGGGACTGTCGAGCATCATGTCGAACAGCTCGTCGACCTCCGCCCCGTAGAGCTCGCCGAGCAATTGCGGCGTCAAGGCGGCAGAGGGCCCGTCATAGACCACCCGGCCGCGATGCAGGGCCACGGTGCGCGGGCAATACTTGATGGCGAATTCGACCTGGTGCAGGGACACCACGACCGTGCAGCCGCGCTCGCGGTTCATCTGCGCCAGCAGTTCCATGACATTGCGCGCCGATTCGGGGTCGAGCGAAGCGATCGGCTCGTCGGCCAGCACGATCCTGGCCTGCTGCACCAGGCAGCGCGCCAGGGCGGCCCGTTGCTGCTGGCCGCCCGACAGGGTGGCGGCGCGCTGCCAGGCGAACTTCTCGATGCCAACGGCCGCGAGCGCCTCCAGGGCGCACCGGCGTTCGGCAACGGAAAAACGCATCAGCAGCGCGCGCAGCAGGCTGGTGCGGTAGAGCAGGCCGATCAGCACATTGGTCATCACCGACAGGCGATTGACCAGATTGAACTGCTGGAACACGAAGCCGATCTCGGCGCGCAGGCTGCGGACATCCTTATCGACCCGCCCGTCGGCCTGGACGGTGCGGCCGAACACGGCGATCTGCCCGTCATCCGCCGCGATGAAGCCCGAGATGTGGCGCAACAGGGTGGACTTGCCCGAACCCGAGGCGCCGATCAGGGCCACCATCTCGCCGGGACTTACGCTCAGGCTGACTTGGTCCAGCGCCTTGCAGCAAGGGAACGACTTGCTGAGATTGCCGATTTCGATGGCGGCGGTCATGGCGAGCGGCCCTCCGTAGCCCGGGTTGAGGTTAATGAAGCTGCAACATTTCCCAATCTATAATCGAACCGTTACAGATTGTTGACAATCTACAAACAGGCCCGGGAACCATTCTTCCCTGCTTACATTTCAGTCTGATGAAAAAAATATGAACAAACGCTTTTCCGCCCAGCCGGCCGACTCCATCGAACTGCTGCAAAACCATTCCCTGCCCTCGCTGGTGCAGCGTCACCTGGAGAACATGATCCTGGCCGGGCATCTGATTCCGGGCAGCAAGCTCACCGAGATTCCGCTGGCCGACCAGCTCGGGGTTTCGCGCGGCCCGGTGCGCGAGGCGTTTCGCGGCCTCGAGGAAAAAGGCCTGGTGCGCGTCGAAAAGAACCGCGGCGTGTTCGTGCGCACCATTACCGCCGCGGAAGCCGACGATATTTATGAGGTGCGCCTGGCCATCGAGGAGCTCATCGTCCGCAAGCTTGCCGCCGCAGCCGAGCGCGTCGGGGCGGCCGGTCTGGAAGAGGTGCTCGCCAAGGCGGAAAAATTCGCCGAGAAGGGCGATTTCGCCCGCTGTCATGCGCTCAATATCGAGTTCCACGATCGCCTCGCGGCGCTCACCGGCAATGCCGCCTTGCTCGACCACTATCGCCGCCTGGCCAACGAGCTTTCGCTGTTCCGCCATCGGGCGCACGCCAAGATCCGCGACGCCTCCAGCCTGCGCGCTTCGGTCGCCGATCATCGGGCCCTGCTGGCGGCGCTCGCCGCAGGCGACGAAAAGCTGGCCGTCCGCCTGATCCGCGCACACCTCGCAGCCAGCCGGATGCGGCTGCAGCGACTGCTGGCCGGCCGGGAAGGACATGCCGGCTGAACCGATCCACCTGTCCAGGAGCAGCGCATGAACTTTCGCCAGGAAACCCTGCGCATCGGCGGCGAGCGCATCGTACGGCCGCGCGTCATCGAAGTCCTCAACCCCTACACCGGTGCGTGCGTCGGCAGCGTGCCGAAGGCCACGGTGGCGGACGTGCGGCGCGCCTTCGAGATCGCCCGGGCCTATCGCCCCAGACTTTCGCGCCATCAGCGCTACGAGATCCTCCGGCGCGCGGCCGACAGCGTCGTCGCGCGCGCCGAGGAAATCGCCGACCTGATCACCGCCGAATCCGGCCTGTGCAAGAAGGACAGCCGCTACGAGGCCGGCCGCGTGCGCGACGTGCTGGTGTTCGGCGCCAACGCCGCGCTGGCCGACGACGGCCAGATCTTCAGCTGCGACATCACTCCCCACGGCCGCGAACGGCGCGTGTATACCCAGCGCGACCCGCTGCTCGGCGTCATCTCGGCGATCACGCCCTTCAACCATCCGATGAACCAGGTCGCGCACAAGATCGTGCCGGCGATCGCCACCAACAACCGCATGGTGCTGAAACCCTCCGAAAAAGTGCCGCTCTCCGCCCTGCTGCTCGCCGACATCCTCTACGAAGCCGGCCTGCCGGCGGAAATGTTCCAGGTCGTCACCGGCGACCCGGCGGAGATCGCCGACGAACTGCTGACCAATCCGGCCATCGATCTGGTCACCTTCACCGGCGGCGTGCCCATCGGCAAGATCATCGCCGGCAAGATCGGCTATCGCCGCACGGTGCTGGAACTCGGCGGCAACGACCCGCTCATCGTCATGGACGACGCCGACCTCGAAGAAGCCGCCAGCCTCGCCGCCGCCGGCTCCTACAAGAACTCCGGCCAGCGCTGCACCGCGGTCAAGCGCATCCTCGTGCATCGGGCGGTCGCCGACCAATTCGTCGCCCTGCTGCTGGACAAAACTCGGCGCTGGCGGTACGGCAACCCGGCGGACGAGAGCGTCGAAATGGGCACGGTGATCGACGAAGCCGCCGCCAGGCTCTTCGAGGCGCGCGTCGACGAAGCCGTCGCCCAGGGGGCTCAATTGCTCTACGGCAACGAGCGCCAGGGCGCGCTCTACTCGCCCACCCTGCTGGACCACGTCCGTCCGGAGATGACCGTGGTGCGCGAGGAAACCTTCGGCCCGGTCTCGCCGGTAATCCGCTTCGGGACGCTCGACGAGGCCATCGCCATCGCGAACGGCACGGCCTTCGGCCTGTCGTCGGGGGTGTGCACCCACCGGCTCGACGTCATCACGCGCTTCATCGACGAACTCGACGTCGGCAGCGTGAACATCCGCGAAGTGCCCGGCTACCGCCTCGAACTGACGCCCTTCGGCGGCATCAAGGATTCCGGCCTCGGCTACAAGGAGGGCGTCGTCGAGGCGATGAAGAGCTTCACCAACCTGAAGACCTACTCGCTGCCCTGGCCGGCGCCTTGATCTCGACGCCGGTCGCCCTGCTGGTGCTCCTGGCGGCGCTGATGCACGCCGGCTGGAACTTCGTCGTCAAGGCCAGCGCCGACCGCTTCCTCGACTACACCGGGCTGGCCGTGGCCGGGGCCGCGGTCGCCGCCTGCCTCCTGCCCTGGCTGCCCCTGCCCGCCGCGGCGAGCTGGCCGTGGCTGTTGACCACCACCTTCATCCATGTCGGCTATTACCTCCTGCTGATGCGCGCCTACCAGCATGCCGATCTGTCGCTGGCCTATCCGCTGATGCGCGGCTCGGCGCCCGTTCTGGTGGCGCTGGCCGCCCCGCTGGCGGGGGATGCGCTGACGCCGGGGCTGGCGCTCGGCATCGCGCTCATCGCCGGCGGCATCGCCCTGCCGGTCTGGACGGGCATGCGGCGCGGCGGCGTGTCGTCGAGCGGCTTGCTCTACGGCTTCGCCACCGCCGGGGTAGTCGCGCTGTACACGATCATCGACGGCATCGGCGCCCGCCTTTCCGGCCATGCGGTGTCCTACACGCTCTGGCTATTCTTTTTGAATGCCTGGCTGGTGCTCGGCGTGGCGCTCTGGCGGCGCGGCCGGGCGGCCCTGGCGCATTTGCGGCGGCGCTGGCTGTTCTCGCTGCTCGGCTCCGTGCTGACGATGGGTTCCTATGGCATCGTGCTGTGGGCGATGACCGTCGCCTCGATTCCCGCCGTCGCCGCGCTACGCGAAACCTCGGTGGTATTCGCCGCGCTGCTCG
This sequence comes from uncultured Methyloversatilis sp., assembly GCA_964653505.1. GTDB lineage: Bacteria > Pseudomonadota > Gammaproteobacteria > Burkholderiales > Rhodocyclaceae > Sulfuricystis. Next base: position 22,860 of record CAZZFN010000012.1, read on the forward strand.
GCAGCTGGCTGCTCAAGGAACGCATGGGGCGCTGGCGCATCGCCGGTTCGCTCATCGTCGCGCTCGGGGCCGGAACGATCCACTGGAACTAGCGCACGGTGGTCGCCAGGTCGGAGGCTGCCCCTGCTTCTTCCTCTTCCGTTCCCGCCATCGACGGGGCGAGATTGCGCTGCCCCAGATGCCAGGCGATCATTGCGCGGCAATGCGCCGACAGGACGCGCCGGTCGTCGACAGCCTCGACCGCCGCCAACACGCGCAGGTGGGCCGTCAGGCCGGGCGCGCGCGCGATCGCGCGCAGGCACTGCCACAGCGTGATGGCGCCGTCGTATGCCGGGGCCCGGCTGGGATTGCCGCTCCGGTCGGCGTAGCGCAACGCGACCGGGATTGCCGGCGCCGCCGCGTCGATGGCGCCCTGCAACAGCGCGGCGTGGAAGGGCAGGACGCGGTCGCCGCCGCTCGTCGTTCCTTCCGGGAATACCGCGACGCGGATGCCCGCGCGCAGGCGGGCGGCGATCGTCTCGCGCGTGCGCTGCGCGGCGGCGCGCGAGCCGCGCTCCAGGAAAATCGTTTCGGTATGCGCGCACAGCCAGCCGATCAGCGGCCAGCGCCGCACCTCGTCCTTGGCGACGAAGGCGGCCGGCGCCAGCGCGTTGATGACGAAGATGTCGAGCCACGACACATGGTTGCAGACGAGCAGGCCGCGCTGCGGCAGGGCCGTCGCGCCGGCGCCGACCGCCAGGCGCACGCCGAGCGCGGCGAGCAGCTGACGCGACCAGCGCCGCTTGAGCGCGCGCCGGTAGTGGGGGTCGATCCACGGATAGACCAGGGCGACGGTGGCCGCGCCCCACAGCAGATGCAGGCCGACGCGCGCCAGGCGGAAGGCGGCGCGCGTTTCGAGATAGACGGACTTCAGTTCTGGCGCTCCACGAAGTGCCGGGCATAGCGCGCATCGACGCGCGCCATCGGCAGCAGCAGCAGCAGGTCGGCCGTGTTGAAATCCGGATCCCAGGCCGGCTCGCCGCAGATCCAGGCGCCGGCGCGCATGTAGCCCTTGAGCAGCGGCGGGATCTCGGGCTGTGCCAGCGCCTCGATCCGGTCGAGCGGCAGGGGATGGCGCGGAAACACGTGATACTCGGGCGGCGCGCGATGCGCCGCGAGGGCGCGATAGATGCCGACCGCATTGTGGCCGCCGTCCTGCATGCCGATGCTGGCGCAGCCGATCAGGTATTCGTGGCCGTGCTCGCGCATGTAGCGGGCCAGCCCCGCCCACAGCAGGGCGATGGTCGCGCCCGTGCGGTAATCGGGGTCGATGCAGGAGCGGCCGACCTCGACGATGCGCTGGCGCAGATGGGCGAGGCGCGTGAGATCGAACTCGTTTTCCGAGTAGTAACTGCCGACCTTGCGCGCCGCCTGCGGCGCCAGGATGCGGTAGGTGCCGGCGATGCGGCCGTTCGCCTCGTCGCGCACGATCAGGTGGTCGCAGTAAGGATCGTAGAAGTCCTGGTCGACGCCGGGCGTGCGCGTCGGCAGCGCGGCGCCGAGCTCCTCGGCGAAAACGCGCCAGCGCAGTTTCTGCGCCGCAAGCACTTCGGATGCGCTGTCGGCCAGCGTCACATGCAGCTTGGGCCGTGCGCCGCGCTGCGGGTCGGCGCGCAGCCCGCTTTCTTTCCGGATTTCCATGGCCGGTCCCCTTTGTGGTGTTGTGTGGAGCGCACTCTAGGAACCGGGCGTTACCGGATTTTTACGCCGCCATGACGAAAATGTGACGGACCGCCTGCCGGACTGAAATATCGGTGCAACACGCGCGCGCGAATATGCCCGCCATGCGCATCCTGATGATCTCCGACGTCTATTTTCCCCGCATCAACGGCGTCTCCACTTCGATCGAATCGTTTCGCAACGCGCTCGCCGAGCAGGATGTCGAGGTGCGCCTGGTCGCCCCCGCATACCCGCAGGGAGACGGCGACGAGGACTGGATCGTGCGCGTGCCGTCCCGCCGGGTGCCGTTCGATCCCGAAGACCGCCTGATGTGCAGCGGCGCCCTGCGCCGCGCGCTGGACGACCTGGGCCGCTGGCGCGGCGAACTGGTGCATATCCAGACGCCTTTCGCCGCCCATTACGCCGGCCTGCGCCATGCCAGGCGCCAGGGCGTGCCCTGCATCGTCACCTACCACACCCATTTCGAGGAGTATCTGCACAACTATGTGCCCGCGCTGCCGGCGTGCGCGCTGCGCGCCCTGGCGCGCAGCGTCGCGCGCCGCCAGTGCAATGCGCTCGATGCCGTGCTCGTGCCCTCCGGCGCGATGCAGGACACCTTGCTCGACTATGGCGTCAAAGCGCCGTTCCACCGCGTGCCGACCGGCATTCCGGTGGACCGTTTCGGTGCGGTGCGCCGTTGCGCCGGCGCCGACTTTCGCGCCCGCTTCGCCATTCCGGCGGATGCCCCGGTCGCCCTGTATGTCGGCCGCGCGGCGCACGAGAAGAACATCGGCTTCCTGCTCGACGCCCTGCCGCACGCGCTCGAACGGATGCCCGGGCTGATCCTCGTCGTCGCCGGCGAGGGTCCGGCGCTGCCTGGGCTGCGCCGCCAGGCGGCGCAGCTCGGCATCGACGCCCGGCTGCGCTTCGTCGGCTACCTGGATCGCCTCGACGAGCTGCCGGCCTGTTACGCGGCGGCGGATGTATTCGTTTTTGCCTCGCGCACCGAGACCCAGGGTCTGGTGCTGCTCGAGGCGATGGCCGCCGGCCTGCCGGTATTCGCCTTCGCCGCGCTCGGCACGCGCGAGATCGTCGAGCCGCGCCGCGGCGCCCTGCCGGCGCCGCAGGAGCCGCGCGCCTTCGCTACGCAGCTGGCCGCCCTGCTCGCCAGTCCGCGCCAGCGCGAGGCGATGGCGGCGGCGGCCCGTTCGTTCGCGCGCGAGTGGTCCACCGCCGCCTGCGCCCGCCGGCTGGCCGACGTGTATCGCGCGACGCAGGAACGCGCGCGCGCGGCGCGCATCCCGAATGTCATGGTTGCGTCATGAAACTGACGCAATCCCGTAGCCTGCGGCCGGCATGCTGCGCGGCATGCAGGTGCGCAGCATTTTCCTCTCGGACATCCATCTTGGCACGCGCGGTTGCCAGGCCGAGAGGCTGATCGACTTTCTGCGCCACCACGAGGCCGAGCACCTGTTCCTGCTCGGCGACATCGTCGACTTCTGGGCGATGCGCCGCGGCATCCACTGGACCGCCGCGCAGAACACCGTGGTGCAGAAAGTCCTGCGCCGCGCGCGCCACGGCGAGAAGGTGATGCTGATTCCCGGCAACCACGACGAGGCGCTGCGCGAGTATGTCGGCGCGCGCTTCGGCGACATTCAGGTCGTCGCCGAACACGTCCACACGACCGCCGACGGGCGGCGCCTGCTGCTGCTGCACGGCGACGAATTCGACCAGGTGACGCGGCACCACCGCTGGGTCGCCGTGCTCGGCGATGCCGCCTACAACGGGCTGGTGCGCATCAACGCCTGGCTGTCGCGGGCGCGGCGCATGCTGCGCGTTTCCGGCTACTGGTCGCTCGCCGGCTTCGCCAAGCGGCGCGTCAAGCGCGCCGTCTCGTTCATCTTCGACTTCGAGGACAGCGTGATCCGGGCGGTGCGCGAGCGCGGCCTCGACGGCGTCGTCTGCGGACACATCCACAGCGCCTGCCTGCGCGAGCAGGGCGGGGTGCTCTACGTGAATTGCGGCGACTGGGTCGAAAGCTGCACCGCGATCGTCGAACACCCGAACGGCAGGCTCGAGCTGGTCGAATGGCACCATACCGGCACGAACGTCGTGCCGCTGCATGCGACGGCGCGAGCGGCATGAGCCGGCGCACACTCAGGGTCGCCCTCGTCAGCGAAACCTACCCGCCCGAAGTGAACGGCGTGGCAATGACGCTCGGCCGCCTGGCCGGGGGGCTGGTGGCGCGCGGCCACCGCCTGCAGGTGGTGCGCCCGCGCCAGAAAAACGAAGCGGCGGGAAAGCCGGAGGCAGGCGAACTGCTGACGCCGGGACTGCCGATTCCGCGCTATCCCGAGCTGCGTTTCGGCCTGCCGGCAGGCGGACGGCTGTGGCGCGCCTGGCGCGCGCGGCGGCCCGACGTCGTGCACATCGCCACGGAAGGCCCCCTGGGATTTTCCGCCCTGCTCGCCGCGCGGCGGCTGGGAATTCCCGCGCTGTCCAGCTTCCACACCAATTTTCACAGCTACAGCCGGCACTACGGCATCGGCTGGCTGCACCGCGCCATCGAGGCTTACCTGCGCGGATTCCACAACCGCACGGCCGCCACGCTGGTGCCGACGGCGGCGCTGGCCGGAGAGCTGGCGGCCAGGGGATTTCTTGGCGTGCAGGTGTTGTCGCGCGGCGTCGATACCGGCTTGTTCAGTCCCGTGCGCCGTTCGGCCGCCCTGCGCGCGCACTGGGGAGCGGCGGGCAAGGCGCCGGTCTGTCTCGTCGTCAGCCGGCTCGCGCCGGAGAAAAATCTCGGGCTGGCATTCGCGGCGTTCGCGGCCATTCGCGCAGAGCGTCCCGACGCGCGCATGGTCTGCGTCGGCGACGGGCCGCAGGCGGAGACGCTGGCGCGCCGCCATCCCGACGCCATCTTCTGCGGCATGCGCAGGGGCGAGGATCTGGCGGCCCATTACGCGAGCGCCGACCTGTTCCTGTTCCCCAGTCTGACCGAAACGTTCGGCAACGTGGTCAGCGAAGCGCTCGCCAGCGGCCTGCCGGTGGTCGCCTACGACCAGGCCGCCGCGGGCGAACTGGTCGACAACGGCCGCAACGGCCTGCTCGCCACGCCCGGCAACGCCGCGGCCTTCATTGCCGCGAGCGTCAAGCTGGCGCGCGATCTGGGCCCGGCGGACTGGCGCAGCGAATGCGCCGCCAGCGTCGGCCATCTCGGCTGGGACAAGATCCACGACCGCTACGCGGAGCTGCTGTGCAGCATCGCGGCCCGCCCGCCGGACAGCGCCGGCGCCGTCCTGCCGGCGCCGACTTTCGGCATCTAGGCGGCGCCCGCGCCGGACAACACGTCCTCGGCCTGCCGGTCGGCGCGATACGAACTGCGCACCAGGGGCGCGCTGGCGCAGTGGGAAAAGCCCATCTGCGCCGCTGCCTCGGCGTACATCCTGAAGGTTTCGGGATGGACGTAACGCGTTACCGGCAGATGGTGGCCGGAGGGCGCGAGATACTGGCCGATGGTGAGCATCTCGACGTCGTGGGCGCGCAGGTCGCACATGACCTCGAGAATTTCCTCGTCGGTCTCGCCGAGGCCGACCATGAGGCCGGATTTCGTCGGTATCTCGGGCAGACGCTGGCGGAAGTCCTGCAGCAGTTTCAAGGAATGCGCATAGTCGGCGCCGGGGCGCGCCTGCCGGTAGAGGCGCGGCACGGTTTCGAGGTTGTGGTTCATCACGTCGGGCGGAGCGGCGGCGAGGAGGTCGAGGGCGATCTCCAGCCGGCCGCGAAAATCGGGGACGAGGATTTCTATGGCCGTCGTCGGCGCCGCGGCGCGGATGGCGCGGATGCAGGCGGCGAAGTGGCCGGCGCCGCCGTCGCGC
>CAZZFN010000013.1:0-27779 GCA_964653505.1 uncultured Methyloversatilis sp.
CACGTCGGCTTCGCCGATCAGGCGCAGGGCGCGCAGGGTGAGCAGTTCCGGGTCGCCCGGTCCGGCGCCGACCAGATAGACGGCGCCCGCCGCGGCAGCGCCGCGTCCGGGCAGGTAGTTGGGCAGCAGGGCGGTCATCAAGCGCACCCTCCGCTGCTGCCGCCGCCGCAGGAGCCGCAGCCGCCGCTGCGGCGGGCGCAAGCGCCCGTTGCCGGCGGATCGTTCGGATTGATGAAGACGAACTGGAATTCGCCCGGATGGAGCTCGACGAAGTCGAGCGTGGCGCCGGCAAGCAGTTCCCTGCTGCGTGGAGCGATCAGCAGGGTGACGCCGCCCGCGTCGACGACCGAATCGTTGTCGCGCTGGTCGTCGAACCCCATGCCATAGACAATTTCTCCATCCTCGATCTTTGCGGCCACCCGCAGGCAGTGGAGAGAAGCATCTTCCGTTTGCGCGGCGGCACGCAGGATCTGCTCGGTGGCGGCGGGAGTCAGGGTCAGCATGGTGTGGTCTTTCCGGTGGGTAAGGAGCAATTTCTGGCGAATCGGACGAAACGGGCCGGCCAGTCGCAGCCGGCCGTGCCGCGCAGGTGACTGTAGGACGCCAGCAGGTTGCGGTAGAGGATGCCGTCGTGGCGGCCGTCGATGCCGTGCCCGCGCCGTACCGCGTAAGCGTAGCGTGTGTCGGCGGGCAGCCCGCGGATTTCCGAGTAGTGGAACTCGTGGGCGTGCAGCGGGTGGCCAAAGTCGGCTTCCGCGCGACGGCGCCAGGGGTGGTCGGAGGTCGCTTCGATGACGACATAGCCGCGTCCGACCGGCTTCTCGTGCATGACGACCTCGCCGGGAACGACGCCGGCCATCGGTCGCGTCTTGCCCCGCCAGGCGATCGATCGCGCCAGGTACATCAGGCCGCCGCATTCGGCGTAGGCCGGCAGCCCGTTTTCGATGGCCTGGCGGATTTCGTCGCGCAGCCCGGCGTTGGCGGCCAGTTCGTCGAGGAAGGACTCGGGAAAGCCGCCGCCGATGAAGAGCGCGTCGCAGGGGGGCAGGCGTGCGTCCCTGAGCGTATCGAAGGGCAGGAGTTCGGCGCCTGCGGCGACGAGCGCTTCGAGGTCGTCGGTGTAGTAAAAGCCGAACGCTGCGTCGCGGGCGATCGCCAGGCGGATTTTCGGCTCGGACGGCGCCGAGGGAGCGGCAGGGGCGGGCGGCACGAGCGGAGGCGCCGCGCTGAGGGCAAGCAGGCGATCGAGATCGACCTGGCGGGCCACCCGATCCGCGATGGCGGCGATGGTCTGCTGCGCCTCGGCCGCTTCGTTGGCCGGCATCAGGCCGAGATGCCGTTCGACCACGGCGAGCCGGGGATCTTCCTGGATGGCGCCGAGGACGGGAACGTCCGTGTAGTGTTCGACCACGGCGCGCAGCTTGGCTTCGTGGCGGCTGCCGCCGAGGCGGTTGAGAATCGCGCCGGCGATGCGGACGTGCGGGTCGAAGGCCTGGTAGCCGAGGATCAGGGGGGCGATGCCGCGGGTCTGTCCGCGCGCATCGAGCACCAGGAAGACGGGCAGATCCAGCAGGCGGGCGAGGGCGGCGTTGCTGTTGCTGCCGTCGAGCGCGAGGCCGTCGTAGAGCCCCTTGTTGCCTTCGACCAGACAGACGTCGGCGCCATGACCGCGGGCGAACTGCATGCGGATTTCCGCGGGCGGCGACAGGAAGAAATCGAGGTTGCGACAGCCGCATCCGGCGGCCTGCCCCAGCCAGAGCGGATCGATGTAGTCCGGCCCTTTCTTGAAGGGCTGCACCGTCAGGCCGCGCGCGCGCAGGGCGGCGGCGAGGCCGATGGAGAGCGTGGTCTTGCCCGAGGATTTGTGTGCGGCGGAAATCAGGAAGCGGTGCATGGTGCTCCGCACGGCGCCGCGCCATCCCCGCCGGGGATGGCGCAGCGTCCGATGCGTCAGTCGTGCAGGGCGCCGGAGGCCTTGAGTTTGGCGATGTCGTCCCGCGGCATGAAGTCGAGCACGCGCACCGCGATCAGGGTGAGCGTGAAGGCGACGCCGAAGCCGCCGACGCTCAGCATCGTCTCGGGCAGGCTCGGCACGTAGCGGTCGATCTGGCCGTCGAAGAAGCTGCTCCTGACCTCCATGCCCGGGAACATGTCGAGCGGATAGGCCTGTCCGCCGATGATGAAGACGTAGAGGAAGCACAGCCCGCCGACGACGGTGAGGAGGCAGGCGACGGTCTGTGCGCCGCGCATGCGCTGGAAGGCCGGCGCGAACAGCAGCAGCAAGGGGACGAGCGTGCCCAGCAGCACGAACCCGCCCCAGAACAGCAGGGGGAAAATGCCGCCGGAGACCAGGATGAAATGTTCGAACCCGATCTGCTTGGCGAAATAGAGATTGGTGAGGTGATAGACCAGCACGAAATAGAACACCGCGGCGCTGAAGACGCCGAGCAGGTTGCCCAGGCGCCGATGGATCGCCTCGTCGAGTTCGGCGTTGTGCCAGCAGTACATGGCGCGCTGGAACAGGAGAAAAACCGCCAAGCCCCAGGCGAAGGACATGATGATGAACATCGGCGCGATGATGGCGGAATCGTAAGCCTGGCGGGCGACGATGAAGCCGAAAATCGAGCCGGTGCCGGTGGTCATGACCAGGCGCCAGACGAAGGCGGCGATGCCGACGGGTTTCGAGTAGGCGTACATCTTCCGGTCCATCAGCATCCAGACGTAGAGGCCGACCAGGCCGAAGAAGACCGGATAGAGCAGCATGTTCCAGCCGAACACCGAAGTCCAGTTCACATGGGTCATGGCGACGATCAGCCGATCGACGCGGCCCAGGTCGAGCATGATCACGAACAGGCCGGCGGCGAGCAGCGTGATCGCCAGCAAGCCGGACAGCGGGCCGCGCGACTTGTAGGCCTGCTTGCCGAAGACCGTGCCGATCGAGGCGACGTTGAGCACGCCGGAGGCGGCGACGATGAGGAAAATCGCGAAGACGTGCGGCAGGCCCCAGAACACCTGATTGTTCATGCCGGACGCCTGGTGACCGTGTTGCCCCATGTAGAGCGCGCCGGCGACGCCGATCAGGCTGATCAGGCCGCCGATGCCCGCCAGCGCGTAGAAGCCCGTACCTTCCAGTCGATTGTTGAGTTCGGATTGCATGATGGTCAGATTCCCTGGTAACGCACGGCGAGATCCAGTCCGAGATCGTCGCGCACCTGGGTGGTTTTTTCCCGGGCGACGCGCTGCGCGATTTCGCTGTTGGGGTCCCTGAGGTCGCCGAACACCATGGCGCCTTCCGGGCAGGCCTCGACGCAGGCCGGCCGGAGCCCCTTGTCGACGCGCTGGACGCAGAAGGTGCAGGATTCGACGCAGCCGATGCCGCGCGGCACCTCGGGATTCTGCTCGGTGAGGCGCAGATGCACGAAGGAGCGCGCCTTGTAGGGGCAGGCGAGCATGCAGTAGCGGCAGCCGATGCAGGTGTGGCGGTCGACCAGGACGATGCCGTCCGCGCGCTTCATCGAGGCCCCGGTCGGGCAGACATCGACACAGGGCGGATGGGCGCAGTGCTGGCACATCATCGGCAGCGAGTGCTCCCTGCCGCTGCGCGGATCCTTGAGCTCGATCTTGCGGATCCATTGCGAGGCCTGGCGCGGGTCCCTGACGGTCTCGGCGATGCCGTTCTCGGTGGCGCAGGCCTTGACGCAGGCATCGCAGCCGCTGGCGCATCGGGTCGTGTCGATCAGCATGCCCCAGCGGACCCTGTCCGACGCGCCCGTGCCCGGCGTATTGGCCTCGGATACCGCGATCAGATGGAGGCCGGGCGCCAGCGCGAGGGCACCCAGGCCCGCGCCGGCAGCGGCCGCCGCACCGACAAAATCGCGGCGCGCCGGGTTGTCGATGGGATCGCGCGGCTCGCTCATGGCTTGGCTCCCGCTGTTCCGGCAAGTCCTGTGCGCGCTTTGCCGGATATGGGTTGGTGGCAGTCCCAGCAATTGACCTTGACGGCGGTGTAGGTATGGCATTCCTCGCAGAATCCCCCCTTGCCGAGCACCGAGCCGGTCTCCTTGCTGGCGTGGCAGTCGACGCAGCCGTTGAGACTGGCCTTGTCGGTACGGATGCCCTGGCGCGAAGCGCGATCGCGCGTGTGGTTCAGCATCTTCATGTGATTGACGCGCATTTCCTGGGCCGCGGCGATGCACTGTCCGGGGTTCTCGATGGTCAGGTTCGGTTTCGGCGCGCCGGCAGCCGCGCACAGGGGGGCAAGCAGCAGGATCGCCGCGAGCCCGACGAGCATCCGTTTCATGATGGCCATACTCCTCCCTTGCCCCGCGTCTCCGGGTTATTCGCCCAGACCCATCTGGATGTAGCCGGTCGGACAGACATCGTGACAGATGTGGCAGCCGATGCACTTGTCGTAGTCGGTGGCGACATAGCGGCCGGTGGTCGCTTCGGTTTTCTTGACGCGATACACGGCGGTTTGCGGGCAGTACACCACGCAGTTGTCGCACTCGAAGCACAGGCCGCAGCTCATGCAGCGCTTGGCCTCGGCGACGGCCTGCTTGTCGTCGAGCGGATCGAGGCGCTCCTCGAAGTTGCCCAGCGCGGCCTGCTTGTCGAGGTGCGTGATGTGGCGCCTGTTGCGCGGCGTGTATTGGAAGTGGCCGAGGAACAGCTCGCTGTGCGGGATGATGTAGCGGTCGGAGCGGTTGTCGTAGTTATGTACCGCGCCCTTGGTGGCGTCGGTGCCGCGCAGCGGCTCCTTGATGCCCTCGACGGCGATGCCCTTTTCGACATACTTGCGCATCAGGTCGAAGACGTGCACGTCGACTTTCGGGCGCCGGCCGACTTCGAGACCCTGCAAATACTGGTCGATGCCGTCGGCGGCGATCGCGCCATGGCCGATCGCCGTGGTCAGCAGGTGCGGGCGGAGGACGTCGCCGCCGGCGAACACGCCGGGCTTGCCCTGCACCTGGTAGTTCTTGTCGGCGCTGACCGCGCCCTTGCCGTTGTTGAATTCCTCGATGCCGACGAAATCAACGGTCTGGCCGATTGCGGAAACGATCAGGTCGGCCGGCAGATCCTTTTCCGAGCCTTCGACCTTCTTGATCTCGAGACGGCCGCCGACCATCTTGGCTTCGCACTGGGCGACGCGCAAGGCCGTAGCCCGCCCATCGGCGCCCTTGACCACGGCGACCGGCATCCAGCCGCCCATGATCTCGATGCCTTCGGCCTGGGCATGTTCCAGTTCGGCCTTGGAAGCCAGCATCTTGTCGACCGGGAAGACCGAAGTCAGCACGACGTCCGCGCCCTTGCGCATGGAAATGTCGGCCACGTCCTGAGCGAGGCGTCCGGCGATCGCGCCTTCCCATTCGGTCGGATTGACCTTCTCGATATGGCCGAGGCGGCGCGCGACCGTTGCCACGTCCATCGAGGTGTCGCCGCCGCCGACGACGACCACGTTGCGCCCGACCGTCTTGAGCCGGCCGTCGTTGAAGGCCTTGAGGAAGGCTGTGGCAGTCACGACGTTGGAAACGTTGTCGGCGCCTTCGGCCGGGAGGGCGCGGCCGCCCTGGGCGCCGAGGCCGAGGAAGAGCGCGTCGAATTCCTTGCGCAGCTGTTCCAGCGTGATGTCGACGCCCACCTTGCACTTCAGGCGTGTCGCGACGCCGAGATTGAGGATGCGCTGGATCTCCGCATCGAGCACGTCGCGCGGGGTGCGATAGCCCGGAATGCCGTAGCGCATCATGCCGCCGAGGAATTCGTGGTCGTCGAAGATCGTCACGGAGTGACCCTTGAGGGCCAGCTGGTAGGCGACCGACAGGCCGGCCGGGCCGCCGCCGATGACGGCGATCTTCTTGCCCGTGAGCTTTGCCGGTTTGACGAACTGGAGATTGTTCTTGATCGCATACTCGCCGAGATAGTGCTCGACGGAGTTGATGCCGACGTGGTCCTCGACCTGGTTGCGGTTGCAGCCGGATTCGCAGGGGGCGGGACAGACGCGGCCCATCACGGCGGGCAGCGGGTTGGCTTCGGTCAGGCGCCGCCAGGCATATTCCTGCCATGGCATGACCGGCTTGCCGTCGGCACCGACCGGTGGCTTCTCGATGCCGCGCACGATGTTGAGGTAGCCGCGGATGTCCTCGCCCGAAGGGCAGGAACCCTGACAGGGCGGCGTCGACTGGATGTAGGTGGGGCACTTGTACGACCAGCCGGCCTGGAAAATCTTGTCCTGCCAGCGCTTGTATTTGTCCTGAACTTCGCCGTCTTTGTACATGCGGAAGGACAGCTTTGTGGTTTGGGTATCGGGGGTCGCTGACATCTTCGTCTCCGTAGTGATCGGGTTGCGTGTGTATTCGTTATTGCTCGTTGCCGAGGCGGATCGCGGTGCTGACCAACTGGTGAACGCCTCCGATCAGCCGCATGTTGAAGCCGTAGTAGGGCAGAACCTTGGTGAATTGCGCCTTGCAGATGGCGCAGATGGCCGCCATGAAGTTGACGCCATGCTCATCGACCACGCGCTTGAGGGCTTCCATGCGCGGCAAGGCGCCCTTGATGCGCACCTCGGTGAGTTCGTCGGTGAGGATGCCGCCGCCGCCGCCGCAACAGAACGTGACCTCGCGGATCGTTTCGGGCGCCATCTCGACATACTTGTTCGCTACCGCCCGGATGATGTTGCGCGGGATGTCGAACTGGCCGCCGGGACGGTCGCCCATGCGCGAGGCGCGCGCGACGTTGCAGGAGTCGTGGAAGGTGATGACGCGGTGGTCGTTGGCTTCCTTGTCGAACTTGAGGCGGCCCTGCTGGATCAGATCCCAGGTGAATTCGCAGATGTGCGTCGGCTGCTTGTAGCGCGGGTCGAGCTGTTTCTGCAGTTCCACCGCGAAGGGGTCGTTGGCGCCGGCGCCGAGGCCGCTGAGCGTGTTCCAGAAGGCATAGGCGACGCGCCAGGCGTGGCCGCATTCGCCAACCACGATGCGCTTGACGCCAAGTTCGAGCGCCGCCTTGCGCACGCGCAGCGCGACCTTGCGCATCATCTCGTAGTCGCCGTCGAACAGGCCGAAGTTGCCGGCCTCCGAAGCGTAGGAAGACAAGGTCCAGCTGATCCCGGCGGCGTGGAAGACCTTGCCGTAGCCGATCAGGCTTTCGATGTGCGGCTCGGCGAAAAAGTCGGCCGACGGGGTGACCAGCAGGACTTCGGCGCCCTGTTCGTCGAGCGGGTAACGGATGTCGAGACCGGTGTCTTCCTTGAGGTCCTCCATCAGCCCCTCGAGGGTGTTCTCCAGCGCCGGGCCGGGCAGGCCGAGGTTGTTGCCGATCTTGTTGATCTTGCCGAGAATCTCGTTGGTGTATTTCTGGCCATAGCCGACCGTGTCGAGGATATGGCGCGCGGCCATGGTGATCTCGGCGGTGTCGATGCCGTAGGGACAGAACACGGAACAGCGGCGGCATTCGGAACACTGCCAGAAGTAGGAATACCACTCGTCGAGCAGTTCCCGGGTCAGATCCTTGGCGCCGACCAGGCCGGGGAACACCTTGCCGGCCAGGGTGAAATAGCGCCGATAAACCGAGCGCATCAGCTCCTGGCGGGCAACCGGCATGTTTTTCGGGTCGTTGGTGCCGATGAAATAATGGCACTTGTCGGTGCAGGATCCGCAATGCACGCAGGAGTCCATGAACACCTTGAGCGAGCGGTATTTGCCGAGCAGCTCGCCGAACTTGCCGATCGCCTTGTCATGCGTGGTCTGCCAGTCCTCGTCCAGCTTGGTCTGGTAGCCGAGCGCTTCCTGGATCTTCTCGCTGGCGACGTGCGGCCGGGAATGTGCCGTCGCGCCGGCCTTGATCGCCGGGACCTCGGGAATCTCGCGGCATTTCGGGATTTGGAATTCGAGATCGGCCATGTCAGTTCTTCTCGATCTGGGCGGCCCACGGCGCGAGATGACGGGATTCGCGCGGGCGATCGGCCTGGTTGCGGGTCGGACTGAAAAACACGCCCGGGGCATGCAGCAGCTTGCTGAAGGGGAACAGGATCATCAGCAGGGCGACAAGAAACAAGTGGATCAGCAGTGCGGGATGGGTAGGCAGGGGGTAGATCTCGAAGCGCATCAGACCGAGGAAGAACAGCTTGACGGCGACCACGTCCACGTGGGTGACGAAGGTCATGGCGATGCCCGAGATGCCGACGCCGACGAGCAGCGCGAGCCAGAGGTGGTCGGACGGCGTGGAAATGTAGCGGATGCGCTCGACCGCGAAGCGTCGCAGCCAGAGACCGCCCAGACCCGCGACCATCAGGAAGGCCGCATACTTGCCGAAGGGCTGGACCAGGACCAGCCAGGCCGGGACGGGTTCGAGGAAGTAGCGCAGATGGCGGACCAGGACCAGGAGGAGGCCGACGTGGAACATCCAGCCGAACAGCCAGGTCCACAGGTTGCCCTTGAACAGGCTTTCGAACAGCACGACCTCCCGGGCCATGCGCAAGACGACCCCGCTGGTCGTGGTCGGAGCCGGCGTCGTGGGAATCGACAATGGCGCCGGAGTGCGGGCGAAGTCGTGGATCTTGTAGGCCAGGCCGACGACCATCACGACGAAGGCAAGGTAGAACAGGATCGCGAAGAGCATTGTCATGGACGGTGCACCACAGCGAGCACAGCAATCAAGGACGCAGCAACACCGCCAACACATCCGCCGAGGGACATGTCGGTAAAGCCGCGTTTCGGCGCTGGCGGCACGGCACCAGCCGCGCCGCCGGTTATCCGGGCGTTGTCAGACGCAGCCGGTCGGCTTCGGCAGACCGGCGATCTTGCAGGCCTGCTTGGCCGGGCCGTAGGGGAACAGTTCGTAGAGATACTGGCTGTTGCCCTTGTCGGCGCCCAGCTTCTTGCCGATCGCCTTGGTCAGCACGCGCACCGCCGGGGCGATCTGGAACTCGTTGTAGTAGTCGCGCAGGAAGTTGATGACTTCCCAGTGGTTTTCGGTCAGGGCGACCCCTTCCTGCTGGGCCAGATACTGGGCGACATCCTCGTTCCAGTCGCCAAGGTTGACCAGATAACCTTCTTCGTCGGTCTCGTATGATTTTCCGTTGAGTTCGAACGCCATTACTGTCTCCTAGTTGATTGAGCCTGATAGAGTTATAGCCATGACTGGCAGGTTTTGTTTTCCGCGACGAGATCGACGAATCCGGCATAATCGACGGCGGCGATGCCATCCATTACCCGGTCGGCAAGCCCGCGGGCCTCAAGGTCGGCGCTCAGGGCGTAAAACTTGAATCTGCCCATGGCGTCCTTGATCTTCTTCTCCTCGGTCCCGCCCCTGACCGCAGCATAAACGCCATCCTCGATGAGAAGGACCGCGCCCGTGCCGGTGGCCAGGGCGGAGTCTACGGCAGAACGGTCGTAGGGGGACTTGTTGATGATATGCAGCATGGTAGTTTCCTCAGAACGACAGGAGAACGTCCTGCTCTTCCATCAGCTTGCCGATTTCGGCGCGGGAGAGCACTTCGACGGGAATGGTGAGGTCGTCGGCGGTCAAGCCGCGTTCTTCGAGGGATTCGCGCGCGACGTAGAGCTTGGTGACGTCGTAGTCCTCGAGCGCGCCCCAGGTTTTCTCGAACCCCTTGATGCCTATCCCCTGGGTCTGCTGCCCCTTCTTGAGCTGATAGACGCCGTCGTCGAGAAAGGCCAGGGAAACGTCCTGCTCGAAGGCCGCGGCGATGAGAACCACTTCGAGGGCTTCCCACGCGTAAATCGTGCCGTAGGGCGCCTTGCGGTTGACGAACATGAATTTTTTCGTAGTCACGAGTTCGCCCCCTTCAATCGCCAAACACGACCAAGCGGTCGGACTGGATGCCGGCCTCGATCAGCTGACCGAGCCCGGAAATGCGGAACCCGGGCGCCAGATTGGTGGCATCCTTGCCGTTGCGCTTCATCTCGCCTTCATCGACGATGCCGCGGCGCTGGGCGGCGGCCACGCACACCACCATGTCGAGGTTGTGCTCCTCGGCCAGCTTCGACCAGCGGCTGACGATGTTGCGGTCGTCCTGCGGCGGCGTGGTCAGGCGCGTGGCATTGTTGACGCCGTCGTGGTAGAAGAAAACGCGAAAGATCTCGTGCCCTTTCGCCAGCGCCGCCTTGGCAAACTGATAGGCGGTGTCGGACGTCTGGTGGGTGTAGGGGCCTTCGCTGACCAGTAGGGTGAACTTCATCGTGCAGTGATCCTCAGAAACGAACGTGGGCCGAGGCGTTCAGGTTGTAACGGCTGCCGCGCCAGTCGTCGATCATATACTTGGTGAAAGGCAGTCCGGTTTTTTCGAAGAAACGCGGCCAGCCGATGCGCTCGATCCAGTCGGCCATGCGCTCCCAGGGGCGCGCGTCGGCCTTGTAGGTGTCGAGAATCTTCTTGACGATGGCGTTGACTTCCGGCCAGCGCGGCGCGTTGTTGGGCAGACCGGCGGCGACCATCTTGTGGAACGAGGGCTTGCTGCGTGCGTTGGAGTTCTTGCCGCCGACCCAGATGGCCAGCTTGGAGTGCTCCGGGTCGTTGATTTGCATCGGTGGGCAGGGAGGGTAGCAGGCGCCGCAGCAGATGCATTTTTTCTCGTCGACCTCGAGCGAGGGCTTGCCGTTCACCAGCGCGGGACGGATCGCCGCCACCGGGCAGCGCGCCACGACGGAGGGGCGCTCGCAGACGTTGGCGACGAGGTCATGGTTGATCTTCGGCGGCTTGGTATGCTGGATGATCACGGCGATATCGGCCTGGCCGCCGCAGTTGATCTCGCAGCAGGAGGTCGACAGGCGCACGCGGTTGGGCATCTCTTCGTTCTTGAAGTCGTCGAACAGGGCGTCCATCATCGACTTCACTACCCCCGAGGCGTCGGTGCCGGGAATGTCGCAGTGCAGCCAGCCCTGGGTGTGGGCGACCATCGATACGGAGTTGCCGGTGCCGCCGACCGGGAAGCCGTTTTTCTCGAGCTCGGCGATCAGCGGCGCGACCTTGCCTTCCTCGGAGAGAATGAATTCGATGTTGGAGCGGATCGTGAAACGCACGCGGCCTTCGGCGAAGCGGTCGGCGATGTCGCACAGCTTGCGAATCGTGAAGACGTCCATCTGACGGGCGGTTCCGGCTCGCACGGTCCACACCTCGTCGCCCGTCTTCGATACATGGTGCAGGACACCCGGCCGCGGACGGTCGTGGTACTTCCAGTTGCCGTAGTTGGCCGCGAGTTTCGGGTGGAGGAATTTCTTGTTGTCGAGAAAATACTCGACCGGCTTGCGCATCTGAGGTTGAGCCATGAGTCGTCTCCGATTGTTTCAGTCGTGAATTGTCGTTATTCGAATGGGGTTATCGGCCGGGCCGCCCGCCCGCTTCGTACGTCCAGCGGGCGGAGGGGGCCGGGCGAGAACCTACGCGGCTTTCCTGGCGTTGACCTTGGCGACTTCCTCGTCCCATCCGTCGGTGCGGACGTAGGGATTGGAGCGCGGGCAGTTCACCATGTTCGGATCGACATCCAGGCCGAGCCCTTCGACGAAGTTGACCAAGCCGATCCGCTCGATCATCTCGCCGATGCGCTCGTGCTCGAGGGCGTTTTCGGCAAAGAAGTCGACGATGTTCTGCGCCAGTTCGACCATGCCGTCGTAGTCTGCCTCGCTCTTCAGCGACATGAAGGGAACCACCACCGTCCCCAGCGTGGCGCCGATCTTGAGGTGGCCATGGCCGCCGACCAGGATGGTGGCGCCCTTGTCGTTGCCGGGGGAGAGGGCGCCGGTCATCACGTTGATGCAGTGCATGCAGCGCACGCAGTCCTTGTTGTTGATTTCCAGGGCCTGGGCATCGCTGATCTTGACGCCGGTAATATGTGCGTCCTTGCCGATCGCCGAGGCATCCTTGAGCTGGATGGCGCGCGTCGGACACATGTTGATGACGTCATTGACCAGTTCGTTCAAGCCATGCTTGGCGAACCACTTCCTGGCCAGGGCTTCGTCGGCGCCCATGTTGTCGCGCCAGGTGCCGATCACCGCCATGTCGGAACGCTGGATGGCGTTCATGCAGTCGTTGCCGCAGCCGGAGAACTTGAACTTGAACTTGTAGGGCAGGGCGGGACGGTGGATGTCGTCGAGGAACTGGTTGACGATCTTCTGATGGGCCATTCCTTCGTCGTAGCAGGATTGCTCGCAGCGCGCGGCGCCCACGCAGGACATGCCGGTGCGCACCGACGGGCCGGCGCCGCCCATGTCGAAGCCCATCTGGTTGATTTCGTCCCAGGCGGGTTGGACGTTCTCGGTGGTGCAGCCCTGCATCATGATATCGCCCGTCTGGCCGTGCAGGGCGATCAGGCCGGAGCCATACTTCTCCCAGATGTCGCAGAACTTGCGCAGGGTGTCGGTATCGTAGTGCATGCCCGGGGGGGGCATGATGCGGATGGTGTGGAATTCGGCGGCATCCTTGAACACGGGCGCGCCGGTCGTTTCGTCCTTGATTTCGGTAAAGCGGGGGATGACGCCGCCGCCGTAACCGAATACGCCCACCGTGCCGCCCTTCCAGTAGCCCTTGCGGGTCTTGTAGGAATGCTCGAGGTGGCCGAGCAAGTCGACGACATAATCCTTGTCCTGCGCCAGACGCTTGAGCCCGGTGACGAAACTGGGCCACGGACCGGACTCGAGTTGGTCAAGCAAAGGGGTTGCATGAGGCTGTTTGGCCATGTTGTTTGTCTCCTCAAGGTTGACTTTGACTGTTGGGAACTGCTCGCTGGGCGCGCACCGGATACCATTTGTTTTTTGGCATTATCAAAGCCGGTTATCCGCGACGCCATACCTCCGGCAGGTAGAATAGCGCCAAACAAAGGATTATTGAAACCTACCCGATGGGAGTAGAGGGAGATTCCTCCATGCGGTGATGGCCGCCGCCGCCTTGAGGTGCGATAGTCCGGCCCCATTATCTGCCAATCTGCCATCCTGGCGGGCGGCCGCCCGCACATTCAAAACCGACGCAGCCAATGGACAAGACGACCAGCCTGGACAAGTTTCGCGTGCCCGTGGGCAATCAGGAAATCGAATTGCAGCAGATCGAGTTCGCTGCCGGCGGCGTTCCTTTCCTGCGTGTGCGCATCCGCGAGCATCGGCGCTTCACGATATTCGATATCGATCCGGTGACGGCGGGGCGCTGGGCCGAGACGATGGCTTCCTGGTCGCGCGCCCAGCTCGATGCGGCGCAACGGTAGAATTCAACCCAACCATAGCCAAGGAGGAAATCATGGGTATCGTCATCAACGGTGAAGAAAAAGAAGTCGATGATTACGGCTATCTGCTGGAACCCGACTACAGCGAAGAGGCCGTGCAGGCTTTCGCCGCCGCCGAAAACATCGCGCTGACCGAACAGCACTGGAAGGTCATCAACTACCTGCGCCAGAAATATCAGGAAGAGGGCCATACGCCCAACATGCGCAATCTGGTCAAGGGGCTGCAGGACGAGGATGTTCTGCCCGAGGCCGACAGCAAGCTGCTGTTCGACCTGTTCCCGGACGGCGGCGCGGCCAAGCAGGGTTGCCGGATTGCCGGCCTGCCCCAGCCGAAGGGCAAGGGTGGTTACTGATCCCGCAAAGTCGGCGCCGGCGGGACGGCACTGAATAATGGCCATCCGCCTGAAAACCAAGTTCCACACCAAGAGCCAGCGCTCCCCCGCGACGCTGGCCTCGGTGGTGGCCGTGCTGGCCTGGAAGCTCGCCATCGAGTCGCTCAAGCGCATGCGCAAGGCCGACTACGACATCGATGCCGGCCGGCCCTATTTCGACTTCGTCTGCGAGTTCCTCGCGTTCCTGGCGGTGTGTGCCGACCGGGTGGCCTACCGGGAACTCGACGAGGAGGGACGGATCGAGTTCACGAGCGTGCTGGCGCGCAACATCGGCCGCTTCGTCGAGGAAAACAACATCATGCTGCTGGGCGAGGCCGTGCCGGGCGAGTCGCAGCGGCACTTCATCGACCTGTTCAACCGGCGTGCCGCCGACTACGCCGAGTTCGACTACGCCGAGAAGGGGCCGGATTTCGGCTTCAGGCGCTTTTTCGCCGCCTGTCTGCGCGACGTGTTGCCCGAGAAGGACAAGCTCTGGGTGGTCGATCAGGCCATGGACATCGAGGCGCCGGAGGCGCTCAGGATGCTCGAAAAGACGCTGAACGGATTGTTCCACCCCGAACA
The DNA here is from genome assembly GCA_964653505.1 of uncultured Methyloversatilis sp. Lineage (GTDB taxonomy): Bacteria > Pseudomonadota > Gammaproteobacteria > Burkholderiales > Rhodocyclaceae > Sulfuricystis. The sequence continues at coordinate 14,179 of CAZZFN010000013.1, forward strand.
GGCCAGCAGCGAGCGACGCCAGGACCTGCGCGGCTCGATCGACTGAAACCGTGCCGGGACCCTTCGATCTCGCCGATCCGCGCGCATACGCGCGCTGGCGCGAGCGGAAGCTCGATAGCGCGCCGCGCCGCATCGAGGACATCGTCGTGACGCTCGACGACCCGCGCCGGCTCGGGGCGCAGGAACGGGCGAGCCTCGTCGACCTCAACCGGCGCTGCAACATGGCGCTCTACGTGAGCAAGACGGGTACCGACCCCGACAAGGACATTCCGCGCCGGCTCGGCGCGCAGCTCGGCATGCGTACGCTCGACGGCCATTGGCTCGCCGACAGCGACGGCATCTCGCCGATCTCCGTCGCCGGCGCCGAACAGCGTGGCGAGCGCAAGGAATTCATTCCCTATACCGACAAGCCGATCCGCTGGCACACCGACGGCTACTACAACGTGCCCGCGCACACGATCCGCGCCCTGCTGCTGCATTGCGTGCAGAGCGGCGCGACCGGCGGCGCCAACCGGCTGCTCGACCACGAGATCGCCTATCTCCTGCTGCGCGACGAGAATCCCGACTTCATCCGCGCACTGTCCGCACCCGACGCGCTGACGGTTCCGCCGCGCACCGACGACCGGGGCGTGGCGCGCGATGCGCGGCCCGGGCCGGTGTTTTCCGTCAATGACGATGGCACGCTGCACATGCGCTACACGGCCCGCAGCGTCAGCATCGCATGGAGCGCAGCGGCGCTTGCCGCGCGCACGGCGCTCGAGCGCATCCTCGCGGCGCCGACGCCGTGGACCTTCCAGGGCCGCCTCGAACCCGGCATGGGGCTGGTTTCCAACAACGTCCTGCACGATCGCAGCGGCTTCACCGAAACGGCCGGGAAGCGGCGCCTGCTGTATCGCGCGCGTTACTACGAGCGCGTCGCCGCACGCTGAAACAAGGCGGATCGCCCCCCTATAATCGGGCCAGGATCGTTTCCCGGTGACCGGCGATGCACCCCCAGTTGTCTCCCGAACTCGAACGCAGGCTGACTGCGGCGGTCGACCGCATGCCCGCTTTTCCCAAGAGCGTGCAGACCATCCTCGAGATGACGCGCAGCGCCAACTGCCTGCCCAAGAGCCTGGTCGGCGTGATCGAGAAGGATCCGGTGATGACGATGAAGATCCTGCGCGTGATCAACTCGGCCTATTACGGCCTGCCCCACAAGATCGGTTCGGTCGGCCAGTCGGTGGTCTATCTCGGCATCAACACCATCAAGAACCTCGCGCTGTCGGTCGCCGCCGTCGGCATCCTGCCGCGCTTCAATGCGGCGGGGTTCGACATTCAGGGCTACCTGCTGCATTCGCTGACGGTCGGCTCGGTCGCACGCCTGCTGTGCGAGAAGCATGCGCGCGGCGAGGCCGATCCCGGCGACTGCTATGTCGCCGGCCTGCTGCACGATTTCGGCAAGGTGGTGTTCGCCCAATACATGTCGGCAGAGTTTGTGCTCGCCCTGAGCATCGCGGCGGATACGGAGAAGCCGCTCCATGTCGCCGAGACCGAAGCGATCGGCGCGGATCACGCCCATGTCGGCGCATTGCTGGCAAAGAAGTGGCAGTTCGGCGCGGCGCTCGTCGACTGCATCCGCGACCATCATGCGCATGACGCCGAACCGACCCCGATGCTCGACTGCCTGCGCATGGCCGATGCCATCTGCCGCAAGCATGCCTTCGGCGCTTCCGGCAATCCCTGGCGCGACGAGGAACTGACGCAGCTGCCGGCGCGTTTCGGCGGCGGCCTGGCAGCGGTCGCCGCCTCCCTGGGCGACCTGAACAAGCTGATGGAGGATGCGCGGGCGTTTGCGCTGACCGGCGCGGAGACGGGGCAATGAAAGTCAAGATGTGGGGCGTGCGCGGTTCGATTCCCGCGCCGGGAGCGCACACCGTGCGCTACGGCGGCAACACCACCTGCATCGAGGTGCGCGGCGACGACGACAGCCTGATCATCCTCGACGCCGGCACCGGGATTTTTCCCCTGGCGCAGAGTCTGCTGGCCCGCATGCCGCTCGAAGCGAACATCTTCATCACCCATACCCACTGGGATCACATCCATGGCCTGCCGTTCTTCGTGCCGGTTCATGTTCCCGGCAACCGGGTGCGCATCCATGGGGCATACGACATCGTTTCGATGCAGGGCATCGACCAGGTCATGAGCATCCAGCTGCAGTACAGCTATTTCCCGATCCGCGAGGCGGAACTCAAGGCGCGCGTCGAATACCTCACCCTGGCGGGCGGCGTGCCGGTGCAGATCGGCGCCGCAACGGTGACGCCGGTGCTGATGAACCATCCCGTGACCGAATTCGGCTACCGCGTCGAATGCAACGGCAAGGCGGTGTTCTTCAGCGGCGACCACGAACCCTGGCTCAACATCTATGCGCCGGAGGATGAGGGCTACGCCGAGTACCAGGCGCAGATCGAGCAACGCCAGGCGGAGCTTGAAGAAGCGATCGGCCCGGTGGACCTGCTCATCGTCGATGCGGCCTACACCCTGGAAGAGTATCCGCACAAAGTCGGCTGGGGGCACGGCACTTTCGACAGCGCGATCGATCTGGCGCGGCGCGTCGGCGCGCAGCGCCTGTTATGCACCCACCATGAGCCGACGCGCAGCGACGACGAGCTGGAGAAGGTGTTCGCCGCGGCTCTGGCGCGCCACCCCGATCCGGGCTGCGAGATACTCCTGGCCAGCGAGGGGCTGGAGATCGTGCTCTAACGCCGCATCGCCGACCTCGGGCCGCCCCCGGTCGATGAAACGCCGGCGGTAGCGGCCGGCACGTAAGGCGTTTCACTTTAGCCGAGCATGTCGAATTCGGCCTGGGCCTGGGCGATTTGCCGGTCGAGACGTTGCGCCATTTCTCCCAGCAGATCGCGACCCTGGCGTTCGGCCAGACGCGCGGCAGCGAACAATTCGTAGAGCTTGGAGCCATAGAGGCGGTCGAGTTCGGCGCCGATGGCGGCGATACGCTGCCGCAGCGCCGCCAGTTGCGCGTCGAGCGCCGCGCTGCGCCCGGGGGTCGGCGCCGGCGGGACGGCGTGCGCCGGAGCGCGCTGCCGTCCTTCCTGCCAGAGCGCGAACACTTCCTCGAGCGCGGCGGCGTCGCCGGCGCGGTAGGCGCGGTTGGCCGCGCTCATCAGCTGGGTGCGCCAAGCGCGTTCGGCCTCGTCGCCGGCGCGATCGGGATGGATCTTCTGCGCCAGCTGGCGGAAGCGTTTCTTCAGGTCGTCCGTGGGGGCGAACGCGCCCGCAGCGGCGTGCGCTGCGTTGCCGGCGCAGGCGCGGTTCTCCTGGCGCGATCGTTCGGCGCGGGCATGCGCCTGCTGCGCCTCCTGCCGCAGGGCGGCATCTTCCGGTGCGCGCATCATCCTCGCCCGGGCCAGATCGGCGTGCAGTCGGTCGAGCTCCGTCATGCGGCCGGCGATCAGCGCGTGGTAGCGCAGGGTGAAGGCGGCGATCTCGCCCTGCGCGGTGGCCAGTTCGAGTTCAAGTTCGGCGAGCTCCTGGCCGAGCACATCGAGTTCGGCGCGCAGGCGGAGCGTTTCGTCGCAAGGCGCAATTGCCGTCCTGTCGCCCGGCGCGGCGGCGTTCAGCAACAGGGTGTGCTGCGCTCCCGGCCAGGCGGTGCACAAACGGGCCGGCAGCGCGCCGGTTTGCAGCAGGAGGGCCCAGTCGGCCGGAGTGCCATGATGCTGTGCGATCGACCAGGGCAGGATGCGCACCGGGAACAGCTCGTGCAGGCCGGCGGGCGGCGCCTCGTGCGCGAGGCCGCGCGCCGACCAGGCCAGGCCGGCGCGCCAGAGCGCATCTTCGACATGCAGGCGGGCGCGCAGCGCGGTCCAGGCCGGCCCCGCGCTGTCCGCGGCGGTGCGCGTCAGGCGGCTTTTCAGCAGCGCGAGCGTGGCGCGCAAGGCGATGTGGCCGGCATGGGCCGCGGCGGGCAGGACCAGGCACAGCGGACGCAGCTCGAGGTCGAGGGCGTTGGACAGATCGGGGAGCGGGCTGTCGTCCGCGCTGACGATCAGGAGCGTGCGTTGCCGGTCCAAGGCTGCGGCGGCCAACGCCGCCACGGCGCCGGCGACCAGGGCCGGATCGGTCGCCGCAGCGGCGGCGAAAGTCGGTGGCGGCGCAACGGCGCCCGCTCGCCCGGCCGGCGCATCGAGATGGCGCAGCCAGCCCGCGAGGGTGGTGGCGATGTCCGGGGTGCGCTCCATGCGGCATTCTAGACGGCAGCGCCGGCGGTTCGTAGTAAAGTGCGCCTACCGTTTGTCTTGCCCCGGAGAGTAGAGCGTGTTTTCGATCATTCAGGCCGCCGGCTGGCCGATCTGGTTCCTGCTGGTCGCATCCGTCGTCGCCGTCGCGCTCATCATCGAACGCAGCATCGTATTGCGGCGCGCGCGCATCGTGCCGCCGGGCCTGCTGCAAAGCACGGCCGCGGAATATCTGCGCACGGGAGTCACCGACGACCTGCTCGCGCGCCTGGACGTCCATTCGCCGCTCGGCAAGGTGTTCGCCGCCGGCCTGCGCAACGACAGGAGCTCGCGCGAAATCATGAAGGAGGCCATCGAGGAGGCCGGACGCGGCGTCGCGCACGAGCTGGAGCGCTATCTCACCGCCCTGGGCACGATCGCCACGACCAGCCCGTTGCTCGGGCTGTTCGGCACCATCGTCGGCATGATCGAGATTTTCGGCGCCGGCACGGGGGCCGGGCACGATCCCCAGCAGCTCGCCCACGGCATTTCGATCGCGCTCTACAACACCGGTTTCGGCCTGCTGATCGCGATTCCGGCGCTGATTTTCTATCGGCATTTTCGCGCCTTCGTCGACAGCTGCGTGATCGAGATGGAGCTGCAGGCGCTCAAGCTCGTCGAGGTCGTGCACGGAGAACGCAAGTGAATTTCTCGCGCGGCCGCCAGCGCGAGGAGCCGGAGATCAACCTGATCGCGATGATCGACGTGCTCCTCGTCATCCTGATTTTTCTCATGGTGACCACGACCTATTCGAAATTCGCCGGACTCGAGATCAACCTGCCGACGGCACAGGCCCAGGCCCGGCAGGAGAAACCGGACGAGATCGACGTCGTGGTCATGGCCAGCGGCGCCGTGCTGGTCAATCGGGCGCCGGTCGCCGGCGGCGTCGAATCGATCGCCCAATCCCTGCGGGGCGCGGCGGCCGGCGCAGACCAGCCGGTGGTCGTCATCAACGCCGATGCCAAGGCCGCGCACCAGAGCGTCATCGATGTCATGCAGGCGGCCCGCAACGCCGGCTTGACTCAGATCTCCTTTGCCACCCGGCAGCAGTGAGCGGCTGATGCGGGCCTGGCGCGGGCGCGGTCCGCTCGCCTGCGCCCTCCTGCCGGCCGGCTGGCTGTTCGCCGCCATCGTCGCCTTGCGGCGTGCGGCGTACCGGCGCGGCTGGCTCTCCGCCGTCCGCCTGGACGTGCCGGTCGTGGTGGTCGGCAACATCGTGGCCGGCGGGACGGGCAAGACGCCGTTGACGCTCTGGCTGGCGCAGCGTCTCGGCGCCGCAGGCCGCAAGCCCGGCATCGTCAGCCGCGGCTACGGACGCGACCGCAACGACATCCGCAAAGTCGGCGCCGGCGCGACGGCATCCGAAGTGGGCGACGAACCGCTGCTGCTTGCCCGGCGCTCCGGCTGTCCCGTCTATGTCGGCGCCGACCGCGTCGCGGCGGCGCGCGCGCTGCTGGCGGCGCATCCGGAATGCGACCTGATCCTCTGCGACGACGGCCTGCAGCACTACCGCCTGCAGCGCGACGTGGAGATCGCCGTCGTCGACCGGCGCGGCCCGATGAACGGCTGGCCGCTGCCCGCCGGCCCGTTGCGCGAGCCGGCAAGCCGCCTGGCGCGGGTCGATGCGCTCGTGCTGAACGAGGCCGCGGCAGCCTGCCGGCCGCGCGGCGTCCCGACGTTCGCGATGCGGCTCGATGGCCGGCGCTTCCAGCGCCTCGACGATCCGGCAACCGCCTGCGCCGCGGGCGACCTGGCAGGGCTGCGCCTGCATGCGGTCGCCGGCATCGGCGCACCGCAGCGTTTTTTCGATCACCTGGACGGGCTGGGGCTGAAGTGCCGGAACCACGCCTTTGCCGACCATCATCGTTACACGGCGCACGATCTGGATTTCGCCGGCGACGCGATCCTGATGACCGAGAAGGACGCGATAAAATGCGCCGGCCTTTCCGCGCTGCCGATCTGGGTGCTGCCGGTCGATGCCATCGTCGATCCCGATCTGGCCCGCCACGTTCTGGACATTCTGGAGAAAACCGCCGATGGATCCGCGCCTGCTTGAAATTCTCGTCTGCCCGCTGTGCAAGGGCCCGCTCGACTACCGCAAGGACGCTGCCGAACTCGCCTGCAAGGCCTGCCGGCTCGCCTTTCCGATCAAGGACGACATCCCGATCATGCTGGAAGACGAGGCGCGTCAGTTCGGTCCCGAAGAGAGCTGAATGTCCTTCCGCGTCGTCATCCCGGCGCGCTATGCTTCGACGCGGCTGCCCGGCAAGCCGCTCGCCGACATCGCCGGCAAGCCCATGGTGGTGCGCGTCGTCGAGGCGGCCCTGCAGAGCGGAGCCGAAGAGACCATCGTCGCCACCGACGATGCGCGCGTGAGCGCGGCGGTTGCCGCGCATGGCCACGTCGCGGCGATGACGCGCGGCGACCATGCCAGCGGCACCGACCGCATCGCCGAAGTGGCCATGCAGCGCGGCTGGCGCGACGACGCCATCGTCGTCAATGTGCAGGGCGACGAACCCCTCATCGATCCAGCCCTGATCGCCGCAGTGGCCCGGGCACTGGATGGCGATAGCGAGGCGGGCATCGCCACTGCGTCCCACCGCATTCGCGACATCGCGGCCTTCCTCGATCCGAATGTCGTCAAGGTGGTGACCGCGGCGAGCGGACGCGCGCTCTACTTTTCCCGTGCGCCGATCCCCTGGCACCGCGACGGCCTCGCGCAGCAGCGCGAGATGCTGCCCGCGGAACTGATGGTGCAGCGCCACATCGGGCTGTATGCCTATCGCGTGGGTTTCCTGCGCCGTTACGGGGAGCTGGCGCCTGCGCCGCTCGAACGATGGGAAGCGCTCGAGCAGCTGCGCGCGCTGTGGCACGGCTTTCACATCCGTGTCATCGAATGCGCTTACGCTCCGCCCGCCGGCGTCGATACGCCGGCCGATCTGGAGCGCGTTCGCCGGCAGTTTGTTGCGGCGCACTAATCGCGAGCGCTATCAGCGGATAGATAAAATCTAGCCAAGCACCGACCGATTGGTGCGAACATTCGCGCAGTTTTGAATACGACACGAGGAGACATCACGATGCGTTTGATTCTGTTGGGACCCCCTGGCGCCGGCAAGGGCACGCAGGCCAATTTCATCAAGGAAAAGTTCGGCATTCCGCAAATCTCCACCGGCGACATGCTGCGCGCCGCGGTCAAGGCGGGCACGCCGCTGGGCCTGGAAGCCAAGAAGATCATGGATGCGGGCGGTCTCGTGCGCGACGACATCATCATCGGTCTCGTCAAGGATCGTCTCAAGGCAGCCGACTGCCAGGCCGGCTACATGTTCGACGGTTTCCCGCGCACCATTCCGCAAGCCGAAGCGATGAAGGAAGCCGGCGTGGCGATCGACTTCGTGCTCGAGATCGATGTGCCCGACAGCGAGATCGTGGCGCGCATGAGCGGTCGCCGCGTGCATGTGGCGTCGGGGCGCACCTACCACGTGAAATTCAACCCGCCCAAGGTCGAGGGCAAGGACGATGCGACCGGCGAGCCGCTGATCCAGCGCGACGACGACCGCGAAGAGACCGTCCTCAAGCGCCTCGAGGTTTACCACCAGCAGACCGAGGCGCTGGTCGGCTACTACGGCAAGTGGGCGCAAAGCGGTGTGGCCGGCGCCCCGCAGTACCGCAAGATCGACGGCCTCGGCAAGGTCGAGGCGGTGCGCGATGCCGCCTTCGCCGCCCTGAAATAAGCGCCGGGGGACGCAACATGGCAACCAAGAAGATGAACGCGTTCTACGCGCAGTCCGGCGGCGTCACCGCCGTCATCAACGCCTCCGCCTGCGGCGTGATCGAGACCGCGCGCCAGCACAAGGACAAGATCGGCAAGGTCTACGCCGGCCGCAACGGCATCATCGGCGCGCTGACCGAAGATCTGATCGACACCGGCAAGGAATCCGCCGCGGCGATCGCTGCGCTGCGCCACACGCCATCGGGCGGCTTCGGCTCCTGCCGCTACAAGCTCAAGTCGCTGGAAGCCAACCGGCGCGAGTACGAGCGCCTCATCGAGGTGTTCAAGGCGCACAATATCGGCTACTTCTTCTACAACGGCGGCGGCGATTCGGCCGATACCTGCTACAAGGTCTCGCAGCTGTCGGAGAAGCTCGGTTATCCGGTACAGGCCATCCACGTGCCGAAGACGGTCGATAACGACCTGCCGATCACCGACAACTGTCCCGGTTTCGGTTCGGTGGCCAAGTACATCGCCGTGTCGACCCTCGAGGCGACCTTCGACGTGCGCTCGATGTGCGCGACCTCGACCAAGGTGTTCGTGCTCGAGGTGATGGGCCGCCACGCCGGCTGGATCGCCGCTGCGGGCGCGATGGCCTCGACCAAGGCCCAGGAGCTGCCGATCGTCGTGCTGTTTCCCGAGGTGCTGTTCGACCAGAAGAAGTTTCTCGCCAAGGTCGATGGCCTGGTGAAGAAATTCGGCTACTGCACGGTGGTGGTTTCCGAAGGCTGCCACTGGCCCGACGGCAAGTTCCTCGCCGAGCAGGGCACGCGCGACGCCTTCGGCCACGCCCAGCTGGGCGGCGCCGCGCCGGTGGTCGCCAACATGATCAAGGAAGCCCTGGGGCACAAGTTCCACTGGGGCGTGGCCGACTATCTGCAGCGCGCCGCGCGCCACATCGCCTCGCAGAGCGATGTCGCGCAGGCCTACGCGATGGGCAAGGCGGCGGTCGAGTTCGCCCTCAAAGGCCACAACGCGGTAATGCCGACGGTCGAGCGCGTGTCCAGCAAGCCCTACAAGTGGAAAGTCGGCATGGCGCCGCTGGCGAAGGTGGCCAACGTCGAGAAGATGATGCCGAAGAACTTCATCACCGGCGATGGTTTCGGGATTACCGAAAAGTGCCGCGAATACCTCGCACCGCTGATGAAGGGCGAGGATTATCCGCCCTACGGCGCCGACGGGCTGCCGAAATACGTGACGCTGAAAAACGTCGCGGTGGCGAAGAAGTTATCGGAGTTCACGCTGTAACGGTTGCATCAAGCAGGGAAGTTCCGGCCGCTGCCGATGGCTGCCGCCGGTGGCGGGCGGGGTTTCCGCGGGGTTGTTTTTTTCTGGATAAGGGGGGTGTATGGCTACAGGTTTGATATTCGCACTGGCCTGCGCAATCGGCGCGATTGTGTACGGCTTGCTTTCCACGCAGTGGATTCTCGCGCAACCGACAGGCAACGAGCGCATGCGGGAGATTTCCGCCGCGGTGCAGGAGGGCGCGCAGGCCTATCTCAAGCGTCAGTATTCGACGATTGCGCTGGTCGGCGTGGTCATCACCGTCCTGCTGTGGCTTTTCCTCAGCGTCTCCACGGCGATCGGCTTCGTGCTGGGGGCGGTGCTCTCGGGCGCCGCCGGCTTCATCGGCATGAACATCTCGGTGCGCGCCAACGTGCGTACCGCCGAGGCGGCCAGCAAGGGGCTCAACGAGGCGCTCAACATCGCCTTCCGCGGCGGTGCGATCACCGGCATGCTGGTGGTCGGCCTGGGCTTGCTGGGCATTGCGGGCTACTATGCCATCCTCAAGGCGTATGCCGGCGACCAGAGCCTCGACCACATCCTGCACCCCCTGATCGGCCTCGGCTTCGGCTCCTCGCTGATCTCGATCTTCGCCCGTCTGGGCGGCGGCATCTTCACCAAGGGTGCGGACGTCGGCGCCGACCTGGTCGGCAAGGTCGAAGCGGGCATTCCGGAAGACGACCCCCGCAACCCCGCGGTGATCGCCGATAACGTCGGCGACAACGTGGGCGACTGCGCGGGCATGGCGGCCGACCTGTTCGAGACCTATGCCGTGACGATCGTCGCGACCATGCTGCTCGGCGCCCTGCTGTTCAAGGCCAGCGGCGCGATGGCGGAATCCGCCGTCCTCTACCCGCTGGTGCTGGGCGGCTTCTCGATCATCGCCTCGATCATCGGCGCCTTCTTCGTCAAGGTGTCTCCGGGCCAGAAGATCATGACCGGTCTCTACAAGGGCCTGATCGCCGCCGGGGTGATCGCCCTGATCGGCTTCTATCCGCTCACCGGCTGGATCATCGACGATCACCTGCTCGACCAGGTGCTCGGCATCAGCGGCGGTTCGGAGATGCGCATCTACGGCGCGGCCGTCGTCGGCCTCGTGCTGACCGGCCTGATGGTCTACATCACCGAGTACTACACGGCGACCCAGTACCAGCCGGTGCGTCACATCGCCGAAGCCTCGACCACGGGCCATGGCACCAACGTCATCGCCGGTCTGGGCGTCTCCATGAAGGCGACTGCCTGGCCGGTGCTGGCGGTGTGTGCCTCGATCTGGGCGGCCTACACGCTGGCCGGCCTCTATGGTCTCGGCATCGCGGCCACCTCGATGCTGTCGATGGCCGGCATCATCGTCGCCCTCGACGCCTACGGCCCGATCACCGACAACGCCGGCGGCATTGCCGAAATGGCCGAGTTGCCCGAGTCCGTGCGTGGCGTGACCGACCCGCTCGACGCCGTCGGCAACACCACCAAGGCGGTGACCAAGGGCTACGCGATCGGTTCCGCCGGTCTGGCCACGCTGGTGCTGTTCGCCGACTTCACCCACAGCCTGAAGGCGCATAACCCGGGCATGGTGTTCAAGTTCGACCTGTCCGACCCCGCGGTGATGATCGGCCTGTTCATCGGCGGTCTGGTGCCCTTCCTGTTCGGCGCCATGGCGATGGAAGCGGTCGGTCGCGCCGCCGGTTCCGTCGTCGTCGAAGTGCGGCGCCAGTTCCGCGAGATCAAGGGCATCATGGAAGGCAAGGCCAAGCCGGAATACGGCACCTGCGTCGACATGCTGACCAAGGCCGCGATCCGCGAAATGATGATCCCGTCCCTGCTGCCGATCCTGGTGCCGGTGGTCGTCGCCTTTGGCATGAACTTCCTCATGGAACCGGTCAACGGCGTGGGCGCCGGCGTGCGTGCGCTGGGCGGCGTGCTGCTCGGCTCGATCGTGACCGGCCTGTTCGTCGCGATCTCGATGACTTCCGGCGGCGGCGCGTGGGACAACGCCAAGAAATACATCGAAGAAGGCAACTACGGCGGCAAGGGCTCCGACGCGCACAAGGCGGCGGTGACCGGCGACACCGTGGGCGACCCGTACAAGGACACGGCCGGCCCGGCGGTCAATCCGCTCATCAAGATCATCAACATCGTTGCCTTGCTGCTCGTGCCGCTGATCGCCTAACGCCGCATCGCCGACCTCGGGCCACTCCACGTAAGGCGTTTCACGTTAAACGAGTCGGCAAGCTGGTCTCGAACCGAAGGGCGGTCCCGGCAACGGGACCGCCCTTTTTCCATGGGTTTTGAAACTCGGCGCTGGCGGGACGGCTACGTTGCACTCCGCCGGCGGAAATCCCGGAGGCGAAATCCGAGCAGCCAAAGGGTGAAGAAGTAGCATGTCGCGCCGCCGACCACCAGCGCGGACAGATGGGCCACGCGCGTCCAGGCCGGTGCGATCAGCCAGTCGGATTCCCTGCCCATGCCGAACCAGAGCGTTCCGGCAAGCACCATCAGAGCGACGGCGATCTTCAGGCCAAACTTCATCCAGCCCGGCTGCGGCAGGTAGATGGCACGCTGGCGCAGGCCGAGGAAAAGCAATGCGGCGTTGAGGCAGGAAGCCAGGCCGATCGAAAGCGCCAGACCGGCATGCTCGAGCGGCACGATGAAGGCGAGGTTCATCGCCTGCGTCGCCGCCAGCGTGATCAGCGCGATCTTCACCGGGGTCCGGATGTTCTGCTGGGCGTAGAAACCGGGCGCGAGCACCTTGACCAGGATCAGGCCGGTCAGCCCGATGCTGTAGGCCACGAGCGCCTCGCGCGTCTGCAGCACGTCGGCCGCGGTGAAGGCGCCGTGCTGGAACAGGGTGGCGATCAGCGGCACGCCAAGCATGGCGAGGGCGACGGCGGCGGGCAGCGTCAGCAGGAAGGTGAGCCGCAGCCCCCAGTCGAGCAGGGCCGAAAATTCGGCAGGATCGCGGCTGCTGTGGGCTTTCGCCAGGCTGGGCAGCAGGATGGTGCCTAGCGCGGCGCCGAGCAGCCCGGCAGGAAACTCCATCAACCGGTCGGCGTAATAAAGCCACGAGACGCTGCCGGAAGTCAGGAACGAAGCGAAGATGGTGTTGATCAGCAGCGAGATCTGGGCGACCGACACGCCCAGCACGGCTGGCGCCATCAGCTTCAGCACGCGGCGTACGCCGGGATCGCCGGGGGCGAAGTCGAAGCGCGGCAACATGCCGATTTTCCTCAGGGCGGGCAACTGGAGCGCCAGTTGCAGCATGCCGCCGAGAAACACCGCCCAGGCCAGCGCCAGGATCGGCGGATCGAAGTAGGGCGCGGCGAACAGGGCCATGCCGATGAAGGAGAGATTGAGCAGGGTGGGCGTGAAGGCGGGCAGGGCGAAACGGCTCCAGGTATTGAGAATGCCCGCCGCCAGCGCGACCAGCGCCATGAACAGGATGTAGGGGAAGGTGATGCGCGTCAGATCGACCGTTAGGGCGAACTTTTCGGCGTCCGCGGCGAAGCCCGGCGCGGAGAGGTAAATCAACGCGGGCGCGGCGACGACCCCGAGCGCGGCGACCCCCAGCACGACCAGGAAGAGCAAGGTGGCGACGCGGTCCACCAGCGTCCTGGTTTCGCTCTCGCCGCGCCGGTTGCGGTATTCGGCCAGAAGCGGGACGAAGGCCTGCGAGAACGCGCCCTCGGCGAACAGGCGCCGCAGCAGGTTGGGCAGGCGGAAGGCGACGAAGAAGGCATCGGTGAGCATGCCGGCGCCGAAAGTGCGGGCGATGACAAAATCGCGGACGAAGCCGAGAATGCGCGACAGCAGCGTCAGGCTGCTGACCGTGGCCAAAGTGCGCAGCAGGTTCATGGTGTGCGAAGCGGGTTCATGGGAGCGGATGTTAGCCTTGCACCTGCGCCTGCATGCGCGGAAAAGCGCCTTGCATCGGCGTGCAGATCCGCGTATGATCGCGCGCTCTCCGATTACCCACTGAACCGAGCTTCGACACATGGCCAATACCGCCCAAGCCAAAAAACGCGCCTTGCAGTCCGTCAAGCGTCGCGCCCACAACATGAGCCTGCGTTCCGAGCTGCGCACCGCGATCAAGAAAGTGCGCAAGGCGGTCGGCGCCGGCGACAAGGCTGCCGCCCAGGCCGTCTTCAAGGAATCGCAGGGCGTCATCGATTCGATCGCCGACAAGAAGATCATCCACAAGAACGCGGCTGCGCGCCACAAAAGCCGCCTCTGCGCCGCGATCAAGGCGCTCCAGACGGCCTGACGGAATTGCCGGGCTG
>CAZZFN010000014.1:0-27098 GCA_964653505.1 uncultured Methyloversatilis sp.
CAACATCCCGATGGCATCGCCTCGGATTATTTACAGAAAGAAAGTTGCACTGCCGAGGCGGGCCATGGTCGGTTTGTTTCATTAATGGTTAGCGATGGTGAACTTTGGCAATAAGAAAAACCATATTTACCAATTGGTTGCGTGGGTTGATCGGTTAAATCCATCGGTTAGTGATTGGATTTTTTGTTATCTAACCGATGAACCAACATCCACTTGGTGCTGCGGGCGGGACCGGTTCGCCGGATGATTCCGTTCCTGCGCAAGGCGGTGAGCAGGTTGTGGATTTTGTGCTCCTTTTGCTCCGCGTCAAGTACGGTAGGGAGAATGGGGAGCAGCAAATTGCGAATTTCGTCCCGCCCAGCCTGTTGCCATTGATCCAGGTAGTCAAGAATGAGCTTGCGGTAATGTGCATCGTCCTGGCGCCGGGTTCGAATGTAATCGGCCTTGTTGCCAGTAACGGCAGCGACATCTGCCGATACGTGCACGGCGGGCTTGCGCCCTTCCACCAAGCCGCGCTTGCGCAGGGTCTTCAGGGTGACTTCGTCGGGAACGATACCTTTTTGCACCTTGTCCAGAGCCAGAATGTCGCCGAGAGAAAAGTCGCCGTGGGTGAGCAGGGCGCGACTGTAGTTTTCGTCGATGAAGCGACCGGCGAGGCGCATGACGACATGGCCGGGATCGGAAAGATCGTAATCGGGCAAAGGCAGGTAGCGCCGCGCCTGGCCGCGGAACATGACTTCGCGGATACCGAAGCCCATGGTGTCGATCATGCGCAACTGAGCCATCGCCTCGGCAAGGAAGCGGTTGCGGTAGCGGCTGGGGCTGCGGTTGCCGAGAATGTAATCCTCCGGCGTGCCGTCGTAGAAGCGGCCGGCGTTCCGGAATTCAAGTTCGCCGACGCGCTCGATCACCAGCACCCGTTCGCATTGCCGATAGTCTTGATGAGCGATGCAGTTGTGCAGCGCTTCGAGAACGATGCGCTGGTCGTACTTGGGTACATCGACCGGAATGAGCTGACCCGGCGGCAGGAAGGACAGTCTCAGGTTGCGGATGCGCTGGAACAGGCGGCTGGTTTCCAGCAGGAAGGGGGGATGGAAATGCTCGTAGGCGAGTTCCGGCCCTTCCAGCTTCCAGGAGAGTTCTGCCACATAGGGGCTGAAAAACGGTGTGGATTGCGGGCGGCCGAGCAGCAGTAGCGTAGCGCGGGTGATGCCGCCCTTGAACGTCAGCCGGGCTTGATCGAGAAACGTGGCGTCGTCCCAAGTCCGGATGGTTTCAGGCGGGATGCGGTCGCCATGCCTGGCAATGAAAATCTCGCGCGCTTTGACGAGGGCAGCCGGATCGAGGTCGTCGATTGTCGCGCCGGGGCAAACGACGGCAGACCAATCTTCGGCCGCGCCCTGGCCGCGAATTTCATCCAGCTTGGCGAGATCGAGCGCGCCGAGGCTTTCGCCTTCCCGTGCGTAGTAATGGCCGTTCCAGGCAATCGGGATGCCGCGCGGCGCCGGGGGTATCTCGAACAGGATGATCCGGCCCCGCGCCATTTCGAGTTCGTGAATTTCGCGGAAGGTGACCGAGGGATCGGTATTCTGGGCGATCTGGTGCTTGAGGCTGTGCAGGCGTTCCCGTTCCTTCCGGTAGCCCGTGCCGATGATCTTGCGCGTCTTGTTGGCGACGCCGAACACCAGCCAGCCGGCATCGCGCGAGCGCAGATTGGCCTCGTTGGACAGGGCGGAGAAATACTTGCCGATGTCGGTTGTCGAGTAGTTGTCGTTGGCATCCTTGAATTCGACGCACTCGCTTTCCCAGTCGGCGATGAGCGAATCAAGCCGATGCTGAAGTTCGGCGGGCTTCATCGGACCGTCTTGAAGGCGGCGAGTGCGAGGGTTCCATCGGCCAGCTCGATTTCTTCCCGTATTTTTCCGTTGCGGGCGAAGACCGGCTTGACGACTTTCGCGTTGAGAAGCTTGTCGCGGATGGATACCTGCACCACGTCGCCGACACTCACGCCGGCGGGCAGGCGGGCGAGTGCGATCGACCGGTTGAGGGTTGGTGAGAAAGAACCTGAAGTTGTTTCTCCATCACCATGTTCTGTAATGACTTTCTGATGGGCGCGCAACACCCCCTGATCGAGCAGCACGAGGCCGAGGAATGCACGCAGTGCGCCTTGTTCCCGCCGTCCCGCCAAAGCCGACTTTCCGATGAAGTCGCGGTTCGCGTCCTGCCAATCCACTGTCCAGGCCAGGCCGGATTCGAGCGGGTTCTGGGTCTCGTCCATGTCCTGGCCGTAGAGGTTCATGCCGGCCTCCAGCCGCAGCGTGTCGCGCGCGCCGAGTCCGCAGGGCCTGACGCCGGCCTCGACGAGCTTCTGCCAGACCGTGGCGGCCTCGTCGGACGGCACGGCGATCTCGAAGCCGTCCTCTCCCGTGTAGCCGGTGCGGGCGATCAGCCAGCCGTCCCAGTCCGTGGCCTGGAAAGCGCCGAGCATCACCGTGTGCGCGCGGGCGACGGGAAACGCGGCCCAGAAGCGCTCGCGGGCGTTGGGGCCCTGGATGGCGATCATCGCCAGATCGCGGTGCGGCGTCAGTCTCACCGCGAAATTGGCGGCGACGAGGCGCATCCAGGCGAGATCCTTCTCGGCGGTGCCGGCATTGACGACGATGCGGTATTTCTCCGGCGTGAAGAAATAGACGATCAGGTCGTCGATGACCCCCCCGTCGTCCTTGAGCATGCACGAATAGAGCGCCTTGCCGGGCGTCGTCAGTTTCGCCGCGTCGTTGGCCAGCAGGCGGCGCAGGAAGGGCAGGGCTTCCGCGCCGACGAGATCGACGGCGAGCATGTGCGAAACGTCGAACATGCCGGCATCCGTGCGTACCGCATGATGCTCCCCGATCTGCGAGCCGTAATGGATCGGCATCTGCCAGCCGGCGAAATCGACGATCCTGGCGCCGGCGGCGACGTGGGTATCGAAGAGGGGCGTTTTTTGGATCATTTGCTCAAGTCGCTCCGGCGGCAGTCCGCCCAGCAGTTGGGGGTTTCGTAAAGACGCACCCGTTCGAGGCGCAGGCGATTGCCATAGGTATCGCGGTAGAGCGGGTCGAGAATCTCGAAGGCCCGCCGCGCTAGGTTCTCGGCGGTCGGCACACAATCGAGCAGCACGGTCTTGTGGCCGGGCAGGGTGGCGAGAAAATCGGCAATCTGCGTATCGCCGCGATAAACGAGGAAGGCATGATCCCAGGCCTCCACCACATGGGCCATGGCGATCTGCTTGACTTCGGAAAAGTCCATCACCATGCCGTTGTTGGGCTGGCCGGCGGTTTCGATCACGTCGCCACCGAGCGTCACCTCGAGAACATAGCGGTGGCCGTGCAGGTGGCGGCACTGACTCCGGTGGTCGGGAATGCGGTGGCCGGCGTCGAATTCGAGGCGACGGGTGATCTGCATGGCGGCGGTGAGAATCGGCGAGCGGCGAAGTATAGTCCCTGTCATGACGCAACTTTCGATCCGCGATCACCGCCGCGACAGCAGCGGCATGACCTATGTCTATCCGGTGGTGTCGCGCCGCGCCGGGGGCGTGTCGGTCGGCATCAACCTCAACCCCAACAATGCCTGCAACTGGCGCTGCATCTACTGCCAGGTGCCCGGTCTGACGCGCGGCGGGCCGCCGCCGGTCGACCTCGATCGACTGGGCCACGAGCTGCGCGACCTGCTCAACTGGATTTACGTGGGCGATTATCTCGACCGCCACGTTGCGCCGGACGCCCGCCGCGTCGTCGATATCGCCTTTTCCGGCAATGGCGAGCCGACCAGCGCCGCCGAGTTTCCCCAGGCCGTGGCGGTGGTGGGGGGGGTGCTCGATGCGATGGATCTGCCCGCGCCGATCCGCTTGCGGCTCATCACCAACGGCAGCCTGCTCGACCGCGCCGTCGTGCAGCGCGGTATCGCCCTGCTGGGCGAGCGGGGCGGCGAAACCTGGTTCAAGGTCGACGCCGTGGGCATCGCCGCCATGCGCCGCGTGAACAGCGTGGGCTATGCCCCTGAAACCGTGCTGCGTCGTCTACGGAAGTGCGCGGGCTTGTGCCCCACCTGGGTGCAGACCTGCCTGTTTGCGCTCGACGGTGCAGCGCCGGGCACGGCGGCGCTCGACGACTATCTGCGTTTCCTGGGCGCGGCGGCCGACGTCCTGAAGGGAGTGCACCTCTACGGGGTGGCGCGCCTTTCCTGCCAGCCCGAGGCGGCGCGGATCGCGGCCCTGTCCGCCGACCGGATGGAGGAAATCGGCCGACGCATCGAAAGGGAAACGGGGCTGCCGGTGCGGGTCAGCCCCTGACCGGCCGAATCACCCCTTGCGGGCGGCACGGGCCTCCTTCTTCAGTTCCTTGAACAGATCGGCCTTGTTGCTGCGCAGATACTCGACGACCTCGTAATCTTCTTTCTTGATTTTCTGGATGTCGATCTGCTCGACATGCACCAGGCGCAGCAGGTGCTGCACGGGGCGGGGCATGTTGCGGCCGCTTTCATAGCGGGAACCGCCGCTCTGGGTCACGCCGATCTTCGACCAGAATTGCTGCTGGTTCAGGCCAAGTTTGCGGCGGATTTCCCTGGCGTCGATTTTGTCAATGCTTTTCATGTGGTTATCCTTTTCAAAAAGACTCAATGAGTATGATGAGCGGCTTCTTTATACAACGGAAGTTATATGAATGCAAGCGGATAGAATAATTGCATGCCATAAGCGCCAAAATCGATGGCGCCCATCGCCGGGCCCGACCTTTGGGATAGAATGGGCGGCTTTCACGTCCTTGGATCGAATATGGCGTTGATCGTTCAGAAATACGGGGGCACCTCGATGGGCAGCCCCGAGCGCATCCGGAATGTCGCGCGGCGCGTCATGCGCTGGAAGGCGCAGGGCAACCGGGTCGTGGTGGTGGTATCCGCGATGAGCGGCGAGACCAATCGCCTGATCGCCCTGGCCCGGGAGGTCTCCCCCCAGCCCGATCCGCGCGAGCTCGACGTGATGATTTCGACCGGCGAGCAGGTCACCATCGCGCTGCTGGCCATGGCCCTGCAGGATCTCGGCATCAAGGCGAAGAGTTACACGGGCGCCCAGGTGAAGGTGCTCACCGACAGCACCTTCACCAAGGCGCGCATCCTGTCGATCGACGAACAGAACATGCGGCGCGACCTCGACGACGACACGGTCGTCATCGTGGCGGGCTTCCAGGGCGTCGACGACGAGGGCAACATCACCACCCTCGGCCGCGGCGGTTCGGACACCACCGGCGTCGCCCTGGCCGCGGCGCTGAAAGCCGACGAATGCCAGATCTACACCGACGTCGATGGCGTCTATACCACCGATCCGCGCATCGCGCCCAAGGCGCGCAAGCTCGACACCATCACGTTCGAGGAAATGCTCGAGATGGCGAGTCTGGGTTCGAAGGTGCTGCAGATCCGCTCGGTCGAATTCGCCGGCAAGTACCGGGTCAAACTGCGTGTGCTCTCCAGTTTCGAGGAAGAAGGACAGGAAACCCAGGGCACGCTGATCACCGTTGAGGAAGACAGAAAAATGGAACAACCGATCATCTCCGGAATCGCATTCAACCGCGACGAAGCCAAGCTCACCGTGCTGGGCGTACCCGACCGTCCCGGCATCGCCTCGCAGATCCTCGGGCCGATCGCCGAGGCCAACATCGACGTCGACGTGATCATCCAGAACGTCGGCCACGACGGCTGCACCGACTTCTCCTTCACCGTGAACCGCGGCGAATACGCGCGCACGCTGAAAATTCTCGAGGAGCAGATCAAGCCGCACATCGGCGCGCGCGCCATCGAAGGCGACAACCGGATCTGCAAGGTGTCGGCGGTCGGCGTCGGCATGCGCTCCCACCCGGGCGTCGCCAGCAAGATGTTCCGCGTGCTCGCCGAAGAGGGGATCAACATCCAGATGATCTCCACCTCGGAGATCAAGATTTCGGTGGTGGTCGACGAGAAATATCTCGAGCTTGCGGTGCGGGCGCTGCACGAAGCCTTCGGCCTCGACAAGCCCGACTGAGGCTACCCCGAAAAACGCGCCCGGTGGACTTGAAAATTCCGGGCGCGGCGCGGATAATGCGGACATGGTCGTAATTCCGGCAGACCGGAAGCGTTTCGGACGGCGGTTCGATTCCGCCCACCTCCACCACACTCGATTCGATTCACTTGCGGGGGTGTACTGGCTTCGACGGGGCGAATAGGGCGAGCAGGCGACACGAAAGGCGACGGACGTAATCCGCGCGAAACCACAAACGCCAACGATGAGCGTTACGCACTGGCCGCCTAAGGCCTGCTGAGGACGTAGCCGTCCGACAAACAGAATGGCTACCGGAGGGCGTCCGGGTTACACCGGGCGCCCTTCGCATTTTCATCGCCGGATTTCCGCTGCGCGATGGCAGGCAGGCGCCTCCCGGCCCGGGGGCAAGCCATTCGCGAGCGGGTAGAATGGGCGCCCCATGACATTCCAAACCCCCTACGAGGTCCTCATCGGCCTGCGCTACACGGCAACGCGCAAGCCGGGCGGCGGCAACCGCTTCATTTCCTTCATCTCGCTGATTTCCATCCTGGGCCTGGCGCTCGGCGTGGCGGCGCTGATCGTCGTCCTGTCGGTCATGAACGGCTTCCAGAAGGAGCTGCGCACGCGCATCCTCGGCGTCGCTTCGCACGCGCAGATTTTCGGCGCCGAGGGCGATCTGGCCAACTGGCCGGCGACGGTCGATGTCGTCGTCAGGCATCCGCGCGTGCTGGCCGCAGCGCCCTACGTCCAGCAGCAGGCCATGCTGTCGCTGGCCGGCCAGGTGCGGGGCGGGCTGGTGCGCGGCATCCTGCCGGCCGAGGAGGAACGGGTGGCGGACTTCGCCCGCCACATGAAGGTCGGCGCCCTGGAGCGGTTGCAGCCGGGCGAGTTCGGCATCATCCTCGGCGCGGAGCTGGCCTTCGCGCTGCGCGCCTTCGAAGGCGACAAGGTCGCGCTGATCGCCCCCCGGGGCATGGTGACGCCGGCGGCGGTGCTGCCGCGCATGAAGCAGTTCACCGTGGTCGGCATCTTCGAGGTCGGCATGTTCGAGTTCGACAGCGGCCTCGCCCTGATCCACATGGAGGACGCCCAGCGGCTCTACCAGATGGACGCCGCCGTCACCGGCGTGCGCCTCAAGCTCGACGACCTGTTCGTCGCGCCCGCGGTGGTGCGCGAGCTGGCGGCCTATCTCGGCCCCGGCATGCGCGCTTCGGACTGGACGCGCACCCACGCCAACTTTTTCCGCGCGGTGGCGATCGAGAAGAACATGATGTTCCTGATTCTGTTGCTGATCGTCGCGGTAGCGGCGTTCAACATCGTGTCGACCCTGGTGATGACGGTGCAGGACAAGCGCGCCGACATCGCCATCCTGCGCACCCTGGGCGCCAGTCCGCGCGGCATCCTGACCATTTTCGTCATCCAGGGGACGCTGATCGGCGCGATCGGCCTGGCGCTCGGCATCGCCGGCGGGGTGGCGCTGGCGCTCAACGTCGAGACCGTGGTGCCCTTCCTCGAACGCCTGTTCAGCATCCAGTTTCTCGCCAAGGACGTCTATTACATCTCCGACCTGCCGTCCGACCTGCACTGGTCGGATGTCCGGACGATCGCCGCATCCTCCTTCACGCTGACGGTGCTGGCAACGATCTATCCGAGCTGGCGTGCGGCGCGCGTCAATCCCGCCGAGGCGCTGCGCTATGAGTGATGCGGTGCTGGCCTGCAGCGGGCTGACCAAGGTGTTCCGTCAGGGAGCGCTGGAGGTGCCGGTGCTGACGGGCGTCGACCTGGAAATCGGCGCCGGCGAGACGGCGGCCATCGTCGGCGCGAGCGGTTCGGGCAAGAGCACGCTGTTGCACCTGCTCGGCGGTCTCGATGCGCCCAGCGCCGGCACGGTGCGTCTGCTCGGCAGGGATCTGGCGCACGTGGCGGAAAACGAACGCGGGCGGCTGCGCAACGAAGCGCTCGGCTTCGTCTATCAGTTCCATCACCTGCTGCCCGAATTCACCGCGCTGGAAAACGTCGCGATGCCGCTCCTGATCCGGCGCATGGACAAACGTGGCGCGGAAGAACGGGCGGCGGCGATCCTCGCCGAAGTCGGACTGGGCGCGCGGCTCGGGCACCGCCCCGGCGAACTTTCCGGCGGCGAGCGCCAGCGCGCGGCCCTGGCGCGCGCCCTGGTGACCCAGCCGGTCTGTATTTTGGCCGACGAGCCGACCGGCAACCTCGACCGGCGCACGGCGGACGAGGTTTTCGCGCTGATGCTGCGCCTGAACGCGGCGCACGGCACCAGCCTGGTGATCGTCACGCACGACATGGCGCTGGCCGGCGTCTGCCGGCGCCGGCTACTGCTGCGCGACGGCGTCCTGGCGCCGGCGCAGGCGCCGCCTGTGCCAGGCACGCACTAGCCGGATGCGCCAGAGGACGCGGACGACGAGGTAGCCGGTCGAGGCAAAGGTGGAGGCCAGCAGCACGAGGCCGACGACCAGGGGCAGGCCCAGCTGGCCGAGCCAGGCGAAGGAGGCCGCCAGCGAGGGACCGAGCGCGGAGAGGTCGAACTCGGGCGGCGGCACGAAGGCGGATTCGCCGCCGAAAATTTGGCTGCCGATCCAGAACGCGAGCAGGTAGAGCGGCACGAAGGTGAGCGGGTTGGTGTACAGCGTGGCGAGCAGCGCGATCGGCAGGTTGATGCGGAACGCGACGGCGCAGATCGCCGCGCCGAGCATCTGGAACGGCGCGGGAAACAGGCCGCAGAACAGGCCGGTGGCGACGCCGCCGGCGGCCGAGCGGCGATTGACGTGCCACAGGCGCGGATGCAGCAGGGTGTTGCGGAACGGGCGCAGCCAGCGGTTTCCCCGTACCGACTCGTGGTCGGGCATGTGTTTGCGGAGCCAGTGTTTCATGGGGCCATTCTAAACGTGCCGTCGCGTATCCTCGCCTTCGCGCTGGGCATCTGGCTGCTGCAGCAATGTGCCGTCCTGCCGGCGCCGACTGTGCTGGCCGCGCTGGGCGTTGCGGGCGTGCTCCTGTTCTTTCCGCGTCGGCGCGGCCTGGCCCTGATCGGCGCGGCGCTGCTCGGTTTCGTCTGGGCCGGCGGTTGCGCGCAATGGCGGCTGGCCGACGCGCTGCCGCCCGCGTGGGAAGGCCGCGACATCGAGATGACCGGCGTCGTCGCCGGGCTGCCGCAGCGTTTCGAACGCGGCGTGCGTTTCGTGTTCGAACCCGAGCACGCACAGGCGCCGCTGCCCGGACGCATCGTGCTGAGCTGGTATCGTCCGGTCGAGGCACAGGCGGAAGAAGAGGGCGACGCGGAGGCGGCGCCCTGGGCCCTGCCCTTGCCGCGCGCGGGCGAGCGTTGGCGTTTCGTGGTGCGCCTCAAGCGCCCCCACGGCAATCTCAACCCGCACGGCTTCGACTACGAAGCCTGGCTGTTCGAGCGCGGCATCCGCGCCACCGGCTACGTGCGCAAGTCCGCCGCGCCGCAACGGATCGAGAGCGCCGGGATTTCGGTCGGCGCGCTGCGCGAGGCGGCGCGCGCGCGCGTCCTCGGCACGCTGCACGGCGCGCCCTATGCCGGCGTGCTGGCGGCGCTGGCCGTCGGCGACCAGCAGGCGATTGCCCCGGAGCTCTGGCGCCTGTTCGCCGCGACCGGCATCACGCACCTGATGTCGATTTCCGGCCTGCACGTGACCATGATCGGCGCGCTGTGCGCCGCCCTGGTGTTCGCCCTGTGGCGGCGCGCGCGCTGGCCGGCGCCCCTGCCCCTGATCTGGCCGGCGCAGAAGGCCGCCGCGCTGGCCGCCTTCGCCGGCGCGTTCGCCTATGCCCTGGTCGCCGGCTTCGGCGTGCCGGCGCAGCGCACCCTCTACATGCTCGGCGTCGTGGTCGCGGCCCTGGTCTCGAACCGCAACCTCTCCGCGCCGACGGTGCTCGGCGCGGCCCTGCTGCTGGTCCTGCTGGTCGATCCCTGGGCGGTGCTCGCCGCCGGTTTCTGGCTCTCGTTCGGCGCCGTCGCCCTGATCTTTTACGTCGTCGGCGGGCGCCTCGGGCAGGCGCACTGGCTCGTCGCCTGGCTGCGCACTCAGTGGGCGATCACCCTGGGCCTGATTCCGCTGCTGCTCGCGCTGTTCCAGCAGTTTTCCCTCGTCTCGCCTCTCGCCAACGCGCTGGCGATTCCTCTGGTCAGCCTGCTCGTCACGCCGCTGACGCTGCTCGGCACGCTGCCCGGAATGGGCTGGGCGCTCGAACTGGCCCACGCGCTGCTGGTCCCCCTGATGGATTTCCTGCGCTGGCTGGCCGCCCTGCCGGGCGCCCTGTGGCAGCAGCATGCCCCGCCGGCCTGGAGCGTGCCGCTTGCCCTGCTCGGCGTCGCCTGGCTGCTCATGCCGCGCGGCTTCCCGGCGCGCTGGGCCGGCGCGCTGCTGTTCCTGCCATTGTTCCTGATTGCGCCGGCGCGTCCGGCGCCCGGCGAATTGCTGCTCGCCGTGCTCGATGTCGGCCAGGGTCAGGCCGTCCACGTGCAGACCGCGACGCATGACCTGATGTTCGACACCGGCCCGGCTTTCGGCGGCACGGCCGATGCCGGCAGCCGTATCCTCGTACCCTACCTGCGCGCGGCCGGCGTGCGCCGGCTCGACCTGCTGATCGTCAGTCATGCCGACCGCGACCATGCGGGCGGAGCGGCATCGCTGGTCGCCGCCGTGCCGGTCGGGCGCGACGAACGGCGCTGCATCGACGGCGCCGGCTGGGAATGGGATGGGGTGCGCTTCCGCGTCCTGCATCCGGCGGCCGGCGACTACGAACGCAAACGTTCGACCAATGCGCTGTCCTGCGTGCTGAAGATCGAGTCGCCGCACGGCAGCGTGCTGATTCCCGGCGATGTCGAAGGCCCGGCCGAGCGCGCGCTGCTGGCGCGGCATGGCGCGGCGCTGCGCGCCGACATCCTCGTCGCGCCGCACCACGGCGGCAGGAAAACCTCGTCGCCGCAATTCGTCGCCGCCGTCGGCGCGCGCGAGGTGGTCTTTCCCGTCGGCTACCGCAACCGCTTCGGCCATCCGCATCCCGACGTGCTGGCGCGCTACGTCGGCGCAAACGTGCATCGCACCGACCGGGACGGCGCGGTGCGCGTGGCGATCGGCGCCGGCGGGACGGCGATCGGGCGCGAACGCGAAATGCGGCGGCGTTACTGGCACAATGACGCTTTAGCGGTCACGGATTGAATCATGCGCGAGAAACGGGTTCTTTGCCTGAGCCCCGCCGGTTTCCACGGGATGGCCTACGTCGAGTGGGGCGACCCCGCCAATCCGCGCGTGCTGGTGTGCGTGCATGGCCTGACGCGCTGCGGGCGCGACTTCGATTTCCTCGCCCAGACGCTGGCGGCCGACTGCCGCGTCGTCTGCCCGGACGTGGTCGGGCGCGGCAGGAGCGACTGGCTGCGCGATGGGCAGCATTACGCGATTCCTCAATACGCCCAGGATATGGTCGCCCTGCTGGCGCGGCTGGATGTCGAGCAGGTCGACTGGCTCGGCACTTCGATGGGCGGCATGATCGGCATGGCGCTGGCGGCGCAGCCCGGTTCCCCGATCCGCAAGCTGATTCTCAACGACGTCGGTCCGACGATCGCGGCGGCGGCCCTGCGGCGCATCGGCGACTATCTCGCCGCACCGCCCGATTTCGCCTCGCCCGCGCAGGCGGAGGCCTACATCCGCAGCATTGCGCCCTTCGGCGATCTCAGCGACGCGCAGTGGCGCCACCTCACCGAGCACGTCATCAGGAGCGACGCCGGCCGTTACCGCCTGCGTTACGACCCGGCAATCGCCGCGAGCTTCCTGGCTGCTGCGGCGGCGCAGGGCGAGGGCAAGGATATCGATCTGTGGCCGCTGTATGACGCGATCCGCTGCCCGACGCTGGTGATGCGCGGCGAGCAGTCCGATCTGCTCGCGCGCGAAACCGTGGCCGCGATGGCCACGCGCGGCCCGCGTGCGCGCGGCGTCGAAATTCCCGGTGTCGGCCATGCGCCGATGCTCCTCGACGCGGCGCAGGCGGCGATCGTGCGCGCTTTCCTGCACGACGGCAAATGACGTCCGACAACACGCTGCTCCGGCCCGGCGTGCGCCGGCGCGAGGTCTGGGCCTGGGCCATGTTCGACTTCGCCAATTCGGGCTATACCACGGTGGTCATCACGGCGATCTTCAACGCCTATTTCGTCGCCGTCGTCGCCCAGGGCGCAGTCTGGGGAACCTTCGCGTGGACCGCCGCGCTGGCCGTTTCGTATGCCGTGGTCCTGCTGACCGCGCCGCTGGTCGGCGCCCATGCCGACCTGCGCGGCAAGAAGCGCTGGCTGCTGTTGACCACCGCCGGCTGCGTGCTCGCCACCGCCGGCCTGGGGCTGGCCGGACCGGGCGATCTCGCGCTCGCGCTGGTGTTCCTGGCGATCTCGAATATCTTCTTCGGCGCCGGAGAGAATCTGATCGCCGCCTTCCTGCCCGAACTGGCGCGCAAGGAAGGCTTGGGCCGCGTTTCGGGCTGGGGCTGGGGCCTGGGTTATCTCGGCGGGCTGGCGATCCTCGCCGCCTGTCTCGGCTGGATCGACTGGGCCGAGGGACGGGGACTGGGCGCGGCGGAGTTCGTGCCGGTCTGCCTGCTGATCACGGCCGCGCTGTTTGCCGTCGCAGCGACGCCGACCTTCCTGTTCCTGCGCGAACGGACGCAGACGTCGGCGACCGCCGGGATGGCGAGCGCCTGGCGGCGGGTGCGCGCCACCTGGCGGCATGCCGCGCACTACCGCGACATGCGGCGCTTCATGGGCTGCATCCTGTTCTATCAGGCGGGCATCCAGGCGGTGGTCGCGCTGGCGGCGATCTACGCCCAGCAGGCGATGGGTTTCTCGACGCGTGAAACCATCGAGCTGATCTTCCTCGTCAACATCACCGCCGCGCTGGGCGC
Organism: uncultured Methyloversatilis sp.; assembly: GCA_964653505.1. Taxonomy (GTDB): domain Bacteria; phylum Pseudomonadota; class Gammaproteobacteria; order Burkholderiales; family Rhodocyclaceae; genus Sulfuricystis. Next base: position 12,986 of record CAZZFN010000014.1, read on the forward strand.
CTTCGCCTTCGGCCATTTCCAGGATCGCATCGGCCATGTGCGCGCGCTTGCCCTGACGCTGCTGGGCTGGATCGCGATGACCCTGATCGCCTGGGCGGCGCACACGCCCGCGATGTTCTGGCTGGCGGCCAATCTCGCCGGCCTGTGCCTGGGCGCGAGCCAGTCGGCCGGGCGCGCGCTGGTCGGCCTGCTCGCGCCGGAAAACCGGCATGGCGAGTTCTTCGGCCTGTGGGGGCTGGCCGTCAAGCTGTCGGCCATCCTCGGCCCGCTCACCTACGGCGCAGTGACCTGGATCACGGCGGGCGACCACCGGCTGGCGATTCTCGTCACCGGGGCGTATTTCGTCATCGGACTGGCCATCCTCGCCGGCGTCGATGTCGAGCGCGGACGCCGCGCCGCCGGTGCGCAGTGAGATACAATGCGCCGTGGCGGGTCTCCCCGCATTGCGGGGTGGCGAACCTGGTCAGGGCCGGAAGGCAGCAGCCACAGCCATTGACTGCAAGTGCCGGGGGTCAGGCTCGCCACCCTTATCCTTTTACCCTTCTCCGTTTTCATGCTGTTACAAAGGCGCCATTGTCCGCTTACATCCGCGGCGCCTAATTGCTCCTGCCAACACTTCATTCACACAGGAGACACACAATGAAAACCAATCGCAAGATTCTCGCCGGCCTGATCGTCGCCGCCGGCATCAGCGGAATCGCTATCGCCCAGCCCGGCATGGGCATGAGGGGAGGCGGCTCTGGCTGCGACGGCATGGGTCCCATGGGGCGTCAGGCCGCCATGAAGTTCGACCCCGCCGAGCGCGCCGAGCAGCGCCTCGATTACATGAAATACCGGCTCAAGATCACCGCCGAGCAGGAGCCGCTGTGGCAGGCTTTCGCGGATCGGGCCAGGGCCGAAGCGGGCAAGGGCTACAAGGCGATGCGCGACCAGGCCGCAGATGCAAACCTGACCGCGCCCGAGCGCATGGCGCAAATGCAGAAGCTGATGCAGGAACGCGTCGATGCGATGGCGGGAGTGCATGAGAGCTTCAATCGCCTCTACGCCGCGCTGACGCCCGAGCAGAGGAAGGTCGCCGACCAGTATCCGGCCGGCATGGGTGCGCGGATGGGGCCGCGTTACGGGCGTGCCGCGCCGCAAGGCTGAATGACTTAAAATCGCGGGCATGAGCTATCAGGTTCTTGCCCGCAAATGGCGCCCCAAGTCTTTCGACACGCTGGTCGGGCAGGAGCATGTCGTCCGCGCCCTGACGCACGCGCTCGAGCAGCGGCGCCTGCATCATGCCTACCTGTTCACCGGCACGCGCGGCGTCGGCAAGACCACCATCGCGCGCATCCTCGCCAAGGCGCTCAACTGCGAGAAGGGCATCGGCGCGTCGCCGTGCGGCGCATGCGGGCCCTGCCAGGAGATCGACGCGGGCCGTTTCATCGACTACGTGGAAATGGACGCCGCCTCCAACCGCGGCGTCGACGACATGGCGGCGCTGCTCGAGAAGGCGGCCTATGCGCCGAACAGCGGCCGCTACAAGGTGTACATGATCGACGAAGTCCACCAGCTCTCGGGCCATGCCTTCAACGCGATGCTGAAGACGCTGGAGGAGCCGCCCGAGCATGTCAAGTTCATCCTCGCGACGACCGACCCGCAGAAGATCCCCGTGACGGTGCTGTCGCGCTGCCTGCAGTTCAACCTCAAGCAGATGCCGCCGGGCCACATCGTCGAGCACCTGGCGCGCGTGCTGGCTGCCGAGGGCGTCGCGTTCGAAGACGCTGCGCTGCGCCAGATCGCCAAGGCCGCGGCCGGCTCGATGCGCGACGCGCTGTCGCTGCTCGACCAGGCCATCGCCCACGGCGCGGGCCGCATCGAGGAAGAGGGCGCAGGGGGTGTCCGGGCGATGCTCGGCACGGTCGGCGACGACCACCTGTTCGCCGTGCTCGACGGTCTGGCGGCCAACGACATCCAGGCCATGCTGGCGGTCGCTGCCGCGATGGAAGAGCGCAGCCTGAGTTTCGATTCGGCCTTGCAGGAGCTGGCGACGCTGTTCCACCGCATCGCGCTCGTGCAGTTCGCCCCGAACGCGGTACTCGACGACGCCGAGCGCGCCAAGCTCGCGACTTACGCCGAGCGGCTCGATCCGGAATTCCTGCAGCTCTGCTACCAGATCGTCACGCATGCGCGCGACGAACTGTCGCTCGCACCCGACGAGGCGGCCGGCTTCGGCATGGCGCTGCTGCGCATGCATGCCTTCCGGCCGGCCAGCGGTAATGAAATTGCGAAACCCGGGCCGACAACAGTCGGCGCTGGCGGGACGGCACAGCGCCCCGCAGTTGCGCCTGCTTCGCTGGAACCTGCGCGCGTGCAGCTCGCGCCGACCGATGACTGGCACGCGCTGGTCGACAGCGGCCAGCTGACCGGCATGGCGCGCCAGCTTGCCCAGCATTGCGAGCAGGTCGAACGCAGCGAAAACAGGCTCGTGCTGCGTCTTGCCCCGGCGCACAAGCACCTGCAGGTGCATCAGGACAAGCTGCGCGCCGAACTGGCCAAGCATTTCGGCAAGCCGCTGACGCTCGACATCCGGCTCGACGAACCCGCCGGAGACACGCCGAAGTCGCGCGCCGACGCCATCAAGCGCGAGCGGCAGGAGCGCGCCATCGCCTCGATCGAGAGCGATCCATTCGTGCGCGAGGCCTGCGACCTGTTCGACGCGAGCATCGACGAATCCACCATCAAACCTATCTGAGGAACACGACATGCTGAACAAGGGCGGCATCGCCAACCTGATGAAACAGGCGCAGAAGATGCAGGAAAACATGCAGAAGGCGCAGGACGAACTGGCGAACATCGAGGTCGAGGGACAGTCCGGCGCCGGCGCCGTCAAGATCGTCATGACCTGCAAGCACGACGTCAAGCGCGTCGCGATCGATCCGTCCGTCATGGACGACAAGGAAATGCTCGAGGATCTGATCGCCGCGGCATTGAACGACGCCAACCGCCGCGCCGAGGCGACCATGCAGGAGCGCATGGGCGCGCTGACCGCCGGCCTGCCGCTGCCACCGGGCATGAAGCTGCCGTTCTGAGCCCGCTGCGATGCTCAGGCAACGCATCCTGTTCGTCTGCATGGGCAATATCTGCCGATCGCCCACGGCCGAAGGCGTGGCCCGGTCGCTCGCCGGGGCGCGGGATCTTGCCGCCTGGTTCGAGTTCGATTCGGCCGGGACGCACGGCTACCACGTCGGCAGCCCGCCCGACCCGCGCGCCCGCACTGCAGCGGCGCAGCGCGGCTATGACCTGTCGGCGCTCAGGGCACGGCAGGTCGCTCCCGCCGACTTCGAGCGCTTCGATCGCATTCTGGCGATGGATCGCGACAATCTGGCCTTGCTGCGCCAGGCCTGCCCCAAGGAGGAGCGGGGCAAGCTGGCCCTGTTCCTCGATTTCTCGGTGCGTTTCGACCTCGACGAGGTGCCCGATCCCTACTACGGGGGAGCGGAAGGTTTCGAGCGCGTCCTCGACCTGGTCGAGGACGCGGCGCACGGACTGCTCGACGAGCTGACCCTATGACTGGCGGGTGCGGGTCTCGATCATCTGCAGAGGCTCGTCGCTGATCGCCGGCGCCATCCTGGGCTTGCGGCCCAGGGGCTGCGGCGGCGGCGGCGCGACGGGCGCAGCCGCTGCGCGCGAGGTTTCGATCAGTTGCAGGCCGGCCTGTTGCAGTTCGGCGGAAAGGTCGACCGGACGATGCGGCGCGGCCTCGGCGACGGGAAGGTCGGCGGGACGGGATGGCGCCGCCTCCTCGGCGGCCGCAACGGGCTGCGGGACGTCGACGGACGCCGCAGCGACGGGTTCGGGCGCCGGCGCGACCGGCGTCGGCCCGGCCTCCGGGAGGATCTCGGCGACAACCGCCGGTGCGCCGCCGGGCTCCGCAGCAACCGTCGGTGCGACGGCGGCGACCGCGGCGGCAACTTCGTCGAGCTGCCGTTCGCCGCGATTGCGGCTGCCCCGGCGACCGCGGCGGCGTCCGCTTTCCGCGTTGGCATCGCTCGCGCTCTCGCCGGTCGGCACAGCGGCGCTCGCGAGTGCCTGGGCTTCCGGTTCGCCGGCCGGCTTCTGGCGGGGCTGACGGACGGATTCCCTGCCGCCTTCGGCGCGTTCCTTGCGCTCGCCGCGAGTTTGCTGACGGGTTTCGCGCTGCGCCTCTTTGCCGGCTTCGCCGCGTTCCTTGCGTTCGCTGCGCTCGGTGCGTTCCGGTCTCTCGCCGCGCTCGCCCCGATCGCGGGTTTCGCGACGGGTGCGCTCGCCGCCTGCGGGCCGCTCGCCGCGCTCGCGGCGGCCGGAACGCTCGGGTTTCCTCGGCGCCGGGGCGGCCGCAGCGGCTTCCTGCGGTTTTTTCTTGTTGCCGCCGGTGAGCCAGGACAGCACGCGAGCCAGGAATCCGGGCGCCGTGTCTTCCTGCGGTGCTGCAACCGTCGGGGGGGGCTGGTCGGGCGTGATGCCCTTGACCGCCGCCTCGGCGCGCGCCGCGCGCCCTTCGCCGACAGCCGCCGGTGCGTTTTCGTCTTCGTCCGGCCTCACCGCCATGGCGTAGCTGGCGAGGCTGGCGCCTTCCTGGTTGAGCTGGTCGTGACGCAGGCGGACGATTTCGTGCTGCGGCGTCTCGAAGTGGCGGTTGGGGATGATCAGCAGGTTGACGCGATGGCGCGTCTCGATGCGCGCGATGTCGATACGCTTCTCGTTGAGCAGGAAGGTGCCGACATCGACCGGCACCTGCACATGAAGGGCGCCGGTGTTTTCCTTCATCGCCTCTTCCTCGAGGATGCGCAGGATGTGCAGGGCGGCGGATTCCGTGCTGCGGATGTGGCCGGTGCCGGTGCAGCGCGGACAAGTGATATAGCTGGCCTCCGCCAGGGCGGGGCGCAGGCGCTGGCGCGACAGCTCGAGCAGGCCGAAACGCGAGATCTTGCTGGTCTGGACGCGCGCGCGGTCGTAGTGCAGGGCGTCGCGCAGGCGGTTTTCCACCTCGCGCTGGTTCTTGGCCGATTCCATGTCGATGAAGTCGATCACGATCAGACCGCCCAGGTCGCGCAGGCGCAGCTGGCGGGCGATCTCGTCGGCGGCCTCGAGGTTGGTGCGCAGCGCGGTTTCCTCGATGTCGGCGCCCTTGGTGGCGCGGCCGGAGTTGACGTCGACGGCGACCAGCGCCTCGGTATGGTCGATGACCACGGCGCCGCCCGAGGGCAGGCCGACCTGCCTGGAATAGGCCGATTCGATCTGGTGCTCGATCTGGAAGCGCGAGAACAGCGGCACGTCGTCGCGGTAGCGTTTCACGCGGGCGACATTGCCGGGCATGACGTGGCTCATGAACTGCTGGGCCTGCTCGAAGATGTCGTCGGTGTCGATGAGGATCTCGCCGATCTCGGGCTGGAAGTAGTCGCGGATGGCGCGGATCACCAGGCTGGATTCCTGGTAGATCAGGAAGGCGCCCGATTGGGCCTTGGCAGCGCCGTCGATGGCGTTCCACAGCTGCAGCAGGTAGTTGAGGTCCCACTGCAGTTCCTCGGCGCTGCGGCCGATGCCGGCGGTGCGCGCGATCAGGCTCATGCCGGCCGGCACGTCGAGCTGGTCCATCGCCTCGCGCAGTTCCTGCCGATCCTCGCCCTCGATGCGGCGCGAGACGCCGCCGCCGCGCGGGTTGTTGGGCATCAGCACCAGGTAGCGGCCCGCCAGCGAGATGTAGGTGGTGAGCGCCGCGCCCTTGTTGCCGCGCTCGTCCTTCTCGACCTGGACGATCAGTTCCTGACCGACTTTCAGCGCGTCCTGGATGCGCGCGCGCCCCGGATCGACATCGGTCTGAAAATAGCTGCGGGAAACTTCCTTGAACGGCAGGAAGCCGTGCCGCTCGGCGCCGTAATCGACGAAGGCGGCTTCGAGGCTGGGCTCGATGCGGGTGATGACCGCCTTGTAGATGTTGCTCTTGCGTTGTTCCTTGGCGGCCGATTCGATGTCGAGGTCGATCAGTTTCTGACCATCGACGATCGCGACGCGGAGTTCCTCGGCCTGCGTCGCATTGAACAGCATGCGTTTCATGTGTGCTCCCACGCGCTGGCAGGGAAGGCACGACAAATCACGCCGCTCGTGATGCGCGGCGCGGATCAGATTTGCAGGTACGGGCTCATCGGTTGCGGTGACGGGCTGGGCAAATGTGGGAGTGACGATTTGTCGCACGCGAAGCCGGCTGCGACAACGCACCGGCGCCGCGCATAAAAGCCTGCGTTGCGCGTAACTAGTAAATGTCTTGAGACGAAGTAGTATCGCTGCTTCAGGCGAGCGATCCACCGTGAAAGCTAGCGCTGAGTCCCTTCGGAGCGCCCCGGAACCGCTTCGGGTTGCCGGGCGCGCCGTCCGGCGACGGCGTAGCAGCGGCGCATTATATTTGGAAATGAAAGACTTGAGTAAAGATTCCGTCACATTCCTCGATGTCGGCGAGGACGGCGCAGGCCAGCGCATCGACAACTACCTGGCGAAAAAGCTCAAGGGCGTGCCGAAAAGCCATGTCTATCGCATCCTCAGGAGCGGCGAGGTGCGGGTGAACAAGGGCCGCTCGGCGGCCGACCGGCGGCTGGAGCTCGGCGACCGGGTGCGCGTGCCGCCGATTCGCCTGGCCGAACCGCAAGACGTGGCGGCGGTGCCGGCCCGCGATTTCGCCGTCGTCTTCGAGGACGAGGCCCTGCTGGTCATCGACAAGCCGGCCGGCGTGGCGGTGCATGGCGGCAGCGGGATCGATTTCGGGGTCATCGAGCAGCTCCGCAGGGCGCGGCCGCAGACGAAGTTTCTCGAACTGGCCCACCGCCTCGACCGCGAGACCTCCGGACTGCTGATGATCGGCAAGAAGCGGTCGGCGCTGACCAGTCTCCATGACCTGCTGCGCGACGGCGGCATCGACAAGCGTTACCTCGCGCTCGTGAAGGGACACTGGCGGGACAAGCTGCGCAGCGTGAAGCTGCCCTTGCACAAGTATCTGACGGCCGAGGGGGAACGCCGCGTTAGGGTGGCCCCCGAGGGCAAGGAAGCGCACTCGGTCATGCGCCTGAAGGGACGCTACCGGCTGGCGCAGGGCGAAGCCAGCCTCCTCGAGGTGGCACTGCGCACCGGCCGCACCCACCAGATCCGCGTGCATCTGGCGCATCTGGGCTTTCCCATCCTCGGCGACGAGAAATATGGCGATTTCGCGCTCAACCGGGACTTGCAAAAGCTCGGACTCAAGCGCATGTTCCTGCATGCGACCGCGCTGCGCTTGCCCCACCCTCTGAACGGGGAAAGCGTCAGCCTGGCCGCACCCCTGCCGGCCGAGCTGGAAAAATTCCTCGGAAAACTGGAAAAGACCGATGAAACGTTATGAACTGATCGTGTTCGACTGGGACGGCACGCTGATGGACTCCACGGCCACGATCGTTCGCAGTGTCGAGGCTGCCGCGCTCGACCTGGGGCTGGAGCCGCCCACGGAGGAACGCGCCCGTTACATCATCGGACTCGGCCTGGCCGATGCCCTGCGCCATGCCCTGCCCGACCTGCCGGAAGAGCGCTACCCCGCGCTGGTCGAGCGCTATCGCCATCATTATCTGTCGCGCGACCAGGGACTGGAGCTGTTTCCTGGCGCGTCCGAACTGGTGCGCGCGCTGGCCGGACGCGGCCATCTGCTGGGCGTGGCGACCGGCAAGTCGCGCCAGGGGCTGGAACGCGCGCTCGGGCATACCGGACTCGGCATGTTCTTCCACGACACCCGCTGCGCCGACGAGTGTCATTCCAAGCCGCATCCGCAAATGCTCGAGGAACTGATGGCGGCGCTGGGCGTCGCGCCGGAGCAGACCCTGATGATCGGCGACACGACCCACGATCTGCTGATGGCGCGCAATGCGGGCGTCGCCGCGGTGGCGGTCGGTTACGGCGCCCATGCGCCGACCGCGCTCGCGCAGGTGGAGCACTTATACTGTGCGGAAACTGTCGGCGGGCTGGCAGGCTGGCTGGCGAGCAACGCTTGAACGAGGGTGCGAAAAATGGCGGAAGAAGGAAGCTGGGAACGCAAGGTGCTGGAAAAGGTGGCGTTGGCGGCGCTGGAGGAGCAGCGGCGCGCCCGGCGCTGGGGCATCTTCTTCAAAGTGCTCGGCTTCGCCTATCTGACGGTTCTGCTGGTCACGCTGATCGACTGGGAAACGCTGGTCGAGCCGGACAAGAGCGCGCGCCACACGGCGCTGATCGAGATCAGCGGCGCGATCCAGGCCAAGGGCGACGCGAATGCCGACAACATCGTCGGCGCCCTGCAGTCGGCGTTCGGGGACAAAGGGACGGCGGGCGTGATCCTGCGCATCAACAGTCCCGGCGGCAGCCCGGTGCAGGCCGGCATCATCGCCGGCGAGATCGGCCGGCTGCGCGCCAAGCATCCCGACACGCCCCTGCATGTCGTCGTCGAGGACGTGTGTGCTTCCGGGGGCTACTACGTCGCCGCGGCGGCCGACAAGATCTTCGTGGACAAGGCCAGCATCGTCGGCTCGATCGGCGTGCTGATGGACGGCTTCGGCTTCACCGGCGGCATGGACAAGCTCGGCATCGAGCGGCGCCTGCTGACCGCGGGCGAGCACAAGGGATTTCTCGATCCCTTCTCGCCGCAGAACGAGGCGCACAAGGCGCACGCCCAGGATCTGCTCGACGACATCCACCGTCAGTTCATCGCGACCGTCAAGAAAGGGCGCGGCGCACGCCTGAAGGAGACCCCCGGAATGTTCTCCGGGCTGATGTGGACCGGAGCGAAAAGCATCGAGCTCGGTCTGGCCGACGGTTTCGGCACGGTCGATTCGGTCGCGCGCGAGGTGATCAAGGCCGAGGAAATCCGCGATTACACGATCAAGCCCGGACTGGCGGAAAGATTCGCGCGCCAGTTCGGCGCCCAGCTGGCCGAGGGCATTGGCGCCGGGCTGACGCGCCTTACGCTGCGCTGAGCAGCAGAAAGACCGTCGGCCGGCCGGCAATGTCGGCGCTGGCCGCATCGTCGACCGAGCGGCACTGCCAGTCGGCGACGCGGCGCGTCGCGATGCTTTCGCCGGGCAGTGTCAGTTCGGTGGCGAGGCACAGCCGCGTGTCCGGCTGGCAGGCCTTGAGCAGGGCGTCGAACAGCGCCGCGTTGCGGTAGGGCGTCTCGATGAACAGCTGGGTCTGCCGCTTCCGGCGCGATTCCTCTTCCAGTGCGACGATGCGCTTCGAGCGCTCCGGTTCGCGCTGCGGCAGGTAGCCGTGGAAGGCGAAGCGCTGGCCGTCCAGGCCCGCAGCCATCAGCGCCAGCAGCAGGGCGGAGGGGCCGACCAGCGGTTTGACCGGGATGCCCAGCTCATGGGCGCGCCGCACGAGCAGGGCGCCCGGATCGGCGACGCCGGGACAGCCGGCTTCCGACATCAGGCCGACATCCTCGCCGGCCAGCAAGGGCGCCAGCAGCCGTTCGATATCCTGCGGCTTCAGGGGTTCGGGCAATTGGTCGATGGCCAGTGCGCGCAGCGGAACGGGATGGCCCAGCCATTTCAGCGAAGCGCGGGCCGTCTTGGCGTTCTCGACGATGAAGTGGCGCAAGCGACAGGCAGTGTCGCGGGTCGCAGTCGGCAGGACGGAGGGCCAGTCCGATGCGCCGAGCTGGGTCGGCAGAAGGTAGAGAGCCCCGCTCATGGTCGGCTCAGGGCAGCGGAATGCCCTCGGCGCGCAGCATCTCGGTCAACGCGATCAGCGGCAGGCCGACCAGCGCGGTCGGATCGTCGCTCTTCATCCACTCGAGCAGACTGATGCCCAGTCCTTCGGAGCGCGCGCTGCCGGCGCAGTTGAGCGCGTTTTCCTTGTCCATGTAACGCTCGATTTCTGCATCGGACAGTTCGCGGAAACGGGCTTCGGTCGCCACGCCGCGCAGGTGGCGGCGCCCGCTGCGCGCGTTCAGCAGGCACAGGCCGGTATGGAACACGGCGATCTTGCCCGACAGGCTGCGCAACTGGAGCCGGGCATTCTCGCGGTTGCCGGGCTTGCCGTAACGCTGGTTGCCGCAGTAGGCCACCTGGTCGGAGCCGATGATCAAGGCATCGGGGTATTTTTCGACCACCGCCGCGGCCTTGGCGATGGCCAGCCGCTCGGCGGTCGCGGCCGGGACCTCGCCGGACAGCGGCGTTTCGTCGGTTTCCGGCGCGCAGACCTCGAAGGGCTGCTGCAGCCGGCCGAGCAGCTCGCGGCGATAGGGAGAGGTCGAAGCCAGCACGAGGCGCGGGGTAGTCATGGCAGCAGCTGGTTATAGGATGTTTTTGCAGGCTTTTTCCCGAATAAACCTTTGACCGGGCAGGGCGGCGCATGATAGCATCCGTGCCCTTTATGTCGTGCCGGGAAGATACCGACCTCGCCGGAGCGGTCATCGACAGCCTGAAGTTCGCGGCTGCCGGGGAGCGCATCGCCGGGAAACTGCCCCTGACCCGCCTGCCGCGTCTCGCCGACGTGCTGGCGAGCCGGGAGGGCGCGCTGGATTGCGCGCTGGCAGGATTGCGCGCAACCGACGAGGCCGGCGGGGGGGAGACCGGGTTGTGCCTGCATTTGCAGGTGAATGGCCGCCTGCGCCTGTATTGTCAGCGCTGCCTGGCCGAGGTTGGATTCGATTGCGCCATCGACAGCCGGCTGTTGCTGATTCCGCCGGATGCCGAGTGGCCGGAAGAGGATTTGGAGACCGACGACTGCGATGCGATTCCCGCCAGCCGGGAGTTGTCTGTGTTGTCGTTGGTCGAGGATGAAGTGCTGCTGGCGTTGCCGCTCGTGCCACGCCATGCGGATTGCCTCCCGCCGGTTGGCGCGGAGGCGGCAGAAGAGAAAAGCGAGCCATCGCCGTTCGCGGTGCTGGCGGGTTTGAAGAAACATTGAATTGATCTAGGCAAGAAGGAGTCATCATGGCTGTCCAGCAAAACAAAAAGTCCCCGTCCAAGCGCGGCATGCATCGCGCCCACGATTTCCTCAGCGCCCCGCCGCTGGCCATCGAGCCGACCACGGGCGAGGTGCATCTGCGCCACCACATTTCCCCGTCCGGCGTCTATCGCGGCAAGAAGGTCATCAAGACAAAAGGGGAGTGATGCGGCGAGCGATCCGGTTTCACCCGACACGGCCGGACGTGCGAACGTCCGGCCGTTTCATTATGTGGTGCCAGCCTGAATGACGATTACATTGGCGGTCGACTGCATGGGCGGCGACCACGGTCCGTCCGTGGTCGTGCCGGCGGTCTGCGAGTTCCTGCAGCACGACAGGGACTGCGCGGCGATTCTCGTCGGCCGCGCGGAGGAACTGCAGCCGTTTCTGACCAGGGCCGATGCCGCGCTGGCCGGCCGCTTGGCGGTGCAGCACGCCAGCGAGGTGGTCGACATGCACGACCCGGTCGCGACCGCGCTGCGCCTCAAGAAGGACTCGTCGCTGCGCGTCATGGCCAATCTCGTCAAGGAGGGCCGGGCCGACGCCGCGGTCTCGGCGGGCAATACCGGCGCGCTGATGGCGGTGTCGCGCTTCGTCCTCAAGACGCTGCCGGGCATCGACCGTCCCGCCATCGCCACCACGCTGCCGACCCTGCGCGGCCACACCTACGTCCTTGACCTCGGCGCCAACGTCGATTGCGCACCCGAGCATCTTTTGCAGTTCGGCATCATGGGCGCCATGCTCGCCGCGGCACTGGAACACGACGAGCGCCCCAGCGTCGGCCTGCTCAACATCGGCGAGGAGGAGATCAAGGGCAACGAGGTCGTCAAACGCGCCGGCGAACTGCTCAGGGACAGCGGCCTCAACTTCATCGGCAACATCGAGGGCGACGACATCTACCGGGGCACGGCGGACGTGGTGGTCTGCGACGGCTTCGTCGGCAATGTCGCGCTGAAGACCTCGGAAGGCCTGGCGCGCATGATCAGCACCTTCCTGCGCGAGGAGTTTTCCCGCAACCTGCTGACCCGCATCGCCGGGCTTGCCGCCCTGCCCGTGCTCAAGTCGTTCAAGGCGCGCGTCGATCCGCGCCGCTACAATGGCGCGAGCCTGCTTGGCCTGAAGGGCGTGGTGGTCAAGAGCCACGGCTCGGCGGATGTCTTCGCCTATCGCCACGCGCTGGAGCAGGCGGCCGAGGCGGCGCGCCAGAAGCTGCCGGAGAAGATCGCGGCGCGCCTGGCTGCCGTGCCTGCCGTCCCGCCAGAGCCGACTCTTTGCGATTGAAAAGGCAAGCGATGATCCATTCCCGCATCACCGGTACCGGCAGCTATCTCCCCGGCGCTCCCGTCGACAACACCGCGCTGATCGCGGACAAGGGGCTCGATTCCTCCGACGCCTGGATCGTCGAGCGCACCGGCATTCGCGCGCGCCATCTGGCGCCGGCCGGAGTCGCCGCGAGCGACCTCGCCCTGGTGGCCTGCCGGCGTGCCCTCGAAGCGGCCGGCCGGCAACCGAACGACATCGACCTGATCGTGCTGGCGACCTCGACGCCGGACTTCGTCTTCCCGAGCACCGCGACGATCCTGCAGGACAAGCTGGGCATCGCCAACGGCGGCGCGGCCTTCGACCTGCAGGCGGTCTGCAGCGGCTTCATCTACGCGCTGGCGACCGCCGACAAGTTCATCCGTTCCGGCTCGCACCGGCGCGCGCTGGTCGTCGGGTCGGAAGTGTTCTCGCGCATCCTCGACTGGCAGGATCGCGGCACCTGCGTGCTGTTCGGCGACGGCGCGGGCGCCATCGTGCTGGAAGCGTCCGACCAGCCCGGCATCCTTGCCACGGCCCTGCATGCCGACGGGCGGCATCGCGACATTCTTGCCGTGCCCGGCCACGTTTGCGGCGGCCAGCCGATCGGCGACCCCTTGCTGCGCATGGACGGCCAGGCGGTGTTCAAGTTCGCCGTCAAGGTACTCGTCGAGGTGGCCGAAGAGGTCATCGCGGCAGCCGGCATGACCAAGGAGCAGATCGATTGGCTGGTGCCGCATCAGGCCAACATCCGCATCATGCAATCGACGGCCAGGAAACTGCACCTGCCGCCCGAAAAGTGCATCGTCACCGTCGACCGCCACGGCAACACCTCGGCCGCCTCGATCCCGCTCGCGCTCGACGAGGCGATGCGCAGCGGGAAAATCGGCGCTGGCGAGACGGCACTGCTCGAAGGCGTCGGTGGCGGCTTCACCTGGGGCGCCGCCCTGGTCGCTTTGTAAGGTATTTGCCATGAAATTCGCATTCGTATTTAGTTCCGGCATAACGCCCGCTTGCGCGGGCATTAGCCTTCACTGAAAACAAACGAAGGAAAACGAGATGAAGTTTGCGTTTGTTTTTCCGGGACAAGGCTCGCAATCGCTGGGAATGATGGCTGCGTATGGCGACAGCCCCGTCATCCGCGCTACCTTCGACGAGGCCTCCGCAGCGCTCGGCCGCGACCTCTGGCAACTGGTGGCCGAAGGTCCCGCCGAGGCGCTGTCGCAGACCGTGAATACCCAGCCCCTGATGCTGACCGCTGGCATCGCCGTCTGGCGCCTGTGGCAGGAAAGGCAGGGGCCGCAGCCGGCGCTGGTCGCCGGTCACAGCCTCGGCGAATATGCCGCCCTCGTCGCAGCCGGCGTGCTGGAACTGAAAGTCGCCGTGCCGCTGGTCGAGTTGCGCGCCAGGGCGATGCAGGACGCCGTGCCGGCCGGCGTCGGCGCGATGGCCGCGATCCTCAGCCTCGATGCCGAGAAAATCAAGGCCATCTGCGCCGAGCAGGCCCGGGGCGAGGTAGTGCAGGCGGTGAATTTCAACTCTCCTGAACAGACGGTGATCGCCGGCCACAAGGCGGCGGTCGAGCGCGCGGCGGAGGGCTGCAAGGCGGCAGGCGCCAAGCGTGCCGTGATGCTGCCGGTCTCGGCGCCTTTCCATTCCGCGCTGATGCAGCCGGCGGCCGAGCGCCTGCAGGCCGCATTGGCCAACGCCGATTTCAGGTCGCCGGCGATCCCGGTGCTCAACAACGTCGATGTCGCCGTCGAGAGCGATCCTGCGGGCATCAGGGCGGCGCTGGTGCGTCAGGCGGCGTCCCCGGTGCGCTGGGTCGAGACGATCCGGGCCATGCAGGCGGCGG
>CAZZFN010000015.1:0-27005 GCA_964653505.1 uncultured Methyloversatilis sp.
CGAGGCGGGTGCCGAGGACGTGGCGACCAATGACGACGGCTCGATCGAGGTCATCGCCGCGCCCGGCGATTTCCTCGCCGTCAAGGAAGCGTTGGAAGGCGCCGGCTTCCAGGCCGCATACGCCGAAGTGACGATGAAGCCCGAGAGCGAAACCGCCCTGGCCGGCGAGGATGCCGCGAAGATGCAGAAACTGCTCGACGCGCTCGACAGCCTCGACGACGTGCAGGAGGTCTACACCACCGCGGCGCTGGACGCGACGTAAGCGCTTGCCCGCCCCGTGGCACGATGGGCTCCCCTCCTGTTCGTCTTCCTCTGGAGCACCGGCTTCCTCGGCGCCAAGTATGGCCTGCCGCATGCGGCGCCCCTGTCGTTCCTGTTGGTCCGCTATCTGCTGGTCATCGCGCTGATGGCCGCGCTCGCCTTGGCGCTGCGCGCGTCCTGGCCGGGCGATGTGCGCCAGTGGTTCCATATCGGCGCCAGCGGCCTGATGGTGCACGGGCTGTATCTGAGCGGCGTGTTCATCGCCATCGGCGCCGGCCTGCCGGCCGGCGTCGCCGCGCTGGTGGTGGGCCTGCAGCCGCTGCTGACCGCCACCCTGGCCGGCCGGCTGCTGGGCGAGACCGTCCTGGCGCGGCAATGGCTCGGCCTGGCGCTGGGATTCGCCGGCGTCGCGCTGGTGGTCGCCGACAAGCTCGGCAGCGGTTTCGGCCCGGCAGCGCTCGCGCCCGCCTTCGTCGCCCTGCTCGGCATTACCTGCGGCACGCTCTACCAGAAGAGGTTCTGCCCGCGCTTCGACTGGCGCAGCGGGGCGGTCGCCCAATTCCTGCCCGCCGCGGTCGTCACCGGCCTCGTCGTCCTGGTGCAGGACAGCTACCGCGTCGAGTGGACCGGCGAGTTCGTCTTCGCGCTCGGCTGGCTGGTGCTGGTGCTCTCGGTCGGCGCGATCTCGCTGCTCAACTGGCTGATCCGCCACGGCAGCGCCGTCAACGTCGCCAGCCTGTTCTACCTCACGCCGCCGGTCACCGCGCTGCTGGCCTGGCTGCTGTTCGGCGAGACGCTCGCCGGCCTGGCGCTTTTCGGCATGGCGCTCGCCGTGTGGGGCGTGTATCTTTCGCGGCGATGAACACCGTGCGGATATTGGGCATCGATCCCGGCCTGCGCATCACCGGCTTTGGCGTCATCGACAAGACCGGCCAGAAGCTCGCTTACGTGACGAGCGGCTGCGTGAAGAGCAACGAACGGGATGCCCTGCCCCTGCGCCTGAAGACCCTGCTCGACGGCATCGGCGCGGTGATCGCCACGCATGCCCCGCACCAGGCGGCCATCGAGAAGGTGTTTGTCAACGTCAATCCGCAATCGACGCTGCTGCTCGGCCAGGCGCGCGGCACGGCGATCTGCGCCCTGGTGCAAGCCGGCCTGCCGGTCGCCGAATACACGGCCCTGCAGATCAAGCAGGCGGTCGTCGGCCACGGCAAGGCAGCCAAGGAACAGGTCGGCCACATGGTGACGCGCCTGCTGCAGTTGCCGGGCGCACCCTCGGCCGACGCCGCCGATGCGCTCGCCTGCGCGATCTGCCATGCGCACGGCGGTCAGGGACTCGGCAAGCTCGCGACGCGCGGTTTTCGCGTTCGCAATGGAAGACTTATATGATCGGCAGAATCGCCGGCATCCTGCTGGAAAAGAATCCGCCGCAGATCCTCGTCGATGTGGGCGGCGTCGGCTACGAGCTCGACGTGCCGATGAGCACCTTCTACCACCTGCCGAACGTCGGCGAGCCGGTCGCGCTGGTCACCCATCTCGTCGTGCGCGAGGACGCCCATCTGCTGTTCGGCTTCCTCACCGAGGCCGAGCGCGCGCTGTTCCGCCAGTTGCTGAAGATCTCGGGCATCGGCGCGCGCACCGCGCTGGCGGTGCTTTCCGGCCTGTCGGTCGGCGAACTGGCCGAGGCCGTCGCCCTGCAGGAAAGCGGGCGGCTGGTGAAGATTCCCGGCATCGGCAAGAAAACCGCCGAGCGTCTGTTGCTCGAACTCAAGGGCAAGATGCCCGCGCCGCCGGGCGCCGGCATCAAGGTCGGCGCGGGCGGGACGGCGCCCGCGGCGGCGCCCGATCCGGCGAGCGACATCCTCAACGCCCTGCTGGCACTGGGCTACCACGAGCGCGAAGCACTCGGCGCGCTGCGCACCCTGCCGGCAGACTGCGGCGTGGCCGACGGCATCCGCCTCGCCCTGAAATCCCTCGCCAGGGCCTGAACCGGCCGCCTGTCCACAGCGGGTAGAATGCGCCGGACATGATCGAAAACAGCCAGCAACTGTACATCCTCGGCATCCGCGTCGCCCTGGCCGCCCTGCTCGTCATCGGCGTCGCCTGGGTGCTGGCGCCCTTTTTTGCGGCGCTGATGTTCGCCGTCATCGTCTGTCTGACCACCTGGCCGCTGTATGCGCGCCTGGAAGCCCGGCTCAAGGGCCGGCGCACCCTCGCCGCATTGCTGGCCACCCTGATGCTCGCCACGCTGGTGCTGCTCCCCATGTCCTACCTGGCGGCCACCCTCGCCGAAAGCATCGCCCGGCTGACCGACTTGCTCAAACCCTGGTTCGAGTCGGCCGACCATGCCCCGCCCGACTGGCTGGCCGCCCTGCCCCTCGTCGGCGAATCGCTCGACGCCTACTGGCGCAAGCTGGCCATCGACCAGGACGAACTGGCCAACCTCGGCAAGCAGCTGTTCGAGCCGGCGCGCCGGGTGCTCACCGCCGCGGTCGCCCTGATCGGCCAGGGTCTGCTGCAGCTGATGCTGGTGGTGCTGATCGCCTTCTTTTTCTACCGGGACGGCCGCATCCTCGGGCAGCGGCTGTTGCGCCTGGCCGGGAAGATCGGCGGCGAATTCGGCGAGCGCCTGCTTGGCCTCGCGCAGGGAACCATCATGGGCGTGATGGTCGGCATCGTCGGCACCGCGTCCACCCAAGGCTTTTTCGCCCTCGTCGGCTTCCTCATCGCCGGCGTGCCCGCCGCCCTCCTGCTCGCCGCGGCGGTCTTCTTCCTCTCGATGATTCCGGTCGGCCCCCCGCTGATCTGGGGCGGCGCGGCCTGGTGGTTGTACGACCAGGGCCAGACCGGCTGGGCGATCTTCATGCTCGTGTATGGCTTCGCCGTCATCAGCAGCATCGACAACCTCGTGCGGCCGCTCCTGATCAGCCATACCGCCAGCCTGCCGATCCTCCTCGTCGCGCTCGGCGTGTTCGGCGGCGTGCTGGCCTTCGGCTTCGTCGGCATCTTCCTCGGCCCGGTGATTCTGGCGCTGGCATTGACGCTGGCCGACAATTGGTCGAAACCGCCCACGCCATGATCGAAACCGACCGCCTGATCGCGGGCGACCGGGAATCGCCGCAGGAGGACGCCATCGAGCGCGCCCTGCGGCCGAAGCAGCTCGCCGATTACGTCGGCCAGCAGAAGATCCGCGGCCAGTTCGAAATTTTCATCGCGGCGGCGAAAAAACGCGGCGAGGCGCTCGACCATGTGCTGCTGTTCGGCCCGCCCGGCCTGGGCAAGACCACGCTGGCCCACATCGTCGCCCATGAACTGGGCGTGAACCTGCGCCAGACCTCCGGCCCGGTGCTCGAGCGCGCCGGCGATCTCGCCGCGCTGCTGACCAATCTCGAGCCGCACGACGTGCTGTTCATCGACGAAATCCACCGCCTTTCGCCGGTGGTCGAGGAAATCCTCTACCCGGCGCTCGAGGACTTCCAGCTCGACATCATGATCGGCGAGGGCCCGGCCGCGCGCTCGGTCAAGCTCGACCTGCCGCCGTTCACGCTGGTCGGCGCGACGACGCGCGCCGGGATGCTGACCAACCCGCTGCGCGACCGCTTCGGCATCGTCGCGCGGCTCGAGTTCTACACCCCCGAGGAACTCGGCCTGATCGTGCGCCGCTCGGCGCATCTGCTGAACTGCCAGATCGCCAAGGCCGGCTCGGTTGAAATCGCGCGCAGGAGCAGAGGCACCCCTCGTATTGCCAACCGCCTGCTGCGCCGCGTGCGCGACTTCGCCGAAGTGAAGCACGATGGCACGATCACGCAGGACATCGCCGACGCCGCGCTGACCATGCTCGACATCGATCACCTCGGCCTCGACGTGATGGACCGCAAGCTGCTCCTTGCCATGCTGGAAAAATTCGGCGGCGGTCCGGTCGGCGTCGACAACCTCGCCGCCGCCATCGGCGAGGCGCGCGACACCATCGAGGACGTGCTCGAACCCTTCCTGATCCAGCAGGGCTACCTGCAGCGCACACCGCGCGGGCGCATGGCGACGGCGAGCATCTGGCGGCATTTCGGTCTCGCCGTTCCCGGCGACGCGCACCGCGACCTGTGGCAGGAGACATGATTCACACCCTCCCCGTGCGCGGGCCGGCCGCGCTCGACGATGAACTCATCGTCGCCACCGCGGTCGAAGCGCTCGGTCGCGCTCAAGTAACATTCGCCCAGTCGATCCGGCGCGGCGACGACATCCTGCTCGCCGCCTCGGTGCGCGTCGCCTGCCTCGATCTCGCCCGCGGCCGCCCCGCCGCCCTGCCGCCCGCCATTCGTCGCCAACTTGCCGCCCCCACATGAACGTCGCCCAGGATTTCGCCGTCGTCGAACTGATCGCCCAGGCCAGCCCGGTCGTCAAGCTGGTGATGGTTCTGCTCGTCTATCTTTCCGTCATGTCCTGGTACTGGATCTTCCGCAAGTGGTTCCAGATCCGCGCCGCGCGCCGGCAGACCGACGAGTTCGAGCGCCAGTTCTGGAGCGGCGGCGACCTGACCGACCTCTACCGGCAGGCGATCCACGAGCGCCACCGCAGCGGCGCGCAGGAGCGCATCTTCGAGGCCGGCTTCCGCGAATTCACCAAGCTGCACG
Source organism: uncultured Methyloversatilis sp. (assembly GCA_964653505.1). Classification (GTDB taxonomy): domain Bacteria; phylum Pseudomonadota; class Gammaproteobacteria; order Burkholderiales; family Rhodocyclaceae; genus Sulfuricystis. The sequence continues at coordinate 4,890 of CAZZFN010000015.1, forward strand.
GACAGAAGTCCTTCGATCCCGCCACCGCCATCGACGGCGTGCGCCGCGCGATGCGCGCCACCTGCCAGCGCGAGGTGGACGATCTCGACGCCCATCTGGCCTTTCTCGCCTCGGTGGGATCGGTGGCGCCCTACATCGGCCTGTTCGGCACGGTGTGGGGCATCATGAACGCCTTCCGCGGGCTGGCCGGCATGACCAGCGTCACCCTCGCCGCCGTCGCGCCGGGCATCGCCGAGGCCCTCATCGTCACCGCGATCGGCCTGTTCGCGGCGATCCCCGCGGTGGTCGCCTACAACCGCTTCGCCCACGACACCGACCGGCTCACCGTACGTTTCGAGAGCTTCATGGAAGAGTTCTCGAACATCCTGCAAAGGCAAATGAAGTGAGGCCACGCCGCCTCAAGCACGAAATCAACGTCGTGCCCTACATCGACGTGATGCTGGTGCTGCTGGTGATCTTCATGGTCACCGCGCCGATGATCCAGACCGCCGCCATCGAGCTGCCCACCGTGGGCAAGGCCGCCGCGCCGCCGGTCGATCCTCTGGAAATCACCGTGCGCGCCGACGGCGCGATGGAGATGAGGGACCGTGCGCTCGGCGGCGCCACGGTCACCGTCGGCCGCCTGGAGCTGGCCGAGCGCATCCGGGCGGCGCAGGCCAGGCATCCCGACCAGCCGGTGCTGATCGCCGGCGACCGCAACGCCCGCTACGCGGCGGTTCTCGACGTCATGGACGAGCTCCAGCGCGCCGGCGTCGCCCGCATCGGCCTGCTCGTGCAGCACAAGGCAGGCGGCACGCGATGACGGAGGCGCCCGCCCAACCGCGCCAGCCCCCCGGCAAGCGCGTCTCCTTCGCCCTGGCGGTGCTGATCCATGCGGTTCTGGCCGTCATGATCGTCTATGGCGTGCACTGGCAGACACGCAGCACCGAAGTCGTCGAGGTCGATCTGGTGCCTGCCGTCCTGCCAGCGCCGACACCCGTCCCCGCGCCGCCCGCACCGCAAGCCGAGCCGAGACCCGAACCCCGGCCGGCGCCGCAACCCGAGCCTCCGAAGCGCACGCCGCAGCCGCCGCCCAAGCCGGACATCGTCCAGAAGGAAAGGCCGGCGCCCAAGCCAGCGCCCGCGCCAGCGCCGGCTCCCCCGCCCGACCCTTTCCAGGAACAGCTCGAACGCGAGGCGGAGCAGCTCCAGCACCAGAAGGCGGCCGCGGCGGCCGCCCAGGAGATCGCCGACCTCAGGGCGCAACAGACGCGCGCCGCCCAGGCCGGCGAGCTGGACCGCTACGTCGCCGCCATCCGCGCCAAGGTGCGCGGCAATATCGTCCTGCCCGGCGACATGCGCGGGAACCCGGAAGCGGTTTTCGAGGTCACTCAGCTGCCCTCGGGCGAGATTCTCGACGTCAAACTCAAAAAATCCTCCGGCAACGCCACCTGGGACCATGCCACCGAACGTGCCATCCTCAAGTCCAGCCCCCTGCCCAAACCGGCGCAGGCCGGCCTGTTCCGCCGTACGCTCGAACTCAGGTTCCGGCCGCAGGAAGACTGAATCCGGCCGCCGGGTATAATTCCCCACCCATGAAAAAGCTATTCTCCCGTCTGTTCGGCGGCCTGCTCCTGGCAAGCGTGGCCGGCATTTGCGCCGCCCAGCTCTCGATCGAAATCACCGGCGCCGGCGCCCAGCGCCTGCCGGTCGCCATCGTCGATTTCGCGGGCGAGCGCGTCGTCGCCCAGGCCCTCGTTTCGGTGATCCGCTCCGATCTCGAACGCAGCGGCCGCTTCAACCTCGTCAACACGGCAGGCGCGACGATGGACGAGAACAGCGCGCCGAACTACCTCGACTGGAGGAGTCGCGGCGCCGACGCCCTGGCGGCCGGCAGTCTCGCCGCCACGCCGGACGGCCGTTACGAAACCCGTTTCCGCCTCTACGACACGCACAAGCAAACCGCCATCGCCGGCCAGGCGCTCGTCCACACCTCGAACCAGATCCGCGCCACGGCCCACCGCATCGCCGACACGATCTACGAAAAGCTCACCGGCGAGCGCGGCATCTTTTCCACCCGCATCGCCTACGTGGTGAAGAGCCCCGGCCGCTACGAACTGCAGATCGCCGACGCCGACGGCAACGGCGCCCAGTCGGCGCTGGCCTCGCGCGAGCCGATCATCTCTCCCGCCTGGTCGCCCGACGGCAGCCGGCTGGCCTACGTTTCCTTCGAGCAGAAGAAGCCGATCATCTACGTTCATGACCTGGCGACCGGGCGGCGCCATGTCGCCGCCAACTTCAAGGGTTCGAACTCGGCGCCGGCCTGGTCGCCCGACGGCCGCCGGCTGGCCGTGGTGCTCACCAAGGACGGCGCCTCGCAGCTCTATCTCGTCAATGCCGACGGCAGCGGCGTGACGCGGCTGGCCAGCTCGTCCGGCATCGACACCGAGCCCCAGTTCTCGCCCGACGGCGAGTTCATCTACTTCACCTCCGACCGCGGCGGCAGCCCGCAGATCTACCGCATGCCGGTCGCCGGCGGCGGCGCCCAGCGCATCACCTTCGAAGGCAGCTACAACGTCACGCCGCGCCTGTCGCCCGACGGCAAGACGCTCGCCTTTGTGACGCGCGACGGCGGCCGCTTCCGCGTCGCCGTAATGGACCTGGCGACGCGCCAGGTGCACATCCTCACCGACACGGCCAAGGACGAGTCGCCGAGTTTCGCGCCCAACGGGCGCATGATCCTCTTCGCCACCGAGGTCGGCGGCCGCGGCGTGCTCGCCGCCGTGTCGGTCGACGGCCGCGTCAAGCAGCGCCTCTCGGTGCAGGCCGCGGATGTCCGCGAGCCGGCCTGGGGCCCCTTCGGCAAATAGCTTCTCACCCATCATCAGGAAATCGCCATGCGCAAACCCTTGCTTCCCGTTGCACTGATCGCCCTCGCTCTCCTTGCCGGCTGCAGCACCCAGCCACCCGCTCCCGAACAGGCGGGGGCCGGCGTCGAGGAGCGCAAGCCCGCCGCCGTCGCCACGCCGAGCGTCGCGCCGGTCGTCGCCGGCCAGCCCGTCGGCAGCGCCTTTCCGGAACTGAAAGACCCGCAGAGCCCGCTGTCCCGGCGCAGCGTCTATTTCGATCTCGACAGCTACGTCATCAAGGACGAGTTCCAGGACCTGCTGGGTCACCATGCCCGCTTCCTGGTGCGCAACCCGCAAATGAAGATGTTGATCCAGGGCAACGCCGACGAGCGCGGCAGCCGCGAATACAACCTCGCCCTCGGCCAGAAGCGCGCCGAAGCCGTGAAGAAGGCGCTGATGTTGCTGGGCGTGCGGGAAGCGCAGCTGGAATCCGTCAGCCTGGGCGAGGAAAAGCCCGCCTGCCTGGAGTCGACCGAATCCTGCTGGGCGCAGAACCGGCGCGGCGACATGCTCTACTCGGGCGAGTTCTGAGCCATGAAAAAACGCGCGCTCCTGCTCTGTCTGGCCCTGATCCTGCCGACCCCTTCCTGGGCCCTGTTCGGCGACGAGGAAGCGCGCCGGCAGATCAGGGATCTGCGCGCCGAGCTGGCCCAGACCGCCGAGGCGCTGCGCCAGCGCAGCGACACGCTGGCGCAGAACCAGCTCGACTTCGCCAACCGGATCGAGACCCTGCGCGCCGATGTCGCCCGCCTGACCGGACAGATCGAGGTGCTCGCCCACAGTCTGGACGCCGCGCACAAGCGCCAGCAGGATTTCTACGTCGACCTCGACGCGCGCCTGCGCAAGCTGGAAGCCGCCGCCGCTGCGGCGGCAACGCAGGAACCGGCCCAGCCGAAGACCGACCCGCAGGCCGAGATGCGCGACTACGAGGCCGCCCTGGGTCTGTTCCGCGCCGCCAGGTTCAGGGAGGCGCAGGCGGCGTTCGAAGGCTTCATCGCCGCCTGGCCCAGGGCCGCCCTGCTGCCGAACGCCACCTTCTGGCTGGGCGCCACCCTCCAACAGCAGAGACAGCTCGACCGGGCCGCGGAAGTCTATGGCCAGATGGCCGCGACCTGGCCGGACGACCCCAGGGCGCCGGATGCCCTGCTGGCGCGCGCCAACGTCCAGGTCGAGGCCAAACAGGTCAAGGAAGCGGTGCAGACGCTCGAGCTCCTGATCCGGAAGTACCCCGCCAGCTCCGCCGCCGAAACCGGCCGCAACCGCCTCAAGACGCTCGCGCCGAAAAGACGGTGAAGCGGGCGAGCGCCGCCCCGGCCCTACGGGTCAGCGAGATCTTTCATTCCCTGCAGGGCGAGTCGACGCGCGTCGGCCTGCCCACCGTCTTCGTCCGCCTGACCGGCTGCCCGCTGCGCTGCGCCTGGTGCGACACGAGCTATGCGTTTTCCGGAGGCGAAACGCTGGCACTCGAAGCGATCCTCGCCCGCGTCGCCGCCTTCGACTGCAAGACGGTCTGCGTCACCGGCGGCGAACCGCTCGCCCAGGCCGGCTGCCTTGCATTGCTGACCGCGCTGTGCGACGCCGGTTATTCGGTCTCGCTTGAAACCTCCGGCGCGCTCGACATCTCCGCCGTCGATGCGCGCGTCTCACGCATCGTCGACATCAAGCCTCCCGGCTCGGGCGAGGTGGAAAAGAATCGCTGGGAAAATCTCGAGCATCTGCGGGAAACCGACGAACTGAAGTTCGTGCTCGCTTCGCGCGCGGACTACGACTGGGCAAAGTCGGCGCTGGCGGGACGGCACCTCGCCGGGAAATGTACGGTGCTGTTCTCGCCAGTCGCGGATGCGCTGCCTGCCGCGCAACTGGCCGAATGGATCCTCGCCGACCGCCTGCCGGTGCGCTTCCAGTTGCAACTGCACAAGATCCTCTGGGGACAGGAACGTGGCCGCTGAGATTTCCCCGCGCCGGGCCGTCGTGTTGCTCTCGGGCGGCCTCGACTCCGCCACCTGCCTCGCCATCGCACGCAGCGAGGGCTTCGCCTGCCACTGCCTCTCGGTCGATTACGGCCAGCGCCATGCGGCCGAGCTGGTCGCCGCCGCGCGCGTGGCCGCTGGGCTGGGCGCCAGCGAACACAAGGTCGTGCATCTCGACATCGGCCAGGAAACACGCCGGGCCGCCCCAAGTGTTTCCTCGCCCCCTGGGGGGAGAACGCCGCAAAGCGGCGTTTTCGGGGGGGGGATATTGGGCGGCTCGGCGCTCACCGATCGCGCCATCGCCGTGCCGACCGGGGGCGTCAAGCCGGGCATCCCGGTCACCTACGTGCCGGCACGCAACACCATCATGCTCTCGCTCGCTCTGGGCTGGGCCGAGATCCTCGGCGCCCGGGACATCTTCGTCGGCGTGAACGCCGTCGACTACTCCGGCTATCCCGACTGCCGCCCCGAATTCATCCAGGCCTTCGAGCGCATGGCCAACCTCGCCACCAAGGCCGCCGTCGAAGGCCATCCCCTCAAGCTCCACGCGCCGCTGATCGACCTGACGAAAGCCGAGATCGTCCGCCGCGGCACGACGCTCGGGGTCGATTACGGCCTGACCGTCTCCTGCTATCAGGCCGATGCGGCGGGACGCGCCTGCGGCATATGCGATGCCTGCCGCCTGCGGCGGGCCGGTTTCGCGGCGGCCGGCATCGAGGATCCGGCAGCGCAAGCCGATCGGGCGCAGTAACGTATTTCGATTTTGCTTGATCAAGCTCAATCCTTTCGACGCATCGATTTCTATATCCTCGGCGACAGGACGGGTTTTGCCCAGAGGGTGGGGTTTGCCCGTTTTCTCGAAGCGAATCGTCTAACGCCGCATCGCCGACCTCGGGCCACCCGCCGGTAGATGAAGCGCTGCGGTCGCGGTCGGCACGTAAGGCGTTTCACGTTAATAATCGGCTGGCGGTCGCACCCATTCCCCCCATTTCCCGGAGGCAATGGCGACCAGCCGGGTCGGCAAGAGGAGGATTACCTATGCACCACAAGGTGGTTGCGGCCTTCGCGTTTTGCGTGGCCGCCGGCATGGCGCAGGCGACCGACATCGCCGATGTGGCGGCCACTTGCCATAGCTGCCACGGCATCGACGGCGCGAGCGTCGGCCCGTCGATGCCGAGCATTGCCGGGCAGAACGAAAAATATCTCAGGCACGTCATGCTGGAGCAGAAGCACGACAAGCGCTATTCGTCCATCATGGGCCGGCTGTTGCGCACCTACAGCGACGAGCAGATTGCCCTGATGGCGCAGCATTTCGCCGCCAGGCCCTGGGTTCCCGCCGCAGTGGACGCGGATATGCGCCTGGTCAATCGCGGCCGCCAGGTGGCGCAGAAAACCTGCCAGCGCTGCCACGGTCCGACCGGCGAACGGGTTGCCGAGGGCACGCCGCGCCTGGCCGGCCAGTGGCCCGGCTACCTCGTCATCGAATCGATGAAATATACGGATCCGACCTTCCATCGCAACAAGCCCAGCGAGCGCATGGCCGAGCGCGTCGCCCACCTGGCGGTGGAGGATGTTCAAGCGGTGGCCCACTTCCTGGGTACGCGGAAATGACGAGGGATCGCATGAATCGCTGGACTCGCAGAAGTTTTCTCGGCGCGCTGGGCGCCGGCGCCCTGCTGAGCGGGGCGCCCCTGGTCGCCCGCAGCGCAGCCAAAGGGCGCGTTGTCGTCGTCGGCGGCGGATTCGGCGGCGCCATCGCCGCACGCTACATCAAGATGGCCGATCCCGCCATCGAGGTGACGCTCATCGAGCGTAGCCGGCGGTATGTCTCCTGTCCGTTCAGCAACAAGGTGGTGGCGGGCATCATGGAGCTGGATGCCCTGACCTTCAACCTGGATGCCCACGCGGCGCGCGGCACCCGGGTGGTTTACGACGACGTCGTCGCCATCGATCCGGTCAAGCGCAGCGTCGCCACCGCCGGCGGCAAGCAGTTCGCCTATGATCGACTGATCCTCTCGCCGGGGGTGGAACTCGATTATCCGGCGGTCCAGGGCGCGACGGCGGGGATCGAAACTGCCATGCCGCACGCCTGGAAGGCGGGCGAGCAGACGCTGCTGCTCAGGAAGCAGATCGAGGCCATGAAGGATGGCGGCGTGTTCGTCGTCACCGTGCCGAAACGCCCTTACCGCTGCCCGCCCGGCCCGTACGAGCGCGCCTCCCTGGTAGCCCATTATCTCAAGCGGCACAAGCCGAAATCCAAGGTGATGATTCTCGACGACGGCGATTCGATGCCGAAGCAGGGGCTCTTCCTCGAAAGCTGGGACAAGCTGTATCCCGGCATGATCGAATGGGTAACCGGCAGCAACGGCGGCAAGGTGGAGCGCGTCGATATCGCCAAGCGCACGATCGTCACCACCGACGCCGATTTCCCCGCCGACGTGATCAGCTTCGTGCCGCCCCAGAAGGCCGGCGCCATCGCGCAGAAAACCGCGCTGACGAACGCCGCCGGCTGGTGTCCCGTCGATCCGGTCACGCTCGAATCGAAGATTCACAAGCACATTCACGTCATCGGCGACGCCGCGCTGACCGACGGCGTGCCGAAATCGGCGCATGTTGCCGGATCCATGGGCAGGGTGGTCGCACGCGCCGTGGTCTCCCTGCTGCAAGGCAAGCCGGCGCCGGTGCCGCAGTACGTGAATACCTGTTATACCCTGACGGCGCCCGATTATGGCTTCTCCATCGCCGGTCTGTTCGAGCCCAACGCGGGAGCGATCTCGACGGTGAAGGACAGCGTGACGCTGTCTCCGACCGGCGCACCGGAGTATATGCGCAGGACGGAAGCCGAATTTGCCTATGGCTGGTTGAAGAACATCGCGGCCGAAGCTTTTCTATAATGGCGCGCTAGCTGTCAAAACAGAAACCGAACCAGGAGGAGGTTTGCATGGAGTTCAACATCCATGTCCAGGTGCTGCTGATCGTCTTCTGCCTCGGCGCCGTTCTGGGCGCAGTGGCGAACAAGACCAACTTCTGCACCATGGGGGCCGTGTCGGACGTCGTCAATATGGGCGACTGGGGGCGCATGCGCGCCTGGTTGCTGGCGGCGGCCGTTGCCCTGCTCGGCGTGACCGCCCTGGAGGCCGGCCAGTTCGCCGTGCTCGGCAACGAGACCTTTCCTTCCTACCGCACGACGAATTTCGCCTGGCTGCGCTACCTGCTCGGCGGTCTGATCTTCGGCGTCGGCATGACCCTGGCCTCGGGTTGCGGCAACAAGACGCTGGTGCGCATCGGCGGCGGCAATCTCAAGTCGCTGGTCGTCCTGGGCATCGCCGCCTTCTTCGCCTATCACATGCAGTGGGGCGACCTGTTTGCCTCGGTCTTCGGCGGCATGGTGAGCGCGACCAGTATCGACCTGGCGGCGCGCGGCTTCGCCAGCCAGACTCTTGGCGAATTGACCGGCGCGGGAAATCTCGCCGCCGGCCTGATTCTCGGCATCGCCGCGGTGGTTTACGTCTTCTCTTCCAGGGAATTTCGCGAGAACCGGGACCACCTGATCGCCGGCATCGTCATCGGCCTGGTCATCGTCGCCGGGTGGTATGTCACGGGCGGCAAGATCGGCACGGAATGGAAAGAGTGGGCCGATTTTGCCGACGTCAAGCCCCTGCGCGTCGAAACCCAGTCGTTCACCTTCATGAGCCCGATGGGGGATGGCGCACGTTATGCGATGGATCCCGCCAATCTGGCGCTGATCAATTTCGGCATCGTCGCCCTGCTGGGCGTGATCGTCGGTTCATTCCTCTGGTCGCTGATCGGCCGCAGCTTCCGCTTCGAATGGTTCGCCTCGCGCGGCGACTTCGTCAACCACGTCGTCGGCGCCACGTTGATGGGCATAGGCGGGCCGCTGGCGATGGGCTGCACCGTCGGCCAGGCGATCACCGGCGTGTCGACGCTGGCGCTCGGTTCGCTGCTGACGTTTGTCGCGATCTGCGTCGGCGCGGCGGCGACGATGAAGTTCCAGTATTGGCTGATGATGCGCGAAGCCTGAGCACGGGCTGGCGGAGGTAACATTGACGCGAAACGCCTTGCGTGCCGACCCCCGCTGCCCGCGTTTCATCGGCCGGGTGCGGCCCGAAGTCGGCGATGCGGGGTTCGGACAGGAAGATTTTCGAAACGAAGGAGAGAGCGAATGGATCTGTTGCGCAGAACGGTGCTGAAAGGCATGGGGGCCTCCGGCGTGCTGGCCGGCTTGCTGGCGGCGGGGATGTTGAAGCCCACACTGGCGGTTGCGGCCGACTGGAACAAGGCGGCCTTCAATGCCCGCGAGCTGGATGCCGCCCTCAAGGCCATCGGCGCCCAAGGCAGCGCGGACAACCCGGGTGTGGTAATTCGTGCCCAGGATATGGCAGAGAATGGGGCCACGGTGCCCGTGGGCATCACCAGCAACATTCCCAACACGACGTCGATCTCCGTGCTGGTGGTGAAAAATCCTTTCCCCCTGGCCGCCCACTTCGACTTCACCCCGCAGGCCGTTGCGGAAGTGGATGTGCGTCTCAAGTTTTCCGAAACTTCGGTCGTCCAGGCCATCGCCAAGGCCGACGGCAAGTTCTACAGCGCACGCAAGGAAATCAAGGTCACCGTCGGCGGCTGCAGCTGACCTCACGCTAACGCCGCAGCGCCGACCTCGGGCCGCCCGGTCGATGAAACGCGAGCGGTTGCGGTCGGCATGTAAGACGTTTAACGCCAATCCACACAGCAAAAGGGAACCACACCATGGCAGATCCGATGAAAATCCGTGCCCAGATCAAAGGCGATATCTGTGATGTCCGCGTACTGGTGAGTCACCCGATGGAAACCGGCCATCGCAAGGACGCCGACGGCAAGACCATCCCCGCCCATTTCATCCAGACCATCGCCGTCGCTCTCAACGGCAGAACCCTCGTCTCCGGGCAAACCGGCCCCTCCGTCTCGCGCAACCCCGTTTTCGGTTTCAAGGTCAGAGGCGCCAAGGCCGGCGACAAGGTCGCCGTCTCCTGGACCGACAACAGGGGCGCCAAACGCACCGACGAAACGACCGTGGCATAAGCAGCGCGCACGCCCAAGGATGGGGAGGGCCACAGGTCCTCCATTCGTCTGGCTCAGTCCATCAGGGCGAACTGTATTTTCATCGTCAAGGCGCTGCCGGCGATCATGCCGCCGAGGGCGAGGAAGGAGCCCAGCGCCAGCGTGGAGACGCCGCTGACGCCCTGCCCGACGGTGCAGCCCATGGCGACGAAGCCGCCGTAGCCCATCAGCAGGCCGCCGATCAGGTGCTGGAAGAAGTCGCGCGGCGAGGTAAACCACTCGAAACGGAAGCTGCGGGAAAGCAGGGCATACAGGAAGGCGCCGAGAATCACGCCGAAGACGGTGACGACGCCGACGCGGACCAGGCCGAAATTGGTCGGATCGAGCAGGTAACGTCCGGCTTCGCCGATCGGGCTGATGAAGGTGAACGATTGAACGGCGGCACGGTTGGGTTCGCCGTCCATGATCGCCTCTTCTACCCATTCGACGCCAAGCGGGCCGGCGGTGACATACCAGCCGCCGACCACCGCAAGGCCGACCGCCGCGCCGCCGAGGATGTTGTCGCGGTTGCCGCGAAAGTCGGCCGACTTGAAGACATACCACAGCAGCGCCGCGCCGATGGCGGCGCCGGCCAGCAGGCGCGCCGTTGTCGCGTTCAGGCCGGTGGCCTTGGCCAGGAAGTCGTCGATGCCCTGACCGGCAAGGCCGTATTCCGCGAGGCTGACGACGGTCGGGCCGACCCAGCTCGTCACGGAAATCTCGAACAGCCGGGTGGTGAACATGAAATAGACGACGGTGGCGATGGCGGTGGCGACGAAAATCGACTTGAGGTTGCCGCCGCCGATGCGCAGCAGGGTCTTGGTGCCGCAGCCGCTGCCCAGGGTCATGCCGATACCGAAGATCAATCCGCCGACGATATAACGCAACCAGGCGAAGTTTTCGGTGCGGTAGGGCGGCATGGTGTTGGCGCGCAGCGAGGCGACCGAGGCCGCCTCGATGGCCGTGACGCCCAGGACGGCGATGGCGATGGCGAACAGCCAGGCACGCATGCGGCCGGTATCGCCCATGTTGAGCCAGTCGGAAACCGCGCCCATGGTGCAGAAGTTGGTCTTGCTGGCGACGGCGCCGAGGACGACCGCGAGGGCGAACATCCAGATCAGCACCTGACCATGCGCGCCGAAATCGAGAAGTGAGGACATGCGTATGCTCCGTGACGAAAAATCAGTTGCCGCGCAATGCGTGGGATTGGCGCAGGAAGGCGAGGATGGCTTCGGCCGCGTCTTCCCCATACAGGTCGTGGAAGAAGTGATCCGCGCCGGGCACGACCGTCAGCTGCCGCAACTTGCCGTCGATGTGCGGGCGAAAGCGCGGCTCGGTGTCGCGCGCGATTTCATCGCCGCCGGCTACCACCACCAGGGTCGGCACGTGGATGCGCGCAAGCAGGGCCGGCGTGTCGTTTTTCTCGGCGAGATCATAGTGCGACAGGAAGGCGGCGGCGCTGACACGGGCCGCGTCGCAGACAAGAAATCCGACCTCGTCGAGCAGGGCCTCCGCCCTGGCTGCGCGGGCCTGTTGCAATAGCGGCTCCAGCGGCTTGCCGTAGCGTGCCTGGTAGCGCTCCGGCGCCGTGCCGTCGCGACCGACGATGGGGGCCAGCAGCACCGCAGAACGCACCCGGGGATGGGGTCGCTCGGCGAGGAACCAGGCGACCTGGTGGCCGCCGCGCGAAAAGCCGAGCAGCGTGACCTCCCTCGCGCCCTGCCGCCCCAGCCAGTCGATCCAGGCGTTCAGTTCGGGCAGGGCATCTTCGACCTTGTGCGTGATCGGTGCGCCGCACTCGAGCATGCCGCGCCGACGGGTGTGGTTGAGGGAAAGATTGATGGCCAGGGTGTTGAAGCCGGCCTCGTTCAGGCTGCGGCGGAACTGGCGCATCACGGCCATGTCCGCGTGGGCCATGTTGCCGTGCAGCATCAGCACGACACCGTCCGCCACCGTCTTGCCGGGGGCGACTTCGAGCACGCCGGCCAGTTCCAGCGTGCCCAGCGTGCCGTAGGGCAGGTGGATGTCGCGGGCTTGCGCGCTGACGAACTGCGCACACAGGCCGAGCGCCAGGGCGGCGAGCAGACTGCGATAGCGCAGCAGAACGGATTGACGTGGCGGCATGGCACTTCTCCTCTTGCTGTTTTGTCGGTGGACGCGACACGCCGGCGATTTATTCCGGCAAGATGGACAATGATTTTTTCGCCGGGAAGGGAATAAACCGGCCGACCGCCCCGTCTTACCCGCCATGGAAGCCAATAAAGTGCTCTGGTTCATGTCGCCCCAGCGACGCGAGCTCGCCAGACGGATCGAGTCGAGCCGGGCGCGCGTTTATCGCGTCGCTTATGCCTGGTGCCACGACGCGGCGCTGGCCGACGACCTGACGCAGGACGTGCTGTCGCGCGGCCTCGATGCGCTCGACCAGCTGCGCGACGTGGAAAAACTCGCCGGCTGGCTGTTGGCTATCCTGCATCGCTGCTGGATCGACCACCTGCGCGGCCGGCGCGATTTCGCAAGCGAGGAGGCGCTGGCCGAACTGCCCGCCGACGCGCCGGGGCCGGAGGCGCATGCCGAGACGCGCGAAACCGTGCGGCGCGTGCGGCTGGCCGTGGATGCCCTGCCGCTCGGTCAGCGTCAGGTGATTACCCTCGTCGATCTCGAAGAGCTTTCGTATGCGGAAGTAGCAGAGATTCTCGGCATTCCGATCGGCACGGTGATGAGCCGGGTCTGCCGCGCGCGCAACGCCTTGCGCGCGTTGCTGGAGCCGGCGCGACAGGAAAATCGGTTGAGGTGCGTGAAATGAACGCAAAGTTCTCGGAAGAACAGTTGAATGCCTTTGTCGATGACGAGCTGACGGCGGCCGAGCGCGAGGAAATCCTTGCGGCGAGCGCCGTGGATGCGGAAGTCGCCCAGCGCCTGTGCGCCCTGCGCGCCAGCAAGGACCTGGTGCGGCATGCCTACGACCGCCACGCCCTGCCGATGCCGGCGCGCGTCAGCCAAAGTCGGGGCTGGTGGGGTGGCGCCCTGGCGGCCGGCGTCATGCTGGTCGTCGGCGTTTTTCTCGGCGTGCAGATGCAGCGCAGTGCGCCGGAACAGCCCGATTCCGCCCTCGCGTGGGCAAGCAATTTCTTTGTGGCCCAGCCCGGGCGCATGCTGGTCCATCTCGACCATGCCGACACCGAGCACATGGAGGCGGCGCTCGACCTGGTGGCGGCCTATCTCGAAAAGCACGCCAACGCCCATGTCGAAATCGTCGTCAATAACCGCGGCCTGGACCTGTTGCGCACCGACCGCACCCCGTTCGCGGCACGCATCGCGGAACTGGAGATAAGCTATGCAAACGTAGTATTCATCGCCTGCGAGCGGGCGATCGCGCGCTTCGAAGGGGAAGGCGAGCAAGTCGCCATCCTGCCGCAGGCGCGCCGTACCCGCAACGCCATCGCCCACATCGCCGACCGCGTGCAGGGCGGCTGGACCTACATCAAAGCCTAGCGTTTTTTTGACGACCCACAAGGAGGAGCCCTCATGAAAACCCTGCTGCAATCCCCCCACGACGCCGGACGCCGCCAGGCGTTCCGGATCTTCGGCGCCGCCGGCCTGGTCGCCGGCCTGACTTTGCTCGGTGCGATGCCGCACGGCGCGCAGGCGTCCGCCGGCTTGGGCGTGCCCAAACCCGGCGAGAAAGTCGAGGAAACCATCGCGCGCCTGTTCGGCAACCGCCCGCTCCAGGCGGCGGGCGACAAGCTGAAGGTCGAGTTGCCGCTGATCGCAGAAAATGGTGCGGTGGTGCCGGTGCGCGTCGAGTCCAACCTGCCGATGGAGGCGAACAACTATGTCAAGAACGTCTACATCATCACCGACAAAAACCGTCGTCCGCTCAACACGCGCATGTCATTGACGCCGGACGCCGGCAGGCTTTCGCTCGCTACCAACATCCGCATGGGCGACACCTCGGACGTGCGCGTCATCGTCGAGACGAGCGACGGCAGCCTGTATCAGTTCAAGCAGGAAGTGAAAGTCACCGTCGGCGGCTGCGGCGGCTGAGCGGGCGATAGACAACGAACCCAGGAGAGAAAATACTATGTCGCAAGTAAGACTCCGCGTGCCGGAAAAGGCCAAGGCGGGCGAAACGATCACCGTGCGCGCCCTCGTCACCCACCCGATGGAAAGCCTGCAGACGCGCGACGGCAAGATCGTCCAGAAGAACTACAACTTCATCCACAAGGTGGAGGCCAGCTACAACGGCAAACCCGTTTTCGAGGCGGAAACCTCCCAGGCAGTCAGCCAGAATCCGTTCTTCTCTTTCCCCGTGAAAGTCAATGAGCCCGGCAAGCTGCGGGTGATCTTTCACGACACCGAGGGCAAGACCTACACCGGCGAGGCGGACGTCAGGTTCTGATCATCGACAACTACCAGGGCGGCTCTTACCCAGTCGGAGGACCGCCGCGAGGAGGAGACAACATGAAAGCGTGGATCAAGAACAAGCTGCCCCGCCCGGGGCGCCCGGGCGCCGTTTTGACGGGCGGCGTCGCCCTGGCGGTCGTCGGTCTGCTGGCCGCCTGTGCCACGGACGGCACACCGGTCACGTCCAAAGAATGGAAGACCAACGCGATTCCCCCGTCGCAGGGCATCGTCAAGGAAGTCGGCGGGAAACGGATCCAGGAGCGCTATGCGTTCGGCGGTTTCGGCACCCTGAACTTCGAACAGTGGCCGACCTTCGCCGCCGGCAGCCCGGCCTATTTTCCGCCCAAGCAGGGCGCGATGCCCAAGGACATCAAGGGTGACCCGAAGAAGGGACATGCCTTGCTGAAGGATGGCAGCAAGGGCCCCTGCGTCGCCTGTCACCTGATTCCCGACGCGACGGTCTGGCCCGCCGGCAACGTCGGCCCGGATCTGCGCACCATCGGCTCGCGCGGCATTTCCGACGATTTCCTCTATCAGATCATCTACGATCCGCGCATGCTTTACGGGCCGGATACGCCAATGGCGCCCTTCGGCGCCTCGGGCATGTGGACGCCCGAGGAGATCGTGCATGCGGTCGCCTACCTGCAGACCCTCAAGGGCAACCCGCCCGGCGTGCCCGAGGAAGTGACCAAAGATCCCGACTGGAACCCCTTTACCCGCAAGGTGGTGCGTCCGGACTACGGCGACCCGCTCGATCCCATCGCCAACCCCGGTCTGGGACTGGCAGAAAGCCTCGCCGTGCCGCGCTGGAGCAAGGTCGGCCCGAAGGGACAGTCCTGCGCCAGCTGCCATGGTCCGATCGCCGCACCGGACGAGAAGCGCACGATCGGCGTCATCGCCTCGATGGTCGGCGTCGGCGCCCAGTATCCGAAGTGGATGCCGCAATACAGCCGGATGATGTCGGTCGAAGATTATCTCGCCGTGCATGGGCCGGACACCACCGGCGATCCCATGCCTGCGCAGGGCGACGACAACATCACGATGTCGATCCTCGTCAAGATGCAGTCGAACGGCATGCCCTACAACATCGCCCTGAACGACCGCAACGTCAAGGCGGCGATCGCGCGTGGCGAGGAACTGTTCAAACGCCGCGTCGGCCAGCGCGGCCAGGCCTGCGCCAACTGCCACACCGACCGCGGCGGCGGACGCAAGTTCCTCGGCGGCCGCTTCCTTGCCGATGTCGAGAAGGACCCGATGATCAACCATCCCTACTGGCGCACCGCCTGGCAGCGGCCGATCGACATCCGCATGCGCTTCCAGTGGTGCATGACGCCGCTGCGCACCAACATGCTGCCCGGCGACTCCCCCGAGTATGCCGACCTGGAAACTTTCATCATCGCCAAGCAGACCCAGCGCGGCGACAAGGTGGAAGTGCCCCGGCTGTCGCACTGAACGCATGTCCGGCACAACCGCGGCGCATCCCTGCGCCGCGGTTTCCCGACAACCCCAAGGAGAGAGCGCATGGAAGTAACCCGCAGGGACTTCGTGAAAATGCTGGCGGTGGCCGGCGGCATCGGCCTGGCCGATCCGCGCCGCGCGCTGGCGGCGATGACGCCCGCACGGCTGCTCGATTTCGAGTCCTACGGCAATGTCACCCTGCTGCACATGACGGACAGCCACGCAACGCTGCTGCCCGTCTATTTTCGCGAACCGGACACGCTGCTCGGCATCGGCGCCGAGATCGGCAGGCCGCCGTTTTTGACCGGCCAGGCTTTCCTCGACCACTATGGCGTGCAGCGCGGCAGCGCGGCAGCCTACGCCCTGACGCACCTCGACTTCGTCGAACTCGGCAAACGTTTCGGCCGCATGGGAGGCTACGCGCATATCGCCACGCTGGTAAAGAAGGTGCGCGCCGAGCGTCCCGGCAAGACCCTGCTGCTCGATGGCGGCGACACCCTGCAAGGTTCGGCGACTTCCCTGTGGACCAACGCCGAGGACATGGTGCAGGCGATCAACCAGCTCGGCGTCGATGTCATGTGCCCGCACTGGGAGTTCACCTTCGGCATCGACCGTGTCAAGGAAATCTTCGGCGACAAGGACAAGTCGGGCAGCTTCAAGGGCGAGTTCGTCGCCCAGAACGTCATGGATGTTTCCTGGGGCCCCCCCGGCGAGCCGGTGTTCAAGCCCTACACGATCCGCGCGATCGGCGGCGCGCGCATCGGCATCCTCGGCCAGGCCTTTCCCTACACGCCGATCTCGCATCCGCACCGCTTCGTGCCCGATCTGTCCTTCGGCATCCGCGACGAACAGGCGCAGAAGTGGGTGGACGAACTGCGTAACGAAAAGAAGGTGGATGCCGTGGTGCTGCTGTCGCACAACGGCGTCGCCGTCGACATCAAGATGGCGCAGCGCGTGCGCGGCATCGATGTCATCCTCGGCGGCCATACCCACGATGGCATTCCAGAGCCGATCAAGGTCGGCGACACGCTGGTCTTCAACTCCGGCTGTCATGGCAAATTCCTCTCGCGCCTCGATCTCGACGTGCGCGGCGGTCGCGTCGCCGGCTTCCGCTACAAGCTGATTCCGGTGCTTGCCGACCACATTCCGGCCGATGCCGAGATGGCGGCGCTGATCGAGAAAGTGCGCGCGCCCTACGCGGGGCGTCTCGGCGAGAAGCTCGCCGTTTCGGACACCCTGCTTTACCGGCGCGGCAACTTCAACGGCACCTTCGACGAGGTGATCCTCCAGTCGCTGATGAAGCGCTACGGCAGCCAGGTCGCCTTCTCGCCGGGTTTCCGCTGGGGCATTTCGCTGCTGCCCGGCCAGGACATCAGGCTGGAGGATGTCTTCACCCACACCGCGCTGACCTATCCGAACACCTGGGCGCGCGAGATGAGCGGGGCGGACATCAAGACGATCATGGAGGACGTGGCCGACAACCTGTTCAACCGCGACCCTTACTATCGCCAGGGCGGCGACATGGTGCGCGTCGGCGGCGTGACCTACACCATCGATCCGCTGGCGAAGGCCGGCGCGCGCATCCACGATCTGCGCATCGGCGGCAAGCCGATGCAGGCCGACAAGCGCTACAAGGCGGCCGGCTGGGCGAGCATGGCCGAGGTGGACGGGCCGCCGGTGTATGACGTGGTGGCCGAGCACCTGCGCAATGTCAAGCGCGTGCGCCTCGACACCGCCTCGCGCGTCCGGGTCAAGGGAGCGTAGGCCAAGGGGCGAACTTAGAGGAGAACCGCATGAAAGCCATTTTCCTGGCATTCGCCCTGGCCCTGCTGATGCCGGCAGGCAGCGCGCTCGGCCAAGCACGCGATGCGGACACACACTTCTTCCAGCCCGGGTTTCGCGACCTGCCGGAGGAGCTGGAAAGCGCGCGCCGCGAGGGCAAGCTGGGCCTTGCCATCATGTTCGAGGCCGAGGACTGTCCGCCCTGCAAGCGCATGAAACGCGACATCCTCAGTCAGGCAAGGGTGCAGGACTACTACCGCAAACATTTTCGCGTCATCAGCATCGACTTCAACGGCGACCAGGAGGTCGTCGACCCAGCCGGAAAAATCTGGACGGAAAAGCGCTATGCCGGCAAGGAAGGCGTCAATATCCGCGGCACGCCCAGCTTTCTGTTTCTCGACCTGCGGGGACGCGAGATGGCGCGCAACTACGGCGAGGTGCGCAGCGTCGATACCTTCATGAAGCTGGGCGCATATGTCGTCGACGGCGCGTGGCGCACAACAGACTTCAGGAACTATCTGGGCGCGTCGCCACGCACACCGTAAGCTGTCACGCTACGCCGGATGGTCCGGCTTCGATCTAAACTTGGGGCGACGCATCGGCGTCGCGGTGCTCGAAATCGAAGCGATGTAGGGCGGTTGCGTCTTCCCCGCTCGGCGAGTCGGCCTTCGCCGGGCTGATAAACTGTGCGGCGACGCGGCCGTGTGCGCCGCGCAGCGCCGGCCCGACGGAGGATTTGCCGCGGGAGACGACACATCGGAAGACTTCCTGGGGGGGAGCATGCATGATGCAACGAGCATTCTGGACGGAAAACCGGCGGAGCGTTCGGCGCCGTGCAACCTTTGCGGTCGCACCGCGACCTCGCTTCTCGCAAGCCGCAGCCGTAGCGGAAAGCCTTTGCGAACGGTCATCTGCGCGAACTGCGGACTTGTGTGGTCCGATCCCCTGCCGCACGATCCGCGCAGCTTCTATGCGGAAGCCTATCGCATCCATTACAAGAACGCCTACTCGCCTAAGCCAAAACACATATTGCGCGCCGGGAACGTCGCCTTGTCCCGCCTGGGAAAAATCGAAGGCTTTTTGTCCGCCCCCCTCTCGATTCTCGACGTCGGATCGGGTGGCGGCGAGTTTTCCTATTTGCTCAAAACGCTGGGACACGATGTCAAAGGCATTGAGCCGAACGAAGGCTATGCCGGGTATTCGGTCCGCGAATACGGACTCGATGTCCAGGTCCGCTTCGTCCAGGATGCGGTCTTCCGCGAGGAAAGCCTCGACATGATCACGATGTGGCACGTGCTGGAGCACACGGAAAATCCCAGCGAAGTTCTCGCGAAACTCCGCACCTTCCTGAAAGGTAACGGCGTTCTCGTCCTGGAGGTGCCGAACATCGAGGCAACCTGCCAGTCGCCCGGCAGCACGTTTCATGAAGCGCACCTGTTCAATTTCAACCTTGCCACATTGAAGGCGATGACCGAGAAGACGGGCTTCTCGGTAACGACGCACTCGATTTCTCCGGACGGCGGAAACATTACCCTCATGGCGCGCAAGGCATCGTGGCGCAGGGCCGAAAACATCGAGGTTTCGATCGACGGAAATGCGGAGAAAATCGCCGGCATTATCCGGAACCACACAAACCTGAGGCATTTCGCCACCGCCCGACCCTATCTGAGACTGCTGGGAAAAATTCGTCAGTCCATCCTGGAGAAACGCGGGACGGCCGATTTTTCGGGCGGCAAACAGATGCTCGATCGCCTTTTCTCCCCAAAGCACAATCCCGCGTGATCTTTCGCCAATCGCCATGGAATTCTCCCTCATCGACTACCGCAACGGCATCTATGCCTTCGACGCCGGCTACGTGCGCCACCAGCTTGCCGCGGTGCACCTGGTGGTGGACGCCGGCCGCGCCGCCTTCATCGACAACGGCAGCAACGCGAGCCTGCCGCGCGCCCGGCGGGCCCTCGCGGAACTCGGGCTGAGCGCCGACCGCGTCGACTATGTCATCGCCACGCACATCCATCTCGATCATGCCGGCGGATCGGGCGCCTACATGCAGGCCTTCCCGCAGGCGCAGTTCGTCGTGCACCCGCGCGGCGCCCGCCACATGATCGATCCGACCAAACTGATGGCCGCGACCGAGGAAGTCTATGGCAAGGATAATGCGCGGCGCCTCTACGGCACGCTGATTCCCGTGCCGCCCGAGCGCGTCATCGAGGCAACCGATGGCCTGACGCTGCGGCTGGGCGCGCGCGAGCTCGCCTTCCACGATTGCCCCGGACATGCCAAGCACCACGTCTTCATCCACGACCGCGCCGCCAACGGCATTTTCGCCGGCGACACCTTCGGCATCGGCTACCGCGAAATGGACGCGACCGACGGCCGGCATTTCGTCTTTCCCTGTCCCACGCCCTCGCAGTTCGATCCGGTGGACTGGCGCGATTCGGTCGAACGCATGATCGCGCTCGATCCGGAAGCCGTGTATCTGACCCACTTCGGCCGCCTCGCCCCGCCGCGCCCGCTCGCCGCGCAGCTCCTGCAGCGCATCGACGACTGCATACGCCTGACCAAGGAAGCTCTCCGGGAGGCCGAGGATCGCGATCCCCTGCCCCTCCTCAGGGACAAGCTGGCCGCCTACCTCTTCGCCGAGGCGCGCGCCCACGGCTGCCCGCTGGCCGAGGCGGAAATTTTCCGGCTGTGGGAAACCGATCTCGACCTCGACGCGCAGGGCCTGCTGATCTGGGCAGACTCCGGAAAACGCCGCACCGCCGACCTCGGGCCGCCACAGGTCGATGAAACGCGAGCGGTTGCGGGCGGCACGTGAGGCATTGAGCGTCAGTGCCGTCCCGCCAGCGCCGAGTTTCGCGATACCATTGCCATGTCCGCGAATTCCGCCCATCGAGGAATCCCATCCATGAAAATCCGCCCAAAGAAAACCGCCGCCGACCAACGCGCCGAATACGCAGCCTGGTTCGACGAACAGGTACGGCTGGGGCTGGAGGATATCGACGCCGGGCGGGTCGTGAGCCACGACGAAGTCGAGCGCCATTTCGACAAGCGTTTCAAACAACATGCCGGACGCCAGCAGAAGCAAGCCGCTTGACTGGTCGAAACGGGCGCGCGCCGATCTCGACAGAATTTACGACTACTATCTCGAAGCTGCCCCATTCGATATCGCGGAGCAAGCCATCGCCGCCATCCTGGGACAAGCGGAACGCATCGCGCGGCTGAACCTGGTATTTCGCCCCGGCAAGCGCGGCACGCGCGAGGCGGTGATTGCGCGCTTTCCCTTCACCCTCATCTACCGCATCGAACCGGGTCGCGTGAGAATCGTCCGCGTCCTGCATCAAGCGCGCGAATACTTCAACCCCTGAGCCTCCTCTCGTGCCGCCTCGCCGAGCCTTCGGTCGGCACGTAAGGCGTTTCACACTAGAATTCCCAAGCGATGTCCGCCCCCCGTTTTGTCCACCTCCGCCTCCACAGCGAATTCTCGATCACCGACGGCCTGACCCGGCTCGACGCCGCCGTGGCGCAGGCCGCGGCGGATCGGATGCCGGCGCTGGCGCTCACCGACCTCGCCAACCTGTTCGGCATGGTCAAGTTCTACAGCGCCGCGCGCGGCGCGGGCGTCAAGCCCATCGTCGGCTGCGATGTCTGGATCGCCGCGGAGGAAGGCGTGGCGCCCGATCCGACGCGCGAAATCGCCAGCCGCCTGTTGCTGCTGGCGAAGAACCGCGCCGGCTACCTGCGCCTGTGCGAACTGCTCTCCGCCGCCTACCTGCGGCCGCGGCGCCACGGGCGCGCGGAAATCCCGCGCGCTGCCTTCCACGGCGACAACAGCGGCTTGATCGCGTTGTCGGGCGCCCACTTCGGCGCAGTCGGGCAATGGCTGGGCGCCGGCAAGGTCGACAAGGCGGCCGCCGGCGCGCACCAGTGGGCCGATCTGTTTCCCGACAGCTTCTATCTCGAGATTCAGCGTCCGGACGGCACGCAGGAGAATCCGGCGCAGGAGCGCCTGATTACCGCGACGCTGCGCCTAGGCGCCGAACTGGACCTGCCGGTCGTCGCGACGCATCCGGTGCAGTTCATCCGCGCCGACGACTTCCGCGCCCACGAGGCGCGCGTCTGCATCGCCGAAGGTTACGTGATGGGCGACAAGCGCCGCCCGAAGAACTTCAGCCCGGCGCAGTACTTCAAGACTCAGGACGAAATGCAGGCCCTCTTCGCGGACCTGCCCGAAGCCCTGGCCAATTCGGTCGCGATCGCCCAGCGCTGCAACCTGTCCGTCCCGCTCGGCAAGAGCTTCCTGCCGGAATTCCCGACGCCCAACGGCGAGTCGATCGAGGTCTATCTCGACCAGCAGGCGCGTGCCGGCCTGGAGCAGCGCCTCGAACATCTCTACCCCGACGCGGCCGAACGCGCAAGTCGGCGCCCGCACTACGGCACCCGGCTCGAATTCGAGATCAGGACCATCATCCAGATGGGCTTCCCCGGCTACTTCCTGATCGTCGCCGACTTCATCA
>CAZZFN010000016.1:0-24892 GCA_964653505.1 uncultured Methyloversatilis sp.
GCTGCCGCAATCAAAACGAACAACTTTCTCACGATTGTCTCCTCTCAGGGACTGCCCCGACCGCTTTTCATCCGGGCCGGCATCCGGCTCGGCTGCCACTGGGGGGGGGTAAAAGCTGAAAAGACGATTATCGCACAGCGATTCGGCGCGGCGGCAAACGGCAGCCCGGATGCCCCCTGCTGCCGCACTGCGTCAATATTCACTTCAAATACTCCCGATCGGCGATCAGCCGCGCCCAGTGGAGCGGACTGAAACCGGCGTCGGCAAACACTCCGGCGGCCACTACCCCGAGGGCGGTTGCCACCGTGGGTATCAGCAGCAACCAGGCGGTTTCCCGCCTGCCGGTGGCCGGGATGTGCTCGCTGGGCCAGGAGCGCGGAGGCGACCTCAGCCAGGCCCGATAGAGAATGGGCAGAAAGTAGGCGGCATTGAGCAGGGCCGAGACGAGCAGCACGGTTTGCGCCCATCCCTGACCGGCCGCCAGTGCGCCATCGGTCAGATACTGCTTGCTCGCGTAGCCGGCCAGCGGCGGCACCCCGATCATGCCCAAGGCGGCGACACTGAAAGCCAGCGTGGTGAGCGGCATGCGCCGGCCCACGCCGTTCATGTCGCTCACCTTGTGTATGCCGAGCGTTTCGGCGAAATTCCCCGCGCAGAAGAACAGGGTGATCTTCATGATGCCCTGATGCACCAGATGGGCGAGCGCCCCGATGGTGCCCAGCGGCCCGAACAAGCCGATTCCCAGGGCGATGTAGGACACCTGGCTGACGGTGGAAAAGGCCAGCCGCTTCTTGAGGTCGTTCTGGAACAAAGCGCGTGTGCTGCCCCAGAGGATGGTGATCGCCGCCGCCACCGCCAGCGGCACGAGAAGGCCCAGGGTATGGGCAAATTCCACCCCATAGACCTCATACACGATGCGAACGATGCCGAAAGCGCCGGCTTTCACCACCGCCACGGCATGCAGCAGGGCCGAGACCGGAGCAGGCGCCACCATGGCCTGAGGCAACCAGCCATGAAAAGGCACGATGGCCGCCTTGACCCCGACCCCGATCATCAACAGCAGAAATGCGAGCTTGAGCAGTCCGGGCTGGGCCACCGGAAGGGCAGACAGATATCCGCCATAGGCGAAGTCCATCGATCCGACCAGACCGTGCAACAGGACGATGCCGGTGAGCAGCACGGCCCCTCCGCCCAGGGTATAGGCCAGATAGACCGTGCCTCCTTTCATGGCCTGGGGTGTGCCCCGGTGCACCACCAGCGGATAGGTGGCCAGGGTCAGCAGCTCGTAGAAGACGAAGAAGGTGAACAGGTTGCCGGCCATCGCCAGCCCCACGGTGGCGGTCACGCACAGGCTGAAAAATCCGAAGAAACGGCTGCGATGGGGAGAGCCTTCCAGGTAGCCGACGGCATAGAGAGTCGTGAATAACCAGAGAACGGTCGATAGGGTCACGAACAACAGCGCCAGCGCATCGGCCTTGAACAGCAGATCCACGCCCGGCAGCACCGTGTGCCGGAAACCGTAGTCTTCGCCGGCCTGCACCCCGGCCAGCAATACTCCCACGAGGACGAGCTTGGCGATCGCGCCGAAGAAGTTGAGTGCGGTTCGCAGCCCGACGCAGTTTTCGGGCAGGGCGAAGATGATCAGGCCAGGCAGCAGGGAAGAGGCCAGCACCAGCAGCGGAAGGAGTTCGCCGGTGGTCACGATACCCCTCCTCCAACCGAGAGCAGTTCGATCAGCTCGGCGGCGCGCAAGCCGATCAGCACACTGGCGGCCGCCAGGACGAAGGCCGACCACTCCAGCGCACGCGGCACGGGCTGGAAGTCTCCCGGCCCCGGCCCGGCGGGCAACAGGAAGGCCTGTCGCAACACGCCGAACACATAGGCCGCCGCCAGCAGGCCGCCGGCGATGATTAGGGCCACCCAGCCCCATTGTCCGCTCGCCAGCGCGGCGTCGATCAGCAGCCACTTGGCGAGAAAACCGCCGGAAGGCGGCAGACCCATGAGGGTGACGCCGGCCAGTCCGAAGGCAAACAGCGTGATCGGCAGCCGGTCGGCCACGCCGGTCAGCCCGGCGATGGCATCCTGGCCGGTGGCGCGGATCAGCACCCCGGCGGCGGCAAACATCGCCGCCTTCGCCAGTCCGTGGGACACCGCATGGAGCACCCCGGCGGCCAGCGCCGGGCCGCCCGGCGCCAGCAGGGGAAAAATCAGGAACAGATAGCCCAGCTGGGCCACCGTGGACCAGGCCACCAGGACTTTCAGGCGGGTGGCGCGCAGGGCCTGCCACGAACCCCACAGGATCGCCGCGGCCCCCAGCAGTCCCGCCAGCCAGCCGGCGGAGCCCGTCAGGGGAGCGAACGGCCCCAGCCACAAGCGCAGCACCAGATAGAAGGACACCTTCACCACCAGCGCCGAGAGCAGGGCCGAAACGGGCACCGGCGCGCTGCCGTGGGCGGGCGGCAGCCAGAAGTGGAAGGGGAACAGGGCGGTCTTGGCCAGCAGGCCCAGGAACATCAGCATTCCCGCCAGCCAGACCGGCAGCGGGGCGTCGGCCGCGACGAGCACGGACAGATCGGCGATGGCGACCGTCCCATACACGCCGTAGATCAGGGCCACGCCCAGCAGATAGGCCCCGGAGGCGACCAGGCCGACCAGCAGGTAGCGCAACGCCGCCCTCACCTGGGCCGGGCGACCGCCGGCGGCCACCAGGGCGACCGCCGACAGCCCCAGCAGTTCCAGGGTGACATACAGGTTGAACAGATCGGCCGAGAGCAGGAGCGCGTTCATGGCGGCCACCATCAGGCCGGCCAGCGGCCAGAACCACATCCGGGCCTCCTGCTCGGCCAGATAGGCCCGTGCATAGACAAAAAGCGCGAGCGCCACCCCCTGGGTCAGCAACAGCATCGCGGCCGCCAGCCCGTCGGCATGAAGATCGATGCCCAGGGGCGCCCCCCAGGCGCCCACGGCATGCACCCGAACGCCTTCCCGGATCAGGCGCGCGGCCAGGTCGAGGGCCAGCGCCGTCTGCACGAGCATGGCCAGGATGGCCACTCGGCCCCCGCGTCCGGGGCCCAGCAGAAACGCGCCCATCGCCCACAACAGGGGCAGGACGACGAGCCAGGGCAAGGGATCCAAGGAACCCACGGGGGCGAGGTTCATCGGCGGTCTGGGCCGATCACGGGCGCGCCGACGTGAAAGTCGGCGCTGGCAGGACGGCAGAGGCTTTCGCCCATTGCTGCACCCAGCGGCGCAGGGCGCTCAGCGCGTCGAGCAGGGTGTCGGCGACATCCACGTCGAGGGTGCGCGCCACGGCGGCGTTCAGCAGCGCGGCCTTGGCATGCTGATAGGCGTGTTCGAACGCCCCCTCCCGATCCGCGACGGCGGACTCGGCTTCCAGAACGTCGGCGGCCCGGGTCGAGACGGGCAGGAGCGCCGGCGTGGTGCGCGCGGCCAGCGCGATCTGGCGGGCAGCCGAGGACAGGCGGGCCACTTCGTCCAGGTAACGCACCACCCGCAGCGCCTGGGTGAAGGCATCCGACACGTCGCGCGGCATGTTCTGCGCGCGCAGTCCGCCGACGAATTCGACGATGGCCTCCGACAGCTGCCTGACCGCCTCGCTGCGGGCCTCCAGCGGACGCTCGTCCTGGAGGGCGGACGTCGCCAGCGCATGCACGGCGCCTTGCAGCCGGGGCAGCTCGGATTGCACCGCGGCCAGGGCCAGCTCGGGCGTGGTGGTGAGGGTGGCATCGAGATGCTTGGGACGCGCCAGATCGTCCTCGGCGCTGCGAAACAGGCGTTCCAGTCCGGCGGCGAAACGACCCGCCAGGGGCAACAGGATCGCCACGCCCAAGAGGTTGAAGACGGTATGGAAGAGTGCCAGCTGGGCCGCCGGATTGCCGACCACCCCGGCAAACTCGGACACCTCGGCCACCGCGCGCACCAGGACGGCCAGGATGGAGAAAGCCACCAGGGCGGTGATGAGGTTGAAGCCCACATGGGCCAGGGCGACGCGGCGCGCCGCCGAGGTGGCCTTCAGGGCGACGAACACGGTCGTCGTGGTGGTGCCCAGGTTGGCCCCGATCACCGCCGCCGCCCCCTCTTCGAGGCCGACCAGCCCGCCGGTGGCGGCGGTCAGGATGATGGCGATGGACGCACTCGAGGATTGGGTGAGAAAGGTCATGAGGAAACCCAGCCAGAATGCGAGCAGCCAGCGATCCCCCGCGCCGAAAGCCTCGGCGCCGAGACCGGAGGCCAGATCGGCAAAGGCGGCTTGCAGGTAGTCCAGCCCGATGAAGAACAGGCCGAAGCCGACGAGCGCCTCGCCCAGCCCCTGATGGCGCTTGTCGGCGGCGATCAGCCGGCAGGCGACGCCCACCGCGATGAGGGGCAGCGCGAAGGCGTCGATCTTGAAGCCGAAGCCCACCAGGCTCACCAGCCAGCCGGTCATGGTCGTGCCCACGTTGGTGCCGAAGACCACGCCCAGAGCCTGGCGCAGGTTGAGCAGGCCGGCGTTGACGAAGCCGATCGTGCTGACGGTCACCGCCGTCGAGGACTGCACCAGGGCGGTGACGAGCATGCCGGCGGCCACGCCGCGCAAGGGCGTGGAGGTCCACCGCCCGAGCAGGCGCTTGAGCCCCCGGCCGCCATAGGTCTTCAGGCCCTCGGTCATCATCAGCATGGCGAGCAGGAAGAGCGCGAGCCCCCCCGCCGCCATCGCCCCGGTGGTCCAGGTCATGATGCCGTCCTGCCTGCGGAAGCGACCGGATCGAGCCCGGTGGTCGATACGGCGTCAGGCGCATGGATATCGGGGGGTTCTCCCGGGTTTTGCACGACGGCAAACACGGCCGACAGCAGCAACAGCAACAAGCCGGTGAGAAGTGCGATTCTTCTGGCCCACAGTTCGCGCACGATGCCCTCCTATACCAGATCGAAGAGTTCGGAATGCACCCTTGCCAGCGGCACCCGCAGGTCGTGCAACCCCTGCTGCAGCGCATCGCTCATGGGTTTGGGGCCGCACAGGAAATACTCATACTCCCTGGCAGCGTCGGGCAGCACCTTTCTCAGCAAGTGCGGCGTAACGAGACCGACCTCGCCCTGCCAGCCGGCCGGGGGCTCCCTCAATACATGCACCAGGTGCAGATCCAGGCGCTGTTTCAGGGCCTCCAGTTCTTCCCTGAAAATCACCTCCTCCCACCGGTTGTTGCCATAGATGAGCCATAACGGCCGGCGATCCTGGCGGTCCGCCAGGGTGCGCAGCATGCCGACGATAGGCGCGGCGCCCACCCCGCCGGCGACGAACACGAAACCCGCAGCGTCCGGGTGGCGGTCCACGCTGAAGACGCCGTAGGGGCCGTCCAGGTAGGCGATTTCGCCCACCCGGGTATCCCCGATGCGGCGGGTGAAGTCCCCCAGCGCCTTGATGGTGAACTCCAGCCGGTCCCGGCGTACGGCGCTGGAAGAAAACGAGAAGGGGTGCTCCCTGATGTGCCAGGGGGACTCCCGCAAGGTCAGCCAGGCGAACTGACCGGGCGCGAAACGCATCCCCTCGTGGCCGTCCGGCGCCAGGCTGAGGGTCCAGCTGTTGCCGCGTTCCTGCCTGATCTCGGCCACACGGTAGGGCCGCCTGCGCATCGACCAGGGCTTGACCAGCCGCAGGTGGACGATCAGCAGCAGCCAGAACAGCGTGTAACCGGTCCACAACCAGCGCTTGGCGGGGGCCTGGATGTAATAGCTCACCCCTTCGATATGGCCCAGCGCCAGCAGGAAGGCTGCCACCGCCAGGCCGATGTGCAGCATGCGCCATTCGTCATAGGGAATGCGCAGCCGCTTGCGCCACACCGACGTGACGACGAGCAGCGCCAGCAGCAGCAGGGACACGCGGCCCGCGGTCATGTACCACGGGGCTTCCAGCGGATTGATGGCCCCCAGGGCGGCGACATTGTCGATGCGGATGATCAGGAAATGCAGAAAAACGAAACCGAGGGCCAGCACCGCCAGGTAACGGTGAAAGTAGTAGATGATGTCGATGCCGAAAGGCGCGCTGGCACGCCGGAAACGGGCGGTGAGGAAGAACTGGACGCCCATCATGGCCATCGCGGCGAACCCCAGCGCCATGGAGAAGTCCCACCAGAATCCGGAACCGGGCGGCACTTCTCCGATCGTCAGGACCGCCAGCGGAACCAGCACCAGCGCCAGATAGACGCCGAGCCAGAAGAAGGCAGACAGGGCAATTCGCATCGGTCAGTCTCCCGGCTCGACGTGAAACGCCTTGTGCGCCGATCCTCGCCGCCCGCGTTTCATCGCCCGCCCGCCCTCGTTTCCCGACGCAGCCGCCAGGCTTTCTCCGCACCGATCACCACATAAATCGTCAGGCCCACGAGGGTGATGTGGAGCCAGTCCATCCAGCCGATGGGGGCCGTGTGGAAGAGCCAGTTCATGGCCGGCACATAGGTGAACAGGAGTTGCACCGTCATCATGGCGGCAATCCCCACCCAGATCCACAGATTGCTGGCGAGCCCCAGGCGGAACATCGACACGCGCAGCGAGCGGCAGTTGAGCAGGTAGAAGGACTGCCCCACGGCGAACACGTTGACCGCGATGGTGCGCGCCTCGGCTTCGCTGGCCCCGCGCTGGAGGGCCCATTCGAACAGGCCGTAACTGCCGGCCAGCAACATCAGGCCCACCAGGACGATGCGGAAGATCAGCTCGCCGGTGAGGATGGGCGCATCCGGCCGGCGCGGGGGGCGGCGCATGATGCCCGGCTCCTTGGGCTCGAAGGCCAGGGCAAGCCCCAGCAGCACGGCGGTGGTCATGTTGATCCACAGCGCCTGCACGGGCAGCACCGGCAAGGGCTGCGCCGCCAGCACGGCCGCCATGATGACCAGCCCCTGGCCGGCGTTGGTCGGCAGGATCCAGGTGATGAACTTGACGAGGTTGTCGAACACCCCGCGGCCTTCCTCCACCGCCGCCTCGATGGTGGCGAAGTTGTCGTCGGTCAGCACCATGTCGGCGGCCTCCTTCGACACCTCGGTGCCGTTGATGCCCATGGCTACGCCGATATTGGCGCGGCGCAGGGCGGGGGCGTCATTGACCCCGTCTCCCGTCATGGCCACGACCTCGCCGCGCGCTTGCAGGGCTTCGACCAGGCGCAGCTTCTGTTCCGGCGTGACGCGGGCGAACACGCCCGTCCGGTGGGCCGTGTCGATGAGCTGCGCGTCGGCGACATCCTCCAGGGCCCGCCCGGTCATCACGTCGGGCAGACGACCGGGCGGCAAGGTCCCTCCCAGGCCGATCTGTCCGGCGATGGCCGCCGCCGTGGTGGCATGATCGCCCGTGATCATCTTGACCTGGATGCCGGCCGCATGACAGGCGCGAACCGCCCGAATCGCCTCTTCGCGCGGCGGGTCGATCATGCCTTGCAGGCCGATGAAGCTGAGCCCCTGGGCGACATCGGCATGATCGATCTGGGTGTTTTCCGGCCCAACGCGAAGATGGGCGAAGGCCAGCACCCGCAAGCCTTGTCCGGCCAGGGCCTCGACCTGCGCCTGAATCGCGCCAACATCGAGCGCACCGGGACGACCATCGCTGTCCAGGGCATCCGCACAACGTGCGAGCAGACTTTCGACCGAGCCCTTGAGATAGACCGCCGGGGCCTCGCCGCCGTGCAAGGTGGCCATGAACTGGTGCTGCGACTCGAAGGGAATCGCGTCGAGCCGGGGATGCGCGGCCTGAAGCGATCCGATCTCGAGCCCGGCCTTGTGCCCGGCGACCAGCAGCGCCCCTTCGGTCGGATCGCCATCGATCTTCCAGCTGCCGTTCTCCTGCCGCAAGACGGCATCGTTGCACAGCAGGCCGGCGCGCAGCAGTTCGGACAGGGCCGGATGCGCCTCCAGGTCGACCGGGCTGCCATCGAGCCGCAGCTCGCCGTCGGGCGCGTAGCCCACACCGCTCACCTCGACCCCTTCGCCGCCCGCCCACAGGCGTTGCACGGTCATCTCGTTGCGGGTCAGGGTGCCGGTCTTGTCGGAGCAGATCACGGTGGTGCTGCCCAGGGTCTCCACGGCGGGCAGGTGGCGGATGATGGCGTTGCGCTTGGCCATGCGCGCCACGCCGATGGCCAGGGTGATGGTAAGCACCGCCGGCAGGCCCTCCGGGATCATGGCGACAGCCATCGCCACCGCCGCCATGAACATGTCCACGGCCGATCCGCCATGCCAGAGACCGACGGCGAAGGTGATGCCGGCCAGACCCAGGATGGCGTAGAGCAGGATGCGGCTGAATCCCGCGATCTTGCGCGTGAGCGGCGTGGCCAGCACCTCGGCGCTGGCGATGAGTTCGGAAATGCGGCCGATTTCGGTGTTGTCGCCGGTGGCGGTGACCACCCCGGTGGCCGTGCCATAGGTCACCAGGGTCGAGGAATAGGCCATGTTGGCGCGTTCGGCCAGCACGGCGTCATGCGCCAGAACCCCCGTTCGTTTCTCGACGGGCACCGATTCGCCGGTGAGCGCCGATTCGTCGACCTGCAGGTTGCGAACCCGCAGCAGGCGCAGGTCTGCCGGCACCCGGTCGCCCGAGGCGAGCAGGACGATGTCGCCGGGCACCAGTGCGCGGGCGTCCACGCGTTGCTTTTCCCCGGCGCGCAGCACGGTGGCCGTCGTGGTCAGCACGCGGGCGAGCGCAGCCAGGGCGGAGAGGGCCTTGCCTTCCTGGACGAAGCCGATGATGGAATTGAGCAGCACCACGCCGAAAATCACGCTGGCATCCACCCAGGCCCCCAGGGCGAGCTTGATGAGCACCGCCACCAGGAGGATATAGACCAGGGCCTGATGAAACTGGAGCAGGAAACGCAGCAGCGGCCCTTTGCCCTTTCGGGGCGTGAGGGCGTTGGGGCCGAAGCGCTGTTGCCGATTCTCCACCTCGAAACGATCCAGCCCCTTGTGCTCGTGGGCGTCGAGCAAGTCGAGGGCCTCGTCCTGGGGCAGGTGATGCCAGTGTTTTTCGAGCAGGGATGTCATGACGCGCGATCTCCTTTGAATGACATGCATGGCTGAATCATAACGTCCGACACGGGAAGCTTCGGGCTATGTGCGACAAAAATCGGCCCTGGCGGGACGGCTGTTATTCCTCTGCCGCGCGGCGCGCCAGCGCCAGGGCCAGGGCGGTGGAGGCCACCGCCACGACGATACCGGTGAGCACCATCGCCTGCGGCACGGGATCGGGGATCCCGTCTTGCTGGGCGAGGCCGACAAGCACCAGAAAAGCCCCGCTGCCCATGATATTGAAGGCAAGGATCTTGCGCAGCGCATCGGCCACGATGACAGCGCCGGCCATTCCCATGACAAACAGGAGACCCCCGGTCAGAGCATACAGCAGGCCCGTGCTCATCGCGTCTCCTCATCGCGCAAGGAGCGTCCGGAGAGGAACAGGAACAGGCCCGCCAGCACCAGTCCCAGGGAGACGGTCAGCGCCGCCTCCACCAGCAGGATCAGCGCCCCCGCCCAGGCCGGCGGATAGGCGAGCAGCGGGGCGTGGGCCAGCGGCAGGATGGCCACCGCGAGAAACACGAGCAGCCCGCCCGTCAGCCCGAGACGCAACAGTCCGCCCGGCGCGACCCAGGCAGGCAGGAGGCCGGCCAGATGCAGCAAAACTCCGGCCGCCGCGAGCACCGCAGCGGCCTGGAACGCCCCGCCGGGCTGATGGGCCCCCGCCCACAGCAGATAGCCCGCCATCACGATCATGGGCGGCGTGGCTAGTCGCGCCAGGGTGCGCAGCAGGGCGCTTTCCCGCCCGGCCTCCGGCCCGGATGCCTGTGCCGCGCCCCGGGCCAGGATCAGGAGCCCGAACAGGGCAGCCAGCAACACCGCCACTTCCAGCAGGGTGTCGTAACCGCGAAAGTTGAGCAGCACCGCGGTGACCGGGTGGGTGACGCCGCTCGACGCCAGGTTCTGCCCGACGGCTGCCGGCAAATCCACCGCCTGTTCGGGGACGTCGCGCAGGGCCACGACGAGGATGGCCGCCAGCGGGAGCGCCCCGGCCAGCACCGGCCAGCGCCAGGGAGAGCGCCGGGTTCCGGTCTGCGGGCCGGGGGATGCGCCCAGGGTGCGAATGGC
Source organism: uncultured Methyloversatilis sp. (assembly GCA_964653505.1). Classification (GTDB taxonomy): domain Bacteria; phylum Pseudomonadota; class Gammaproteobacteria; order Burkholderiales; family Rhodocyclaceae; genus Sulfuricystis. Next base: position 10,110 of record CAZZFN010000016.1, read on the forward strand.
GTCGAGCAGCAGCGCGCCGGTGAGCCCGGCGCCGATGGCGGCCTCGGCCAGGGCGATGTCCGGGGCATCCAGCCGCGCCCACGCGAGCGTGAGAAAGAGGCCGAAGACGATGAACATGACGACCGCGCGGGTGGCATTCGGGGCGGCGAGCGCCCGCCATGCGCTCCACAGAAGCATGAGCGCGAGCAGACCATCGAAGACGAGGGGGAGAGTCATCGCTCCTCCGGTCGGCGCCAGGGCGCAATGCCCAGCGCGCGGGCGCGCCGGGCGATCAGGTAACCCACGGTGGCGCTGGCGGCCATGGCCAGCGGCCAGATCAGAAGCAGCTTGAACGCAGCCGGCAGACTCTCCGCCTGCACGGCCAGGCCCATGACCATGAACCCCAGACCCAGGTTGTCCGCCTTGGTCAGGGCATGCAGCCGGGTATACACGTCGGGAAAGCGCAGCAGCCCGACCGTCCCGGCGAAATAGAAGAATGCCCCGGTCATCAGCAAGACGGCACTGACCCATGTCGCGACGGTCTCAGGCATCGTCGCGCTCCTTCATCCAGGCCCGACCGGCAAAGGCCGCGCCGGCGATGGCGGCCAGCAAGGCCAGCACCAGCGCCACGTCCACCAACGCCGGATGACCGCCCGCATACGCCAGCAACAGCAGCATGCCCACGCCGGTGGTGCCGAACAGCAGCGCGGCCAGCATGCGGTCGGCCGCCGTCGGACCGCGCGCCACGCGCGCCAGCGCCGCCATCAGGTTGAGCAGGAGAAACAGCGCCAGGGGCAGTTCGAGTCCCGTCATGGCGCCAGCCCCAACATGCGGGCGATGCGCGCCTCGGCCACGCGCACCTCCCCGGCAACCGGCATCCGCCCATCCAGCACATGCACGCGCAGGATCTGCCCATCCACGCCGGCACACAGCGTGCCGGGCAAAAGATTCAAGGTATTGACGAGCAGCACGGTGGCCGAACCGGGTGGGAGCGTCACGGAAACCTCGATGATGCGCGGGACCAGGTCGGGATGGCGCTGGAAGGCCAGCGCAGCCACCTGCACGGCGCCCTTCACCGACTCCGCGCAAAACCAGCCCGCAAAGGCCAGCATCCCGAACAGGGAAATTCGCCACCGGGCGGGCGGCCACAGGCGCAGGCTGGCGACAGTCGCCAGTCCGACGCTCGCCAGCCCGATGCCCCAGGCGATGCCGCTGCCCTCGGTCAGCACCCACCAGAGCAGGGCGAAGACCAGGGCCCGACGCAGGATGGAGGGGATCGTCATGGGCGGCGTTCCGCCAGGGCGAGCACCGGCACGCCGCGCCAGACCAGGAGCAGGCCGCAGAGGGCAAACAGCGCCGCGAAAGTGTAGGTCATGCCGGCGCCGAGCGGAGCCCAGGCCTGGCCGCCGAGCAGGCCGCCGACCATGCCGCCGGCGCCGAACGAGATGCTGCCATACACCCCCTGGGCGCGCGCCTGCAGGGCCGGTTCGAACCAGCGGATCAGGACGGCCATCGCCGCCGCATGATACGCGCCGAAAGTCGCGCCATGGAGCAGTTGGGCAAACAGCAGCACCAGGGCGTGGTCGGCCGCCCAGCCGATCAGGACGAAACGCAGCGCCGCGAGAGCGAAACTCGCCAGCAGGATGGCGCGCAACGAGCAATGCCGCATCAGCCGGGGCATGACCAGGAACACGGCTATCTCGGCCAGCACGCCGACCGACCAGAACAGGCCCACCGCCGTCTTGCCGTAGCCGTGATCGACGAGATGGATCGAATAGAAGACATAGAGCGGGCCGTGCGCGACCGACATGAAGAAACAGGCCGCCAGCAGGGCGATCACGGCCGGCTGGCGCAGGCGCTCGCCCATCGGGGGCGCCGTCCCGCCAGCGCCGACTTTCGTTTCGTCGAGGGTCAGGGCGCTCGCCAGCACGCTCGCGAGGATGAACAGGCAGGCCCACAGCACCGCCGCGATGGGCAGATGGTCGAGCGCCGCCCCCAGGCCGAGGACGCTGGCGACGAACCCGACCGAGCCCCACAGTCGGATGCGGCCGTAGCGTTCGGTCTGGCCTGCCAGGCGGTCGAGCGTCATCGCCTCCACCAGCGGCAGCGCGGCGCTCCAGAAGAACCAGACGAGCGCCATCGCCGCCAGCATCGGCAGGTATTCGCGGGTGAAAAAGAATCCGCAGAAGCCGAGCACCGAACCGAGGGCGACCAACTTGACGACCGCCGCGCGCCGGCCGACGCGGTCGGCCAGCCAGCCCCACGGCCAGGGCGCCAGGAGACGCATCACCTGCGGCACCGACATCAGGAGGGCGATTTCCCAGGGGGACTGGCCGATGTCCTGCAGGTAAAGCGTGAAATAGGGCGCGAAGGCCCCGACGAAGGCGAAATAAAAGAAATACCAGGCGGCAAGCCGTCCCAGGGGACTCATGGCCGCCCCAGTATGGAAGATCAGCGCGGGTGCTTCTGGCCGGCGCGAAACACCAGAAGGAAATGATAGATGTCGTCCTTGAGCTTGACGCGCGCCTTCTTCATGTCCTCCAGGGTGAAATCGGCCACGGGCATGTCATGCTCCTCGAGATCCTCGACCTTGCCGGTCAGGCGGTCGTAGCGGGCGACCATGGCGGCAAAGTAGCCGTAGTCCGCCTTGAGCGCATCGATGGCATCGCGCATGTCGGGAAATTCGTTGTAGAGATCGTGGTGTTCGACGTGCATGGCTATATTCTTCCTGTCGTTGTGATCCGAAAAAATTCTATCAGGCCGCCCGCGCACCGCTTCAGGGAGTTGCCGGGATCGCGGGCGTCGGACAGCGCACGTCGGCGCACTGGGCGCGGTGCCGCAAGGCCGCATCCGTCAATACCAGCGCCAGCATCGCCTCGGCGATCGGCGTGGCGCGGATGCCGACGCAGGGATCGTGACGCCCCTCGGTCGACACCACCGTCGGTTGCCCGGCCAGGTCGATCGAACGGCGCGGCAGGCGGATGCTCGAGGTCGGCTTGATGGCGATGGACACGGTCACGTCCTGACCGGACGAGATGCCGCCGAGAATGCCCCCGGCGTGGTTGCTCAGGAAGCCCTGCGGCGTCAGCTCGTCGCCATGTTCGCTGCCGCGCTGGGCCACGCACCCGAAGCCGGCGCCGATCTCCACGCCCTTGACGGCATTGATGCCCATCATCGCGTAGGCGATCTGCGCGTCGAGCCGCCCATAGACCGGATCGCCCCAGCCCGGCGGCACGCCGGTGGCGACCGCCTCGATGCGCGCGCCGACCGAATCGCCGTCCTTGCGCAGCCGGTCCATGTAGGCCTCGAGTTCGGGCACGATGGCCGCGTTCGGGGCAAAGAAGGGATTGCGGTCGATCTCGGCCGCATCGACGAAGGGGATTTCGAGGGGACCGAGCTGGCTCATCCAGCCGCGGATCGTAACGCCGTAGCGCTCCTTCAGCCATTTCTTGGCGATCGCACCGGCGGCGACGCGCACGGCGGTCTCGCGCGCCGAGGCGCGCCCGCCGCCGCGGTAGTCGCGGATGCCGTATTTCTGCCAGTAGCTGTAGTCGGCATGCCCGGGTCGGAAGGTATTGGCGATGCTGCCATAGTCCTTGCTGCGCGGGTCGGTATTGCGGATCAGCAATGCGATCGGCGTGCCGGTGGTCCTGCCCTCGAACACGCCGGAGAGGATCTCGACTTCGTCGGCCTCGCGCCGCTGGGTGACGTGACGCGAGGTGCCCGGCTTGCGACGATCGAGCTCGGCCTGGATCTCGGCCGCAGCGATCTCGAGCCCGGGCGGGCAGCCATCGACCACGCAGCCGATGGCCGGACCATGCGATTCGCCGAACGATGTGACGCAAAACAGCGTGCCGATGGTGTTGCCGGACATGCAGGAACCCATGAAAGGCCGATTTGCGGCAAGTCTAACACGCGTCGCGGACGCGTCAGCCGCAGCGCTCCAGCAGGCCCTTCTTGCCCGGCCGGCCGCGCCAGTCGTCGGCGTCGGGCGGCGGCGCCTTGCGCTCGACGATCGTCGGCCACCGTTTGGCCAGCTCGGCATTCAGGGCGACGAACTCGCGCTGCTCGGCGGGCACGTCGTCCTCGGCGAAAATCGCCTCGGCCGGACATTCGGGGACGCAAAGCGTGCAGTCGATGCATTCGTCGGGATCGATGACGAGAAAGTTCGGCCCCTCGCGAAAGCAATCGACCGGGCAGACATCGACGCAATCGGTGTATTTGCACTTGATGCAGTTTTCGGTCACGACATAGGTCATCGCCTGCTCCTTTCAGTCCTTATCGACGTAAGGGTTCTTCGCGATCTTGAACCGGATGCGCAGGGGCGTGCCCTGCAGCTTGAAGGCTTCGAGATAGACGTGCTCGAGATAACGCACGTAGGCCGGCGGCACGTGTTCGAGCGCGTTGCCGTGGATGACCACGACCGGCGGGTTGCTGCCGCCCTGGTGGGCATAGCGCAGCTTGGGGCGCACGTTGCCGTGGCGCGGCGGCGCCTGCTTCTGCACGGCGTCGAGCAGCACGCGCGTCAGCTTGGGCGTGGCGAGCTTGACCATCGCCGCGGCGTAGGCCTTGTCCACCGACTGCAGCACGCTGGCGACGCCCTGCCCCTTGAGCGCCGAGATGTAGTGCACCTTGGCGAAACCGAGGAAATTGAGCTTGCGCTGGATGTCCTGCTTGACCTGGTCGCGCCGGTAGGTATCGACGGCGTCCCACTTGTTCACCGCCAGCACCAGGGCGCGGCCGGCCTCGATGCAGAAGCCGGCGATGTGGGCGTCCTGGTCGGAGATGTCCTGGCTGGCATCGACCATCAGCACCACGACGTTGGCCGCTTCGACGGCCTGCAGGGTCTTGATGACCGAGAACTTCTCGATGGTCTCGAACACCTTGCCCTTGCGGCGCAGGCCGGCGGTGTCGATCAGCGTGTAGCGCTTGCCGTTCCTCTCGAAGGGCGTGGCGATGGCGTCGCGCGTCGTGCCCGGCAGGTCGAAGGCGATCATGCGCTCCTCGCCGAGCAGGGTATTGATCAGGGTGCTCTTGCCGACGTTCGGACGCCCCACCACGGCGACGCGCGGGCCGGTATCCGTCGCCTCATCGGGCTCGTCCTCGGGAAAGTCGGCCAGCACCAGCTCCAGCAGTTCGCGCACGCCCTCGCCGTGGGCCGAGGAAATCACGCGCGGCGCGCCGCAGCCCAGTTCGTGGAATTCGGCGGCGACGACAGCGCGGTTCATGCCCTCGGCCTTGTTCACGACCAGGTGCAGCGGCCGTCCGCTGCGCCGCAGCCGCTCGGCGATCGCCTTGTCCTGCGGTGCGAGGCCGTCGCGGCCATCGACGAGAAACAACAGGACGTCGGCCTCGGCGATGGCCGCCTCGGCCTGGCGCGCCATTTCATGGACGATGCCCTCCTTCGCCTGCGGCTCGAAGCCGCCGGTGTCCACGACGAGGAAGGGCCGCTGGCCGAGCCGGCCGTGGCCGTAGTGGCGGTCGCGCGTCAGGCCGGGCTGGTCGGCGACCAGCGCGGCGCGCGACTTCGTCAGCCGGTTGAACAGCGTCGATTTGCCGACGTTGGGCCGCCCCACGAGGGCCAGCGTGGGCAGCATCTATTTGACCTGGAGGGCAAACACGCCGCCGTTGCGGGTCTGCACGACCAGCGCATCTTCAACGCCGCGCAGGCGCCGGAGAGAGGCGACGACGGGGGATCCGTCCGTGGCGGCGCGCGCCACGAAGGCGCCGTCGTCCTCGGCAAGCAGGTGCACCTGCCCCTCGAAGTCGGCGACGGCCAGACGCCGGCCGACGGCGAGCGGCCGGCCCACGCCGCGCTGGGCCAGCTTGTCCTGCTTCCAGACGCTGGCCCCGGAATTGCGGTCGAACGCCAGCAGGACGCCTTTGTCGTCGGTGACGAAAACCGCGCGGTTGCCGATGTCGAGCCCGGCAACCGAGGAAACCTCGCGCGCCCAGAGCTGACGCCCGTTGTCCACATCGAAACAGGCGACCCGCCCCCGATAGGCGACGGCGCAGATCGCACCGCCTTCCACCACCGGATCGCCCGCCACGTCGGCGAGGCGTTCGATCTCCGTCGTGCCGCGCGGCAGGGCGACGGTCGCCTCCCACAAGGCCGCACCGTTGTGGCGCGCCACGGCCGCCAGCCGGCCGCCGGGGAAGCCGGCATAGACGGCCTGTTCCGTCATGACGACGCCGGCGCTGGAACGCAGCGTCAGGGCCGGCATGCTGCGCTGATGGACCCAGCGCCGCTTGCCGTCGGCGGCCTCGAAAGCGAAGATGCGCGCATCGCCCCCCCTGACCACGACGAGATCCGCAGCGACCGCAGGCGCGGCGAGAATCTCGGAACCGGCGCGCGCCTGCCAGGCCGGGCGGCCATCCTCGGCATGGAAGGCGAGCACTTCGCCCTCGGGCGTGCCGACGACCACCAGCTTGTCGTGCGCGCCCACGCCGCCGGAAAGCGTCTTCCCCGCATTGATGCGCCAGACCGGGCGTCCGTTGTCGAAACGCGCCAGCGCACCGTCGCGCGCCGCGACGAAAACCTGCGATCCGACCACCGCCGGGGTAAATGCATGATCGCTGGCCGCGCCGATGCCGGCCTGCCACAGCCGCGCGAGCTCGGCGCGCGGCTGGAATGCCGGCAGGGGGGACGGCCTGGCCTTGGGCGTCGCCGTGCCGAAGGGATTGAGCGCATCCAGGGTGTTGCCCAGGGTCGAGCAGCCCGCCAGGATCAGGCTAGCGCCCGCCAGCACAAGCGTCGAGGCCAGCTGGCGCAGCTTCACGGCCGCGCTCCGCTGGCGTCGCGCTTGGTCCGGAGTATCTCGAGATACGGCCCCGGCGGCAGACCCTCGGCCTTGCGGCTCGTCTCCAGCGCCTTGACGGCTTCCTCATAGGCTGCGCGCGCCTCGCCGCCCTTGCCCTGTGCGGCGAGGATGTCGCCGCGCAGCTCGTGATAGCGCGCGGCGAAACTCGGCGCCGGCGGGACGGCCAGCAGCTTGAGCGCCTCGTCGTAACTCTTCTCCTCGACCAGGACGAGGGCCTGACGCAGGCGCGCCAGATCGCGCGTGCCCGCATCCCGCGCGTGTTGCGCCGCCCAGCCGAACTGGGCCGCCGCCGACTTGAGGTCGCCGGTTTCGAACAACACCTTGCCGGACAGCAGCGCGGCCATGGCGGCATGGCTGGTGCCGGAGAACCTGTCGATCAATTCGCCCGCGAGCAGGCGCACCTGCTTCGTGTCCTGCTGCGACAGCGCCTGCTGCAGATGGCCATACAGCTGGGTGGCCTGGGCCGCCTGGCTGCGCTGCCACCATTGCCAGGCCTGCCAGCCGACCACCGCCACCGCCAGGGCGGATACCACCGCCGTCACCAGGGTGCCGTGCAGCTTCCACCAGGTCTTCAGTTCCTCGATCTTTTCCTGTTCTTCCAGGTCATAGGTCGCCATGTCTCATTCCTCGTCAAGATTCTCGCCATACAGCCATTCGTCCACCGCGTGGGGAAGCTCGTCGAGCGGCACGCGCCACTGCTCGGCCTCCACCCGCAGCGGCTTGATCGTCACCGCGTCGAGTGCCGCTTCCTCCTCGCCGATCGCCAGCGCCAGCTGGGCGCCCGAGGCATCGGCCCGCTTGAACTGCGATTTGAAGCTGCCCCCGCCCATGTGGGTGAGCACCGCCAGGCCGATGTCGCGCAAGGACTCGGCCGCGCGAAAGGCCAGCCGCTCTGCGGCCTTTCCGCTGTGCACCACATACACCTCCGGGGCAGATGCCGCCGGCAGGCCGTCGCGCGCCTCGACCAGCGCCATCAGCCGCTCGATGCCCAGCGCAAAACCGCAGGCCGGCGCGCTCTTGCCGCCCAGCTGCGCGACCAGTCCGTCGTAGCGACCGCCCGCGCACACGGTGCCCTGCGCGCCCAGCGCGTCGGTCACCCACTCGAACACGGTCAGGTTGTAATAATCGAGCCCGCGCACCAGGCGCGGGTTGATGCGGCAGGGGATCGCCGCATCCTTGAGCAGCTGCTGGACGCCCTCGAAGTGCTTGAGCGAGGCCTCGCCAAGATAGTCGATCAGCTTCGGCGCGGCCTCGACGAGCCCTTGCAGGGCCGGGTTCTTGGTGTCGAGGATACGCAGCGGGTTGGTGTGCAGGCGCCGCCGGCCGTCCTCGTCGAGTTGGTCGTGGCGCCTGTCGAGGTAGGCGATCAGGTCGGCGCGGTGGCGGGCGCGCTCATCCATCTGGCCCAGCGAGTTGATCTCGAGCGCAATTGCGTCCAGGCCCAGGTCGTCCCACAGCCGGGCGCACATGAGGATCTGCTCGGCGTCGATGTCCGGGCCGGGCAGACCCAGGGCCTCCACCCCGACCTGGTGGAACTGGCGGTAGCGGCCCTTCTGGGGCCGCTCGTGACGGAACATCGGGCCCATGTACCACAGGCGCTTGGGGCCGTCGTAGAGGAGATTGTGCTGGAGCACGGCGCGCACGCAGGAGGCGGTGCCCTCGGGACGCAGGGTGAGCGCCTCGCCGTTGAGTCTATCCTCGAAGGAATACATCTCCTTCTCGACGATGTCGGTGACGGCGCCGATCGCGCGCGCAAACAACGGCGTGGGCTCGACGATGGGCATGCGGATGGGCCGGTAGCCGTAGGCCGCCAGCCAGTCGCGCACCAGGGCCTCGAAAGCCTCCCAGCGCTCGGCCGCGTCGGGCAGGAGGTCGTTCATGCCGCGGATGGCTTGCAGGGTCTGGGATGTCATCGGATCGCGTCCGTCTCGCTGTGAATGAGCCGTGTTCCGTCTCTCCCCGAATACAGTCGGCGGTTGTCCGAATTGAATTCGTGCTTGACATCCAGGGAAAGATGTTCGAGGGCGAGCAGCTTGAATCCGTTGGCCCGGTAACGCCCATCCTGCGCCCTGACCATCTCGTAGGCCATCAACAGGTGCAAGGCATCGCAGGTCACCTTGAATTCGTCCGATGGAGAAAAATAAAAGCTCCGCTGGGTCGTTTCGGCATTTTCCCGGTGATAGGTCTTGCATTCGACATACGCGATCCGACCACCCATCTCGACCTCGATATCCGGGTAACCCGAAGACTTTCGTCGACCTGACGGGGTTTTCGGGGTATCCGCCTTCACGTCCGCGATGCTGTTCAAGGCATCCTTGAGAAAAGGTTCGACCTTGTTGCCGACCTCGTTGGGCCGGGCGCTCTGAATGCCTCCCGAGGCATTGATGGCTTTCACGCTGTTTCCCCCGGCCGTCTTCAGCACCTCGACGATGGCCCGATGCGCCGGATCGTGCGCGTCAAAGGCCAGCACCCGATGGCCTGTCATCGCCTCGATGACCCGGTCGAAAGGGACGTTCTTGAGCGGCTTTCCCATCTCCACAACGACGGATTCGAGATCGCCATCTTGTCGGCCTCGATGCAATGTGCGTGGCACGATCACCCCTTCCGAAACACGACGATGCGGTTGCTGTTGGTTCCCGAACGGTTGTTCTTGACCCCCCAGATATTGGATGTCTTGGTGAATGCCTGGCGATTGATGAGCGTCCCCACCCACTGAAATCCCGCCTTTTCCCCGACAGGCGCAATCGCCTCGTCCAGACGAATCTTCCCGTTCCTGACTTCGCCCACCTCGAATGCCACGAAGCCGCGCGGACGTGTCACGCGATAGAGCTCGACGAGGGTCTGCGCCATCTCCATCGTCCATTGTTCGAGGCAACGGGAAACCGACATGCTCTGCGCCACGGCCTTCACGTCGATAGCGTTGAACCAACACCTCAGCCAGTTGTCATCGGCATACTGGACGATGTCGAGAAACGGCGGCGAGGTCACCGTGAGGGCGACCGCTTCCGACGGTATCGCGGGTGTCTGCTGCGCGCGCCCGGTGAGAAAAAGCGCGTCTTTCGCGCTTTCCCCGAGGTACCGGCGCTGTCCGTCGACGAGCTCGCTCATGAGCTGGCGGCTTTTCCTGAGGATGAGCGTCCGCACCTGTCGGTATTCCGGAACCTGATTCAGTCGCTCGTTGATCTGGGCCTGGCGCTCCGGCGTGGTGGCCTGATTGGGGGGCAGCGTATAGACCGAGAAGAAACCGGGAGAATGCCCGGTCAGACGATTGGTCGCCACCATCCGAATCCACCGGTCGATGGCGTCTTCCTCCCCGTTCGCCCGTCGTTGCGCCAGGAATTTCCTGAGTGCCCGAATCTCGTTTTCGGTGTCGGGGTGGTAGAACGCAGACAGGTCGACGTCATCGTCCGCGTCGTCTGCGTCGATCCGGAAGGGAATCGTGGCCAACCGGTCAGCCACGTCGTCGAGCAGCGGGGGCTCGATTCTCGGGCGCGACAAAACCGCACTGAGCGGGTTGATGTCGTTCGCGAATGGAATTCGCCCGCGCAATGCCGCTTCGATGGCCGTCGTGCCTCTGCCCGAGAAGGGGTCATAAACGATGTCCCCCGCTTGGGTCAGGCGTTCGATGAAATACGCCGGCAGTTGGGGCTTGAAGCAGGCCCGGTAGGACACCTCGTGAAGAGAATGCGCCTGCCTTTGCCGGGATGTCCAGAATTCGCGTTCGATCACCGCCGGACTCGAGTGTGCGACGAAGAAAAAATCATCCGACTCGCCAGTGGAATCCGTCTGATCGAACAACGACAGTTGGTATTTTCCGATCGGCGGTCGACGCTCGGGTTCCCGTCCCGGCATCCCTGATGAATGCTCCCTCATCGCCCCTCCCTCGCCTGATCGTCGGATAGACGGGGATACCTGTTTGCCACGTAATCGTCGATGATGCTGCGGAATTCGGCGGCAATGTTGTCCCCGCGCAGGGTCGTGATGCGCTCGCCGTCGGCATAGACGGGCGCGACCGGGGCCTCGCCGGTGCCGGGCAGCGAGATGCCCAGATTGGCGTGCTTGCTCTCGCCCGGGCCGTTCACCACGCAGCCCATGACGGCGACGGTCATCTCCTCGACGCCGCGGTGATGCTGCGCCCATGCGGGCATCTTCGCGCGCACGTAGTTCTGGATGTCCTGCGCCAGCTCCTGGAAGAAGGTGCTGGCGGTGCGCCCGCAGCCGGGGCAGGCCACCACCATCGGGGTGAAGGCGCGCAGGCCCATGGTCTGGAGGATTTCCTGGGCCACCACGACTTCCTTGGTGCGCGACTCGCCAGGCATTGGGGTGAGAGACACGCGGATGGTGTCGCCGATGCCCTCCTGCAACAGGACGGCGAGCGCGGCCGTCGAGGCGACGATGCCCTTGCTGCCCATGCCGGCTTCCGTCAGCCCCAGATGCAGGGGATAGTCGCAGCGCGCCGACAGATCGCGGTAGATGGCGATCAGATCCTGCACGCCGCTCACCTTGCAGGAGAGCACGATGCGGTTGCCGGGCTGGCCGAGGGCCTGGGCCCGCGCCGCCGATTCGAGCGCCGAGGCGACCATCGCCTCGCGCATGAGTCCTGTGGCGTCTTTCGGTTCGGGGCGTCCGGCGTTCTCGTCCATCAGGCGGGCGAGCAGTTCCTGGTCGAGGCTGCCCCAATTGACGCCGATGCGGATGGGCTTTTCGTAACGGCAGGCCACCTCGATCATGCGGGCGAACTGCTCGTCGCGCTTCTCGCCCTTGCCCACATTGCCGGGATTGATGCGCAGCTTGTCGAGCGCGAGCGCGCACTCGGGCACGTCGGCCAGGAGTTTGTGGCCGTTGAAGTGAAAATCGCCGACCAGCGGCACATCGAGATTCATCTGCAACAGCCGCTCGCGGATCTTCGGCACGGCGGCGGCGGCCTCGCGCGTATTCACCGTGAGGCGCACCACCTCGGAACCCGCGCGGTGGAGCTCGGCCACCTGCTGGGCGGTGGCGAAAACATCCGCCGTGTCGGTGTTGGTCATCGACTGCACCATGATGGGCGCCGTCCCGCCAACGCCGACTTTTCCCACCATCACGCAGCGCGTGGGCCGACGCCGGATCGCCGCGTTCATTCCAGCCTCAGCCGGGCCACGTCGGCGCGCGTGTGGGGCGCCAGGTCGACCGGCCTGTCGCCATAGCTGAGCGACACTGCGGCCGCGTTGCCGATCACGATGTCGAAGGGCGGGGCGCCCGTCAGCACGAGCTGGGCGCCGGCGGGATTTTCGCCGCTGTGCAAGGAACGGCCGGCCCCGTCGAGAACCTCGATCCAGGAACGGGCGGAGAAGGAAAAACGCAATGCCGGCGCGGACAGATCGGCCGGGGCGGACGCCTGCGGCGGCACGGCATTGCCGCCAGCGGACGGCAGAACGGGCACAAGCGCCGGAGCGGCCGGCTCCGCCATCTGCCGCGTCGCGTCCGCCGCCGGTCCGACCACGGTGCGGGTCGGCGCCGACGGGGCGAAGAAATACCAGAGACCCAGCAGGAGGGCGGCCATCGACACGACGAGGACGGTCGCCAGGAGGGGAGGAAACCTGTTCAAACCCTGCGGGGAACCCGCCGTCCCCATATTGTCGGGCGGCCGCACTTCGACCGGCGCGCTCGGCACGGCCGCATCGATCTGGCGCAGCAATGCCTCGGCGTCCAGTTTCAGCAGACGTGCATAGTTGCGCACGAATCCGCGCACGATGGTTCCGCCAGGCAACGCCGCATAATTGTCGGCCTCGAGCGCCTCGATCTGGCGCGGACTGAATTTCAGCGCGCGCGCGATGTCATCGACCGTAAGCTGCGCCGCGGCGCGGGCGGTGCGCAGCTGGCTGCCGACCGATGGCGGCGCGGCCGCCGGCGCCTCCGCAACGGCGGAATCTGGCGCCGCTGCGCTCAATCGAACTCTCCGCGCATCATCATGAGGTATTCGGGCGAATCGCGGAACCTGCTGCGCAGGATGCCGGTATTCGCCGCCTCGCTCTTGCGGTCGCCGAGCTTGCGATCGATGCGCAACGACAGCCAGACCGTTTCCGAGGTCGGCTCGATCGTGGCGTGCAGCTTCCTGATCCGCTCGCGGGCACCCACGAAGTGACCGCGCCGATATTCGAGATCGGCCAGCAGGTAGTGGGCGCGCGGGTTGTTGGGATCGATCCTGAGCGCCCGATTCAGGTAGGACTCGCCGCCGAGGTCATCCTTGTCGATCAGCGCGCACACGCCCATGTTGTGCAGCACCCGCGCCGGCGTCCGGTAAAGCGGATTGCGCAACACCCGGTTGAAGTAGACGAACGACTCCTTCACCCTGCCGGTCTGGCACAGGAACCAGCCGAAGTTGTTCGCGATTTCCGGGCTGGCGGGATCGAGGTCGACGGCCCGGCGGAATGCCGCCTCGGCCGGATCGTTCTGGCCGAGCGCCATATGCACCAAGCCTTTCAGGTTGTGCGCCGGCGCATGGCTGGCCAACGCCTCCAGCGCAATCTGAGCCTGTTCGAGGGCAATCTCGAAGCGCCCCTCGCCCAGATAGGCGACGCCCAGATCGGTATGGACCCTGGCGCGCTCCCGGTCGCTGGCGACGACCGGTCTTCCCGGCGAAGTCGTCTGCTCGAGATTGGCCGGCGGCGGCGGCTGCTGCGGCGCCGCCGTCCTGCCGGCGCAGCCCGTCAGCAGAACGGTCAACGCGCACAAGGCGACCAGCGCGCCGTCGCGCATCATGCCGCGGCCTCCTGGCGGACCGACCGCCGGACGGGGAGCGCAACGGCGCTGCCGCCCCGGCGCTTGGTCCTGTCGCCCACGCGACCGGCGAGCTGCCCGCAGGCCGCGTCGATCTCGTCGCCGCGCGTCTTGCGAACGGTCGTGACGATGTCCCCGTGCATCAGGATTTCCTGGAAGCGGCGCACCCGCTCGGGGGAAGGCTTACGGTAGGACGCGCCGGGAAAGGGATTGAACGGGATCAGGTTGAACTTGCAGGGAATCTTGCGGGTGAGCGCCAGCAGCGCGCGCGCATCGGCATCGCTGTCGTTGATGCCGGCCAGCAACACATACTCGAAGGTGATGAAATCGCGCGGCGCGTTTTCCAGATAGCGCCGGCAGGCCGCCAGCAGTTCGCGCAACGGATACTTCCGGTTGAGCGGCACCAGCGCGTCGCGCAGCGCGTCGGTAGGCGCATGCAGCGAGACGGCCAGGGCCACCGGGCAATCCTCCCGCAAGCGGTCGATGGCCGGCGCCATGCCGGCCGTGGACACCGTCACGCGCCGGCGCGACAGGCCGTAGGCGTTGTCGTCGAGCATCAGCCTGAGCGCGGCGACGACGTTGTCGTAGTTGGCCAGCGGTTCGCCCATGCCCATCAGCACGACGTTGCTGACCACGCGCTCATCGCCCACCGCCCCCAGCACACGGTTGGCGTGCCAGAGCTGGCCGACGATCTCGGCGGTACTCAGGTTGCGGTTGAAGCCCTGCTTGCCCGTGGAACAGAACGAGCATTCGAGCGCGCAGCCCACCTGGCTCGAAACGCACAAGGTGCCGCGACCGGCCTCGGGAATGAACACCGTTTCCACGGCGTTGCCATTGCCCATGTCGAGCAGCCACTTGCGCGTGCCATCGCCCGCGAGATTGTCGCGCAGCGCCGCCGGGCCGCGCGCTTCGGCCTCCAGCGCCAGCTTCGCGCGCAGCGCCTTGGCCACATCGGTCATCTGCTCGAAATCGTCGACGCCGAAGCGGTGCATCCAGCGCAGCAGCTGGCGCGCGCGGAAGGGCTTTTCGCCCCGCGCGGCGAACCAGGCGGTCAGCGCCGCGGCGTCGAAGTCGAGCAAATTGACAGTCATCAACGGCCTGAAAAGACGTTCAACTCGGGAAAGAAATAGGCGATTTCGACCCTGGCGGTGTCCGGGCCGTCGGAGCCGTGCACGGCGTTGGCGTCGATGCTCTCGGCGAAATCGGCGCGGATGGTGCCCTTGT
>CAZZFN010000017.1:0-3331 GCA_964653505.1 uncultured Methyloversatilis sp.
CCGGATAGGTCGCCAGTTTGCGGGTCTGCGCCGCCAGTTCGTCTTGCCACTTCAGAGATTCGGTCAGGTTGTGCAGTACCAGCGGCAGGTTGCCGGTCTGTTCCCCGGCCTGAACCAGGCTGACGAACACCGCGTCGAAGACCTGCGGGTGCCCGGCCAGCGCCTGCGACAGGGTCTTGCCGCCCGCGACGCTCTCGATCGTATCGGCGAGCACTTCGCGGAAGCGGGGATTTTCCTGGCTGTCGCGCAAATCGGTCAGGCTTTCGACGATCGGCACGCCGGCACGCGCCAGCTGGTCGAGATGGAAGCAGAAAGCGATCAGTTCGCGCCGGCCGATCCGGCGGCCGCCGAAGCCGCCCGGCTTGACCGGCGCAGCGTCGATCAGGTCGAGCTCCATGCGCCGCAGCCGCATCTCGAGGTCGACCAGGTTGAGCGCATCCATGCGGCCGTGGACGAGCCTGCCGCCGGCGTCCATTGCTTTGTAGGCATGCAGGGGCATACTCTCTTTACATGCGTTCGGTGAGATCGATCACGCGCATCGCTTCCTCGAGCGCGGTGACGCCCGCGCCGACCTGGCGCAGCCCGTCGTCGGCCAGCGTGCGGAACCCCTTGGCCGCGGCGGCCTGGCGGATCTCGCGATGCGTGGCGCGGCGCACGATCAGGTCGTCGATGTCGTCGTCCATGCGCAAGGTTTCCATGATGGCGATCCGGCCGCGATAGCCCTGGTAGTCGCACAGCGGGCAGCCCGCAGGCCGATAGAGCACCGGGGGGGGCTGGCGGTCGTCGGATGGGCCGCCGAGGATGCGCAGCTCCTCGCTCGCGGGTGCGTAGGGCTTGCGGCAGTGCAGACAGAGCTTGCGCACCAGGCGCTGGGCGATCACGCCGATGATGTTGCCGGCCATGATGTCGGGCAGCACGCCGATGTCGAGCAGGCGCGGTATCACGCCGAGCGCGGAATTGGTGTGCAGGGTCGAGAACACCTGGTGGCCGGTCATGGCGGCGCGAAAGGCCATTTCGGCCGTTTCGGCATCGCGGATTTCGCCGACCAGGATGACGTCGGGATCCTGGCGCATCATCGAGCGGATGCCGTTGGCGAAATCGAGCTTGGCGGTCTCGGCCACCGAGGTCTGGCGGATCAGCGCCATCGGGTATTCGACCGGATCCTCGAGGGTCATGATGTTGATGCCCTCTGCGTTGATGTGGTTCAGCATCGAATAGAGGGTGGTGGTCTTGCCGCTGCCGGTGGGACCGGTGACCAGGATGATGCCTTCCGGCCGCGCCATCATGCGCCACAGCAGGGCCTGTTGCGCGTCGTCGAGGCCGAGCCGGTCGAGCGGGACGATGCCCTTGTGCCGGTCGAGGATGCGCAGCACCATGTTCTCGCCGTGAATGGTCGGCTGTGCCGCGCAGCGGAAGTCGACCTCGCGGCCGCCGATCGTCAGGGAGATGCGCCCGTCCTGGGGGGCGCGCATCTCGGCGATGTTCATGCCGCTCATCACCTTGAGGCGCACCGTCATGGCGGGCCAGTAGGATTTGTGCAGGGCGCGGATCTGGCGCAGGATGCCGTCGATGCGGTAGCGGATGCGCAGGAAGCTCGCCTCCGGCTCGAAGTGGATGTCCGAGGCTTCGCGCTTGACCGCGTCGGTCAGCAGCGCGTCGATCAGGCGGACGACCGGCTGGCTGTATTCGTCCGACGACGCGGCCAGGCCGCGGAAGTCGATTTCGCCGGTCTCGATTTCGTGCAGGATGCCGTCGATCGACAGCTCGTATCCGTAATGCTGGTCGATGGCGCGGGCGATCTCGGATTCGCCCGCCAGCACCGTCTCGATGTGCAGATCCGGGGAAACGATCGCGCGCAGCTTGTCGAGCGCGACGATGTCGTTGTGGTTGGCGATCGCCACCGTCAGGCGACGCGGCGCGGGTACGTAATCGAGCGGCAGCAGCCGGTGCCGCCGGGCGACATCCTTGGGCACGAGACGCAGCGCCACCGGATCGACGGTGGCGCGCGAGAGGTCGACCGATTTCTGGCCGAGCGACTCGCCCAGCGCGTCGCGCAGGGTGGCCTCGGAGACGAAGCCGAGACTGATCAGCAGCTTGCCGACCGGCTGGTTGGATTTCGTCTGTTCCAGCAGGGCGATGCGCAGCTGGTCCTCGCTGATCACCCCGCGCGCGATGAGCACCTGGCCGATCGGCTGGTGGCCGATTTCCGTCGCCGCAACTTTCTGGCCCGTCACGGATGTCTGCATGGGAGGATCACTGGGCGTGTGCCGCCTGCAGCTGGCGCAGACGGATTTCCGCCTGCGCCCGGTCGAAGGCGGCGGGCTGCGGCCCGGCGGCGAGGGCGCGGGCGTAATACTGGGCGGCCAGCCGGGTCTGATTCATGTGGTCCAGGCTGACCGCCAGGTTGTACAGATAGTCCGGATTGGCCGGGTCGGCAGTGTGCGCCTTGAAAAAGGACTGCTGCGCTTCGGCCCAGCGCGAATCGGCCAGATAGAGGTTGCCGAGGGCGAAGTGCAGCTGGGGCGCGTCCGGCTGCTCGGCCAGCAGTCCCCTCAGCCGGCTTTCCGCCCGGCGCGCGTCCGCGGGGGGGGCAATCGAGAGCAGCCCCGCAAACGCCAACGCGTCCTTGGGGTCGACCTCGAGGGCGCGCCGATACAGAGGCTCCGCCTGTTCCGGCCGACCCTCCTTGAGGGCGAGGGCCGCCAGGCCGTGCAGGGCGTTGCTGTTGCGGGGGTCGGACTGTAGCGCCTTCTGCCAGATGACGCGGGCGAGCTCGGTTTCGCCGCGCGCGAAGGCGGCATGGGCCGTTTCCATCGTTGCATCGGGACTGGGCGAGCGGGGGCTGACGCGAATCGCGGTATCCGGGGGCGGCACGTGCCGGTTTGCCCCCGGCGGGCGGGTATCCCGGGGCTGCGCGGCGCCGGGCGGCGCCTCGCGCGGGGCAGCATTCCCGGCAGGGGGCGGCGTCGGCTCGGCGGGCCGCGGGGCCGCGGCCGCTACGGCGGGAGTCGCCGCGCCAACTGCCGGGGGTGCGACCGCTTGCGGCGGGAGGATATTGGCCAGCCCCGGAGCGGCGACAATTCCCCCTTGGGGTTGCATCTGCCAGTAGACGTACCCGCCGATCGCGGCCAGCGCGATCAGCGTGAAGACGCCGACCGCGATGGCGAAGCCTTGCCGGACCATGGGAGCCGCCGCCTGCTTTGCCGCGAAGACGTTCTGCGCCGCGCTGCGCGCGGCGGTGTCGCCGGCCGGGACGGTCGGCGCACCGGATTCGGAGGCGGCGAGGGCGCGAATCGATTTCTGCAGCGCCGGGTCGGAAGCGAGGAACTGG
>CAZZFN010000017.1:3431-24500 GCA_964653505.1 uncultured Methyloversatilis sp.
GCTCACCGGGGGGCGCTCCGGAAATCGAGTTGCTGGCGCGGCGGGCCGATGCCGTTCTTCTCGAAGAAATCGCTGCCGGGAAGATGGTCCCGATATTCCGCGTAATCTCCCTGGATGCTGGCATCCCGGATGACGACCGGCCGCAGCAGGATCACCAGTTCGGTCTTGCGGCGCGTGTCGTTGCGGTTCTGGAACAGGTTGCCCAGGATCGGAATTTCCGCGATGGCCGGCACGGCCTGGCTGGTATTGTCGATGCTGTCTTCCATCAGGCCGCCCATCACCGCGATGTTGCCGTTTTCCACACGCAGGATCGACTCCATCTCGCGCGTGCGGATCACCGGAATTTCGTTCTTGATGCCGAGACGCTGCAGTTCCGGATGGGGATCGATGACGACGCCGTATTTTTTCGAGATGCTCGGGCGGATATTCAGCAGCACCACGTCCGCGGCGCTGATCTGGGGCGTGACGTTCATCACCAGTCCGACGGGTACGGAATGAAGGTTGGTGGTGTAGGTAGTCGTCGAGGCCGTCTGGTTGGTCGTGGTGTCGGCCTTGATCGTGAAGTAGGCCAGATTGTCCACCACCTTGAGGATCGCCGTCTGGTTGTTGAGCACCGACATTTTCGGGCTGGACAGTACCCGGACGTTGCCGAAATCCTCGAGCAGTTTCAGTGTGGCAGAGAACACGCCGCCCGAGGCGGTGACGTGGCGCGCCCCGATTTCGAACAGGCCGGCGCCGACCGCCGCAGGATTCACCTGCCGCAGGGTCAGCCCGGTGGCGAGGGCGCTGGCGCGCATGCGGCTCCAGTCGATGCCCTGCTGGTAGTTGTGCGCCAGGGTGACCTCGGCGACGGTCGCCTCGATCAGCACCTGGCGGCGTGCCGAATTCATGACCTGGTCGAGGAATTCCTGGATCTTCTCATGCTGGCGCGCCGTGGCGCGCACGCTGACGATGCCCGTCTCCGGATTGACGATCACCGCGGCAGCCTCGCGGAAGGTCGACTTGCGCGTCACGGTCACCCCGCTTTGCTGCAGGACGGCCGGATTCGGGCTGGCGGCCAGATTGGCCGGCGCCGTCGCGCCGCGCCCCCCGGCAGTCGGCGGGGGCGCGCCGGTGCCGGTGGTGGCCTGCTCGTCCTGGCGCTCGACCACGGTTTCGCTCGATCCTTCCGGCAGTATCTTGTCGGTTTCCCGCAGGATGTCCTTGACGTTTCTTTCCAGGGTCTCCCAGAAGCGGTTTTGCGCCCGGTTCTCGATCTTCGTCAGCGAATTGTTGCCCCCCAGTCCGGCCGTGGCGCCGACCGCGGCCGTGGCGCCGGCGCCCGTCGAGGCGATCTGGGTGACCACGGTGACCGCACCCGTGGTCTCGCGCGACATGTTGACGTAATCGACCTTGTAGGTGCGCAGGAAGGGCGCGTCCGGCATCACGGCCAGATTCGGTCCGTCGAGCTCCCAGCGGATATCCACCTGCTTGGCGATGCGGTCCAGCAGTTGCTGGAGGGTCTGGTCGATCGCGTTCAGGGTCACCGTCCCCTCGATGCCGGGATGAATGTCCACGTTCAGTTTCGCGTCGCGCGCGAGCGCGAAGAGCAATTCCTGGGCCCGCACGTTGTTGACCACCACGCTATAGGTCTCGGTGCGGGCCAGCGGTTTCGGCTTGGGCAGAACCGCGCTTTGCCGGACGGGGGGAGGGATCGGCGCCGTCCCGCCAGCGCCGACTTTCTCGGCGCGCAGATGGTCGTCGCCCGGCGGCTGGATGGGTTTGTTGCTGCAAGCCGACACCGCCACGGCGAGCGCCGCTATCAGGAAATATGGTTTCATGACCTGTGCCCGGCCGGAATGGAAGAAGGTTCCGTTCATCATATCATGCGAGGAAACATTGACCGAATGGCATCCGAAATTCAGCCCCTGCGCGCGCGGGCGCCCTCCCGCTTGAGGTGAATGGTCTGGCGCGGATAGGGACGAAAACGCTTGAGTTCCGCCGGCAAGGCGTTCATGGCGATAACGGCGTCCTTGCGCTCGGCGTAATCCCCGAAAATCACGCCGTAGCGGTCGCCGCTGCCGAGGTGATAGACCCGTACCTGGGCCATTTCCAGGCCGGCATGGCGTACCTGGTTGAGGAAGGATTCGACCTGTTCCGGACGGTCGACGTCGATCGCGGTCAGCAGTTGTACGAACCAGCGGTCGTCGGCGACCGTATCGAGCCAGGGCCTGCTTTCGGCCAGCAGTTTGTCCAGCAGCGGGGTGGTGCTGGCGGTTTCGGCGCCGGGAGAGCCGATTGGGGCGGCCGGGGCGACGGCTGCCTGCGCGGGTGCGGACGTTGTCGGCCCGGCGGGGCCGACCAGGAAAGGCCAGAGGGCGACCAGGGCGAACGCGACCAGGGCGCCTCCCGCCGCCCAAAGCGGTCCGGTCGTCACGATGCGGACCGACTGGCGGGGCGGCAGGGCGGAAAACTCGGAATCCCGGATCGCGGCGTCGACTTCCCCGGGGCCGACCTGGTGCGTAGCGCGGGCGAACGAGGCGAGCAGGGCCTTGTCCGCCAGGATGTTGATGCGCCGGGTCAGTCCCGCGGAGGCGCCGGCGATGCGTTTGACGGCCGCCGGGGTGAAAACGCTCGGGCCGCGATAGCCGGCGGCGCGCATGCGAAAGTCGAGGTACTGGGCGATATCCTCCTGCACCAGCGGTTCGAGCCGGAAGCTGTGGGTGATGCGCTCGCGCAGCTGGCGCATGTCGGTGCGCGCCAGGGTCGCATCGAGCTCCGGCTGGCCGAACAGCACCAACTGGAGAAGCTTGTGGCGGTTCGATTCGAGGTTCGACAGCAGGCGGATCGCCTCGAGCGTCTCGGCCGGCATGGCGTGTGCCTCGTCGATCAGGACGACGACCCGGCGCCCTTCCGCATAGAGCGCGACCAGCTTTTCCTGCAGGGCGCGCATGACGGTGGCGGTGCGGCTGTTGTCCGCCACCCCGATGCCGAGCTCGTCGGCCAGCGCGTGGAGGATGTCCTCGCGCGACAGCGCGGGGTTGGCCAGGTAGATGACGAGCGCGTTTTCCGGCAGGCGCTCCATCAGCACCCGACACAGCATGGTCTTGCCGCTGCCGACCTCGCCGCCGATCCTGACGATCCCTTCGTCATGGGTGATGGCGTAGAGCAGGGCTTCCAGCGTGGCGCCGCGCCTGGCCCCGGCAAAGAAGAAGTCCGTATGCGGCGTGATGCGGAAGGGCGGTTCGGCGAGGCCGTAGTGTTCCAGGTACATGGGGCGCTAGCGGGCGGACGCGGGTGGGGGCGGGCCGTCGCGCGGCAGCTCGCGCGCGAGGGTTTCGATGCGGCTGTAAAGCGTGGAGCGGTGGATGCCGAGCAGGCGCGCGGTCCGGCTGATGTTGCCGTCGGCGAGACGCCGGGCGGCTTCGATGTAGGCGTTCTCCCAGTGCCGCAGCGCGAGATCGAGGCGGAAGCGGCCGGACTGTTCCTCCAGGATGCGGCGGGCGCTCTCGATCATCGCCTCCCGGTCGGCGTGCGGCGCGGGGCGCTGTTGCGGATCGAACTCGTCGGCCAGGACCGCGGCGTCGACGGCCTGGCCGGGAAAACGCGCCGACAGCCGGATGACGATGTTGCGCAGTTCGCGCACATTGCCCGGGAAAGCGTAGTCGCGCCAGAGCTTCTCGGCGGCCGGCGTCAGGCGGAACGGCGGCTGGCGGGACTGGCGGGCGAGGTGCGACCTGAAATGATCGAGGAGCAGGAAGCGATCGTCGCCCAGTTCGCGCAAGGGCGGTACTGCGACGCCGAATACGGACAGGCGGTGATAGAGATCGGCGCGAAACCGGCCGGCGCGCACCTCGTCTTTCAGGTCGCGGTTGGTCGCCGCGATCACCCGCGCCTGCGACTGGCGCGCCTGGGTTTCGCCGACGCGCTGGTATTCGCCGTTTTCCAGCACGCGCAGCAATTTGGGCTGCAGGTCGAGCGGCAGCTCGCCGATTTCGTCGAGAAACAGCGTGCCGTCGGCCGCTTCCTCGAAGAAACCGGCGCGCGCGCCGGCGGCGCCGGTGAAGGCGCCCCTGGCATGGCCGAACAGCGCGGGTTCGACCAGGGTCGGCGCGATGGCCGCGCAGTTGAGGGTGACATAGGGGCGTGCGCCGCGCTGCGAGAACCGGTGCAGCGCCGCAGCCGCCAGCTCCTTGCCGCTGCCGGATTCGCCCTCGATCAGCACCGGGAACGGGGAGGCCGCATACTGCTGCAGCTGCCGGCGCAGCTTCTGCATCGCCGGGCTGTCTCCCAGCAGCGCCGGATCGGTGGCGTCCGCTGGCGGCGCGCCGAGGTCGAGCAGCCGGAGCAGCAACGCGCGCAGCCGGTCGGGGGCGACCGGCTTGGCGACGAATTCGAGAGCGCCGAGCGTGCGGGCATGACGGGCGTTGGCGTCGTCGTTCTGCCCCGACAGGACGACGATGCGTGCCTGCGGCGCACTGGCGAGCAGCTCGCCGATGAGGGTGAAACCCTCGTCCGGGCGGTGCGGCGTCGGCGGCAGGCCGAGGTCGATCAGGGCGATCTCGGGCGGTTCGGGCCGATGTTTCACCCAGGCCACCGCCTCGGCGCGACCGGGGGCGGTCGCCACCCGAAAGTCGCTGTCCAGGTAGTAGGCGAGCGTGTCGGCGATCATGGGGTCGTCGTCGACAATCAGGAGCGAGGGTCTGGCGCCTTTGACGTGGGGCATATGCGTCGATCTTACCCCTTCCGGCTGGCCGATCAATGCCGGAATACCGCCAGCCGACGGGGGGATTTCCTCCCGCTGCGGCGGCGGGCGCAAGCCGGCGGGCGGACTGCGGAGGGCTGGCGCCGGGGGTATAATCCGCCCTCCCTGCCATTGACGCTTAATTGCCGGTGTCATCCGAACCCCCCGTCCCCCTCGTCCACATCCGCGATCTCGGTTTCGCCTACGACAGCCGCCCCGTTCTGACCGGCATCGACATGGTCGTGCCGCGCGGCCAGGTCGTCGCGATCATGGGGCTGTCCGGCTGCGGCAAGACCACCACCCTGCGCCTGATCGGCGGCCAGCTCAAGCCTTCCTCCGGCGCGGTGCGCGTCGCCGGCAAGGTGGTGCACGAGCTCGACGCCGCCGGGCTCTACGCCCTGCGCCGGCGCATGGGCATGCTGTTCCAGTTCGGGGCGCTGTTCACGGACATGTCGGTGTATGACAACGTGGCCTTCCAGATGCGCGAGCATACCGACCTGCCCGACGAGCTGATCCACGACCTGGTGGTGCTCAAGCTGCATGCCGTCGGCCTGCGCGGGGCGCAGCGGCTGATGCCCGCCGAGCTGTCGGGCGGCATGGCGCGCCGGGTCGCGTTGGCGCGGGCGATCGCGCTCGATCCCCTGCTGATGATGTACGACGAGCCTTTCGCCGGGCTCGACCCGATCTCGCTGTCCATCGTCGGCGCGCTGATCCGCAAGCTCAACGACGCGCTCGGCATCAGCTCGATCGTGGTCACCCACGACGTGCAGGAATCCCTCAAGATCGTCGATTACGTCTACTTCATGGCGGGGGGCAAGATCGTCGCCGAGGGCACGGCCGACGACATCCGGCGCTCGACCGAGCCTTTCGTGCACCAGTTCGTCTGGGGCGAAGTCGACGGGCCGATGAATTTCCACTATCCGGCAGCACCTTATGGAAAGGACATGATGGAACAGCCCGGAAAACCGCAGGGATGGTGGGGATGAGCCCGGCCGACATGCTGCGCCGCCTCGGTCATCAGATCACCAGCCGGCTGTGGCGGCTCGGCTTCGCCACCCGTTTCCTGTTGATGACGGTGCTCTACTCGGGAATGGCGCTGAGACGCTTCCATCTGACGGTGCGGGAGATCTACTTCACCGGCGTCCTCTCCCTGATCATCATCCTGGTGTCGGGATTGTTCGTCGGCATGGTGCTCGGTCTGCAGGGCTACGATACCCTGCAGCGCTATGGTTCCGCCGAGGCCCTCGGCATCCTGGTGGCCCTGTCCCTGGTGCGCGAGCTGGGCCCGGTGGTGTCGGCATTGCTGTTCGCCAGCCGGGCCGGTTCGGCGATCACCGCCGAAATCGGCCTCATGAAGGCCACCGAGCAGATCTCGGCCATGGAGATGATGGCGGTCAACCCGATCGCCCGGGTGGTCGCGCCGCGCTTCTGGGCCGGGGTGATCACCATGCCGCTCCTGGCGGCGCTGTTCTCGGCGATGGGCGTGCTGGGCGGCTATCTGGTCGGCGTGCAGCTGATCGGCCTCGATGCGGGCTCCTTCTGGTCGCAGATGCAGTCGGCGGTGGACTTCCGCCACGACATCATGAACGGCGTGATCAAGAGTTTCGTCTTCGGCATCCTCGTCTCCTGGATCGCCGTGTTCGAGGGATATGACGCCGAGCCCACCGCCGAAGGCGTTTCCCGCGCCACGACGCGCACCGTGGTGACTTCCTCGCTGGCCATTCTGGCCGCGGACTTCGTGTTGACCGCTTTCATGTTCAGGGGAATCTGATGAATCGAGCCGTGATCGATCTCTGGGTAGGAATTTTCGTCGCCTTGGGGCTGGCGGCCCTGTTGTTTTTGGCGCTCAAGGTCGGCAACCTGGGCGCCAGCGACATCGGCGAAACCTACGTCCTGCAGGCGCGTTTTGATAACATCGGCGGCCTGAAGGTGCGGGCGCCGGTGAAAAGCGCCGGCGTGGTGGTCGGCCGGGTCGGGGCGGTCCAGTTCGACGTGGAAAGCTACACGGCGCTGGTGACGATGCAGATCGACCAGCGCTACCGGTTTCCGCGCGACACGTTCGCGACGATCAACACGTCGGGACTGCTGGGCGAGCAGTATGTCGGCTTCGAGGTAGGCGGCGACATGGAAATGTTCGCCGCTGGCGACACGATGAAGAAGACGCAGTCGGCGCTGGTGCTGGAGAAGCTGATCAGCCAGTTCATGTTCAGCCGGGCGGCGGAAGACGCAGAGAAAAAATAGTCGGCGAGGTGATGGGATGGTCAAAAAAAACACGACGGCGCGCCTGAAAGCCCTGCTGCTGGCGGCGGCCCTGTCCGGCCTGCTGGGCGGCTGCGCCACCTCGGGCAATCCGAAGGACCCGATCGAGGGATTCAACCGCGTCATGTTCGCCTTCAACGAAGGGCTGGACACGGTGCTGATCAAGCCGGTCGCCCGGGGCTACGACGCTGTCCTGCCGACGCCGCTGCGCACGGGCGTGACCAACTTCTTCGGCAACATCGCCGACCTGTTCATCGGCGTGAACAACCTGCTGCAAGGCAAGCCGGACCAGGCGGCGAGCGATCTGGGCCGGGTCCTGATCAACAGCACGGTCGGCATCCTCGGCCTGTTCGACGTGGCGACCGAGGCCGGCCTGGAAAAGCACGAAGAGGACTTCGGCCAGACCTTCGGCCGCTGGGGCGTCGGCACGGGCGCCTATGTCGTGCTGCCCCTCTTCGGGCCGCGCACGGTGCGCGACACGGCGGGCCTGGTGCTCGACGTGGCGGTCGATCCGATCGCCAATGTCGATCATGTCTCCACGCGCAACGCCCTGAGAGCCCTGCGCCTGATCGACAACCGCGCCGACCTCCTACCGGCGGACCGGGTGATCGAAGAAGCCGCGCTCGACAAATACTCCTACGTACGCGACGCCTATCTGCAACGCAGGCACAGCCTGGTGCATGATGGCGATCCGCCGCGCGCGACCGAGTAACTCACCGTAAAGGCAAGTCATGAAATACCTGTTTGGCCTGTTGGCCGCCCTGCTGTTTTCCCTTGCCGCCGGCGCCGCCGAGCCGGCGCCCGACGTCCTGGTCAGGAACGTGACGAGCGAGGTGCTCGACATCGTGCGCAAGGACAAGGACATCCAGGCGGGCAACTCGCGGAAGACCCTGGAACTGGTCGAAACCAAGATCCTGCCGCATTTCAATTTCCAGCGCATGACCCAGCTGGCGATGGGGCGCGAAGGCCGCCAGGCGACGCCGGAACAGCTCAAGGCGCTGACGGAGGAGTTCCGCGACCTGCTGGTGCGCACCTATTCGAAGGCATTGACGGAATTCCGCGGCCAGGAAATCGTCTATCGGCCGTTCAAGATGGCCGCCGGGGAGACGGACGTCCGGGTGCGCACCGAGATCCGTCAGACCGGAGGCAAGCCGGTGACGTTCGACTATCACCTGGAAAAGACCGCGGCGGGCTGGAAGGTGTATGACGTGGTGGTCGGCGGCGTCAGTCTGATCACCAGTTACCGCAGTTCCTTCGGGGAAGAAATCAAGAGAAACGGCATCGATGGCCTGATCCGCAGCCTGCAGGCGAAAAACCGGACGGGCGGGGCCGCCGCGGGGGCTGCGCAGTGAATGCGCGCGCCCGCATCGAAGTCGCCGCGGACGGCGCAAGCGTATCCGGCCCCATGACGATGGAGAATGCCGCCGCCTTGCTGGCCCAGGGCCGCGCCGTGCTGGCGCAGGGTGCGACGACCTTCGACCTCGCCGCGGTGACCGAAGTCGATTCTTCCGGACTGGCGGTCCTGTTCGGCTGGCAACGCGCGGCACAGGCGCAGGGGCGGTCGATCGCCGTCCGCAATCCGCCGCACAACCTGCGCAGTCTCGCCGGCGTTTATGACGTCGCCGGCCTGCTGGCCTTGCCCTGACCTTTCCCCCGCCCGACCCATGCTGGACCCCGCACAAATCGAGAATTGGATCCGCTCCGGCCTCGCCTGCGAGCATCTGGCCGTCGATGGCGACGGCCGCCATTTCGAGGCGCTCGTCGTCAGCCGGGAATTCGAGGGCCTGAGCCGGGTGCAGCGCCAGCAACGCGTCAATGCGGCGCTGAAACCGCATTTCGAGACCGATACCCTGCACGCGCTCTCGATGCGTTGCCTCACCCCCGCAGAATTCAAGGCGCGTGGATAAGCTGCTGATCGCAGGCGGCCTGCCGCTGGCAGGCGAAATCGCCATGTCCGGCGCGAAAAACGCCGCCTTGCCGCTGCTGTGCGCGGCGCTGCTCGCGCGCGAGCCGCTCACGCTCGTGAACGTGCCCGATCTGCACGACATCGCCACCATGCGAAAGCTGCTGGGGCAGATGGGCGTGAGGATCGAAAAAGTCGGCGCTGGCCCGACGGCGGCCCTCACCCTCGACGCGTCTGCGCTCCACAACCCGGTGGCCCCCTACGAGCTGGTCAAGACCATGCGCGCCTCGGTGCTGGTGCTGGGCCCGCTGGTGGCCCGCTGCGGCGAGGCGCGCGTGAGCCTGCCCGGCGGCTGCGCCATCGGCGCGCGACCGGTCGATCAGCACATCAAGGGTCTCGCGGCGATGGGCGCCGAGATCGGCGTCGAGCAGGGCTATGTCCAGGCGCGCGCCGCGCGGCTTGCGGGAGCGCGGCTGTTTACCGACATGGTGACGGTGACCGGCACGGAAAACCTCATGATGGCCGCCTGCCTGGCCGACGGCGAGACGGTGATCGAAAACGCCGCGCGCGAGCCCGAGGTGGTCGATCTGGCCCGCTGTCTCGTGGCGATGGGGGCGAACATTGCCGGTGCGGGCACCGATGTGATCCGTATCCGCGGCGTCGAACGTCTGCATGGCGCCACCCACCGCATCATGCCCGATCGCATCGAGACCGGCACCTACCTGTGCGCCGCCGCCGCCACCGGCGGATCGGTGCGCCTGACGCACACCTCGGCCAGCTATCTGGACGCCGTCATCGACAAGCTGATGGACGCCGGCTGCGACATCGTGCTCGAGCGCGACGCCATCCGGCTCGCCGCGCCGCCCCGCCTCAAGTCGGTGAGCATTCGCACCGCCCCCTATCCGGCCTTCCCCACCGACATGCAGGCGCAGTTCATGGCCATCGACTGCCTGGCCGAGGGCACGGCGGTGATTCGCGAGACCATCTTCGAAAACCGCTTCATGCACGCCGTCGAGCTGATCCGCCTGGGGGCGGACATCCGCATCGACGGCAACACGGCCGTGGTCACCGGCAAGGCCGCGCTCGATGGCGCCACCGTGATGGCCACCGACCTGCGCGCCTCGGCCAGCCTGGTCGTGGCGGGCCTGGCGGCGCAGGGGGAAACCTGCGTGGAGCGCATCTACCACCTGGATCGCGGCTACGAGCGCATGGAGGAGAAGCTTGCCGCGCTGGGCGCCAACGTCACGCGAATCAAGTGAACGAACGCCTTACATGCCGACCGCAGCCGTCCGTTTTTCATCGACCGGGGGTGGCCCAAGGTCGGCGATGCGGCGTTGGGCGGATAAAATGGACAAAATGATCACCATCGCTCTCTCCAAAGGCCGTATCTTCGAGGAAACCCTGCCGCTGCTGGCGGCCGCCGGCATCGTGCCGGACGAGAATCCCGAATCCTCGCGCAAGCTCATCATCGCCACCTCGCGTCCCGACGTGCGCGTGGTGGTCGTGCGCGCGTCCGACGTGCCCACCTACGTGCAATACGGCGCGGCCGATCTGGGCATCGCCGGCAAGGACGTGCTGCTCGAACACGGCGGGGCGGGGCTCTACCAGCCGCTCGACCTGAAGATCGCCCGCTGCCGGATGTGCGTCGCCACGCCGCAGGGCTTCGACTACCCCGCCGCCGTGCGCCGTGGCGCGCGCCTGCGGGTGGCGACCAAATACATCGCCACCGCCCGCGAACATTTCGCCGCCAAGGGCGTGCATGTCGATCTCATCAAGCTGTATGGCTCGATGGAGCTCGCGCCGCTGGCCGGCCTGGCCGACGCCATCGTCGACCTGGTCTCCTCGGGCGGCACGCTCAAGGCCAACCGGCTCGTCGAAGTGGAAGAAATCATGCCGATTTCCGCGCGTCTCATCGTCAATCAGGCCAGTCTCAAGATGCAGCGCGCCGCGTTGCAGCCGATCATCGACGCGGTGCGGGAGGCGCTGCGATGATCCGCCGCCTCTCCTCCCGCGCGCCGGATTTCCTGTCCGTCCTCGACCGGCTGCTCGCCTTCGATCGCACCACCGACGCGGCCATCGAACAAACCGTCGCGGAGATTCTCGCCAACGTGCGCAGCGCGGGCGATGCCGCCGTGCTCGACTACACCCGGCGCTTCGACCGCCTCGATGCGACTACGCTGGCCGAACTCGAGCTGACGCCGACGGCCTTGCAGGCCGCCTGCGCCAGCCTGCCCGACGGGCAGCGCGCCGCGCTCGAACAGGCTGCCGCGCGCATCCGTCTCTATCACGAGAAGCAGAAGATCGATTCCTGGGAATACACCGAAGCCGATGGCACCTGCCTGGGCCAGCAGGTCACGCCCCTGGATCGCGTGGGCCTCTACGTGCCCGGCGGCAAGGCCGCCTATCCCAGTTCCGTGCTCATGAACGCGCTGCCCGCCAAGGTCGCGGGTGTGCGGGAACTCATCATGGTGGTGCCCACGCCGGGCGGCCAGCACAACGCCCTGGTGCTGGCCGCCGCCCATCTGGCCGGCGTCGACCGGGTGTTCTGCATCGGCGGCGCACAGGCCGTCGCGGCGCTGGCCTACGGCACCCAGACCATCCCGCAGGTGGACAAGATCGTCGGGCCGGGCAATGCCTATGTGGCCGCCGCCAAGCGCCGCGTCTTCGGCACCGTCGGCATCGACATGGTGGCCGGCCCCTCGGAGGTGCTCGTCATCGCCGACGGCTCGGGCGATCCGGACTGGACGGCCATCGATCTCTTTGCCCAGGCCGAGCACGACGAGCTGGCCCAGTCGATCCTGCTGTGCCCCGACGCCGGCTATCTCGACCAGGTGGCGGCGAGCATCGAGCAGCTGCTGCCCACCATGCCGAGGCGGGACGTCATCGCCGCCTCGCTGTCCGGGCGCGGCGCGCTGATCCAGGTGAGCGATCTGGACGAGGCCTGCGTCATCGCCAACCGCATCGCCCCGGAGCACCTGGAACTCTCGGTGGAGCACCCGCGCGCCTTGCTGCCGAAGATCCGTCACGCCGGCGCGATCTTCCTGGGCCACTACTGCTCCGAGTCGCTGGGCGACTACTGCGCCGGGCCCAACCACGTGCTGCCCACCGCGCGCAGCGCGCGTTTTTCCTCGCCGCTCGGGGTGTATGACTTCCAGAAGCGTTCTTCCCTCATCGAGGTGTCCCGCGCCGGCGCGCAGACCCTGGGCCCCATCGCCGCCACGCTCGCCCACGGCGAGGGGCTGACGGCGCATGCCCGTGCGGCGGAACTCAGGCTGAAACGATCTCCCCCAGGGCGCTGACCAGAATTGCGCATTGCGCGTCGGTGCCGACGGTGATGCGCAGGAACTGCTCGATGCGCGGCTGGCGGAAATGCCGCACGACGATGCCGCGCTGCCGTAGCGCCAGCGCCGACTTTTCCGCGTCGTGGCGCGCATGCCGGGCGAAGACGAAATTCGCCGCCGAAGGCAGCACCTCGAACCCCAGCGCGTCGAGCGCGCCCACGAGCCATTGCCGTGTGCGCATCACCGCCTGGCGGGTGTGCTCGAACCATTCACGGTCCTCGATGGCGGCGGTGGCGCCGGCGATGGCGAGGCGGTCGAGCGGGTAGGAATTGAAACTGTTCTTGACGCGGTTGAGGGCGTCGATGAGATCGACGTGGCCGATGGCGAAACCGACGCGCAGGCCGGCGAGCGAGCGCGATTTCGACAAGGTCTGCACCACCAGCAGATTCGGATGGCGGTTGACCAGCGTCACGGCCGATTCCCCGCCGAAGTCGATGTAGGCCTCATCCACCACGACGACCGAATCCGGGTTCGCCGCCAGCAGGGCCTCGATGTCGGCAAGCGGCAGCGCACGGCCGGTCGGGGCGTTCGGGTTGGCGATCACGATGCCGCCGTTGGGGGGCGCGTAGTCGGCCACGCGCAGGGCGAAATGCGCGTCGAGCGGCACGGTGCGGTGCGCGACACCGTAGAGCCGGCAATAGACCGGATAGAAACTGTAGGTGATGTCGGGAAACAGGATCGGCCGCTCGTGCTGCAACAGGGCGGGGAAGGCGTGGGCGAGCACCTCGTCCGAGCCGTTGCCGACGAAGACCTGGTCGGGGGCGATGCCTGCGCCGGCAAAGAGCGCGGCGATGGCCTCGCGCAGCCGTGTGCTTTCCGGGTCGGGATAGAGGCGGAGTCCATCGCCCAGCTCGGCTTGCATCGCGGCCAGCGCGCGCGGGCTCGGGCCGTAGGGATTCTCGTTGGTGTTGAGCTTGACGAGGTTGGGCAGCTTCGGCTGCTCGCCCGGAACATAGGGCTGCAGGGCCCGTGCGGTGGCGCTCCAGAATCGGCTCATGGCGGACGGCATCAATGTGCAAAATCGGCGGAATGGTATTATGCCCGCTCGCTTCGAACCTCGCCGACCCCTGCCATGCGCACCGCTGAAATATCACGCAACACGCTGGAAACGCAGATTCGCGTCAAGCTCGATCTGGATGGCACAGGCAAGGCGCGACTGGCGACGGGCGTGGGCTTCTTCGATCACATGCTCGACCAGATTGCCCGACACGGCCTCGTCGATCTCGAGGTCGATGCCCGTGGCGACCTGCACATCGACGCCCATCACACCGTCGAGGATGTCGGCATCGCGCTGGGCCAGGCGCTCGCCCGCGCTCTGGGCGACAAGAAGGGGCTCGCCCGTTACGGCCATGCCTATGTGCCGCTCGACGAAGCCCTCAGCCGCGTCGTCATCGACCTGTCCGGCCGGCCGGGGCTGGTGTTCGACGTGGCCTTCACCCGATCCTCGATCGGCGAATTCGATGTCGAGCTGGTGCGCGAATTCTTTCAGGGCCTGGTCAACCACGCCGCCATCACCGTGCACATCGACAACCTGCGCGGCCAGAATGCCCACCACCAGGCCGAGACCGTGTTCAAGGC
The DNA here is from genome assembly GCA_964653505.1 of uncultured Methyloversatilis sp. Classification (GTDB taxonomy): domain Bacteria; phylum Pseudomonadota; class Gammaproteobacteria; order Burkholderiales; family Rhodocyclaceae; genus Sulfuricystis. The sequence goes on from CAZZFN010000017.1 coordinate 17,236, forward strand.
CTTCGCCCGTGCGCTGCGCATGGCGGCGGCCCCCGATCCGCGCGCGGGCGCCGCCGTTCCCTCCACGAAAGGCGCCCTGTAGTCATTTCCCGTTGCGGCCGATGAACACCGTTGCGATCGTCGATTACGGCATGGGCAATCTGCGCTCCGTGGCCAAGGCCGTGGAACATGTCGCGCCCGATGGCCTCGTCGTGGTCAGCGCCGACCCGGCCGTGGTGGCCGGGGCCGACCGCGTCATCGTGCCCGGCCAGGGGGCGATGCCCGACTGCATGCGCGAGCTGGCCGCCCGCGGCCTCGACGCGGCGGTGCGGCGGGCGGCGGCGGAAAAACCGTTTCTGGGCATCTGCATCGGCTTGCAGATGCTCTTCGAGCACAGCGACGAAGGCGATGTGGCCGGTCTGGGCCTGCTGCCCGGGCGGGTCAGGCGCTTTCCGCCAGACTGCATGCACGATGCGGCCGGTGCGCCGCTCAAGGTGCCGCACATGGGCTGGAACCAGGTGGCGCAGGCGGCGGCCCATCCCCTGTGGGAAGGCATCGCCGATGGCGCGCGCTTCTATTTCGTGCACAGCTACTACGTCGAGCCCGCCCGCCCCGATCCCATCGTCGGCGCTACGCACCACGGCATCGGCTTTACCAGTGCGGTGGCCCGCGCTAACATTTTCGCCGTGCAGTTTCACCCGGAAAAAAGCGCTGCCGCCGGGCTGCGTCTGCTGGCCAACTTCATGCGCTGGAACCCCTGACCCCTTTCTCCCGCTCGATCCGACCATGCTCCTGATCCCCGCCATCGACCTGAAAGACGGGCATTGCGTGCGCCTCAAACAGGGCGTCATGGACGATGCCACGGTGTTTTCCGAAGATCCGGCCGCCATGGCCCGCCACTGGATCGACCAGGGCGCACGCCGCCTGCATCTGGTGGATCTCAACGGCGCCTTCGCCGGCAAGCCCAAGAACGAGGCGGCCATCAAGGCCATCCTCGACGAGGTGGGCGAGGAGATTCCCGTCCAGCTGGGCGGCGGCATCCGCGATCTGGACACCATCGAGCGCTGTCTCGACGACGGCGTGAGCTACGTCATCATCGGCACGGCGGCGGTGAAGAATCCCGGCTTCCTGCACGATGCCTGCACCGCGTTCGCCGGCCACATCATCGTCGGGCTCGACGCCAAGGACGGCAAGGTGGCGGTGGACGGCTGGTCGAAGATGACCGGCCACGACGTCGTCGATCTGGCCAAGAAGTTCGAGGACTACGGCGTGGAAGGCGTGATCTACACCGACATCGGCCGCGACGGGATGATGTCGGGCGTGAATGTCGAGGCCACGGTGAAACTCGCCCAGGCGCTGCGGATTCCCGTCATCGCCAGCGGCGGCATCGCCAGCCTGGCGGATGTGCAGGCGCTGTGCGCGGTGGCCGGCGAAGGCATCATGGGAGCCATCACCGGTCGCGCCATCTACGAGGGCAAGCTCGACTTCCGCACGGCCCAAGCCGAGGCGGACCGGCTCGCTTTCCAGTAACGCGTCCGCCGTCCCGCCAAAGCCGACTTTTGCCCATGCTCGCTAAGCGCATCATCCCCTGCCTCGACGTCAATGCCGGCCGCGTGGTCAAGGGCGTCAATTTCGTTTCCCTGCGCGATGCGGGCGATCCGGTCGAGGTGGCGCGCCGCTACGACGAGCAAGGCGCCGACGAGATCGCCTTTCTCGACATCACCGCCAGTTCCGATGCCCGCGACATCATCCTGCACATCGTCGAGGCCTGCGCGGAGCAGGTCTTCATTCCGCTGACCGTCGGCGGCGGCGTGCGCCAGGTCGACGACGTGCGCCGCCTGCTCAACGCCGGGGCGGACAAGGTGAGCATCAACACGGCGGCCGTGCACAATCCTCAGCTGGTGGCCGACGCCGCCGGTCGGGTCGGCAACCAGTGCATCGTCGTGGCCATCGACGCCAAGCAGACGGCCCCGGGAAAGTGGCAAGTGTTCACCCACGGCGGGCGCAACAACACGCAGCTGGACGCCATCGACTGGGCCCGGCGGGTCGCCGCCCTGGGGGCCGGCGAAATCCTGCTCACCAGTATGGATCGGGACGGCACCAAGAACGGTTTCGACCTGGCCCTGACGCGCGCCGTCGCCGATGCCGTGAGCATTCCGGTGATCGCCAGCGGCGGGGTGGGCACGCTCCAGCACCTGGCCGACGGCGTCACCCTGGGCCGTGCCGACGCGGTGCTGGCGGCGAGCATCTTCCATTACGGCGAATACACGGTGCGCCAGGCCAAGGAGCACCTGCGCGCCCAGGGCATCGAGGTGCGCCTATGACCTGCAAGTGGCTCAACGAGGTGACCTGGGACGAGCAGGGACTCGTGCCGGTCATCACCCAGGACGCGACGACCGGCGAGGTGCTCATGTTCGCCTGGATGAACCGCGAGGCCCTGGAAAAGACGGCGGCGCTCGGACAGGCCGTCTACTGGTCGAGATCCCGCAGAAAACTCTGGCACAAGGGCGAGGAATCGGGCCATTTCCAGACGGTGGTGGAGATTCGCACCGACTGCGACAACGACGTCATCTTGCTCAAGGTCGAGCAGGTAGGCGGCATCAGCTGCCACACCGGGCGGCGCAGCTGCTTTTTTCAGAGTCTGGACGATGGCTGCTGGGTCGCCGTCGAGCCCGTGCTCAAAGACCCCAAGGAGATTTACAAGTGATCGACCTCGAAGTGATTCGCCGCATTCAGGAAACGCTCGAAGCCCGCAAGGGCGCGCCGCCCGACGCCTCCTACGTGTCCAGCCTCTACGCCAAGGGCACCGACGCCATCTGCAAGAAGGTGGCGGAGGAGGCGGCCGAGACCATCATGGCCGCCAAGGACGGGGACCGCCTGCATCTGGTGCGCGAAACTTGCGACCTGTGGTTCCACAGCATGGTGCTGCTGACGCATTTCGGCATCGGGGTCGACGACGTGATGGTCGAATTCCGCCGCCGCGAGGGCATCTCGGGGATCGACGAGAAAAGGTCGAGGCTGTCATGAGCGAGTGCATTTTCTGCCGAATCGTGCGCGGCGAGATTCCCTGCCGCAAGGTTTACGAGGACGAGGACCTGTTCGCCTTCCACGACATCAACCCGATCGCCCCGGTGCATTTCATGGTGATTCCCAAAATGCACATCGCCTCGCTGGCCGATGCCGACGCCAGCCACGCGCCGGTGCTCGGCAAGCTCTTCAGCAAGATCGGCGAACTGGCGCGCAGTCAGGGGCTGCCCGACGGCTTTCGCACCATCATCAACACCGGCAGGGTGGGGCGGCAGGAGGTGTATCATCTCCACGTCCATGTCGTCGGCGGACCGGAGCGGCTCGGTCCGATGCTGACGCTTAAATAGCGCCGCGACGCCGGCCGGCGGGCCCCGATGGATCGACGCCGACGGCCGGCGGGCGAGGCGTTCCACGTCAATTTCTGAGGAGAATCCCATGGGAGCATGGAGCATCTGGCATTGGTTGGTGGTTCTGGTGATCGTGCTGCTGGTCTTCGGCACCAAGAAGCTGCGCAACATCGGCCAGGATATCGGCGGTGCGGTGAAGGGTTTCAAGGACGGCATGAAGGATGCCAACTCGCCCGAAACCGAGACCAAGCAGGTCGAGAACCAGACCGGCGCCACCATCGAGGGCGAGGCGCGCAAGGAACAGAACAAGTCCTGACGGGAGGCGCCCTCCCGCCAGCACCGACTTGTCCGCCGCCCCGCCATGTTCGACATCGGGTTTACCGAGCTGATGCTGATCGCCCTGGTCGGGCTGATCGTCATCGGGCCGGAACGCCTGCCGCGGGTGGCGCGCACCGCCGGCCACCTGCTCGGCCGCCTGCAGCGTTACGTCAGCGATGTCAAGAGCGACATCAGCCGGGAAATGCAGATCGAAGACCTGAAGAAGCTGCAGGCCCAGGTGGAAGAGCAGGCGCGCAGCGTGGAACAGCAGGTGAATGAGCGGATGAAAAGCGTCGAGACCGAGCTCAACCAGTCGATCCTGGCCTCGGCCGAAACCAATGCGCCCCCGGCGCCCACCGCTGCCCCGCCGACTGCCCGGCTGCCGGACGACAAGCCCCCCGCCTGATGGAAGACAAGCAGGAAAGCTTCATTTCCCATCTGGTCGAGCTGCGCGACCGGCTGATCCGCGCCTTGCTGGCCGTGCTGATCGTCTTCCTGGCCCTGGTGAGCTGGGCGCGCGACATCTATTCGCTGCTGGCCGCGCCGATGCTCGCCGCCCTGCCCGACGGCGGCCACATGATCGCCACCGACGTGGCAAGCGCCTTCTTCGTACCGATGAAGGTGACCATGATGGTCGCCTTTCTCGTCGCGCTGCCGTATGTGCTCTACCAGGCCTGGGCCTTCATCGCGCCGGGTCTCTACCGGCACGAGAAGAAACTGGCCCTGCCGCTGGTGCTGGCCAGCGTGCTGCTCTTCTTCGTCGGCATGAGCTTCGCCTATTTCATCGTCTTCCCGACCGTGTTCGCCTTCATCAACGCCTTCGCGCCCGAGGGCGTGGCGGTGATGACGGACATCGACAAATACCTGTCCTTCGTCCTGACCACCTTCCTGGCCTTCGGCCTGACCTTCGAGGTGCCCGTGGTGGTGATCGTGCTGGTGCGCGCCGGCATGGTGAGCGTCGCCAAACTGAGGGAAATCCGCCCCTACGTGATCGTCGGCGCCTTCATCGTCGGGGCGATCTTCACGCCGCCCGACGTGCTTTCCCAGTTCATGCTGGCGGTGCCGATGTGGCTGCTCTACGAGCTGGGCATCGTGCTGGCGCAGATCATCGGCAAGTCCGCCCATGCCGAAACCGCTGCCGACGGGCCGCTCGACGCGGCGGCGCTGGAGCGCGAGCTCGACAAGGCGGAAGCCGAGTCGGCCGCCAACCGCAAGCGCGACTGATCAGCGGGCGGGCCGCGGCCGCTTGCCGACGACGATGTGCAGGCCGAGCGGCTTGCCTTCGCGCAGGATGCCGAAGGCCGCTTTCTCGCCCGGCGTCAGGGCGGCGATCAGCTCCAGCATCGTCTGGGCGTCCCGCACCGGCTTGCCGGCGATTTCCAGCAGGACGTCGCCGGGCCGCATGCCGGCCTTGTCTGCCGGGCTGCCGCGCATCACGCCGGCGATCAGCGCCCCCGTTTCCGCCCGCAGTCCGAAGGATTCGGCCAGCTCGGGCGTCATGTCCTGCACCTCGACGCCGATCCAGCCGCGCGTCACGGTGCCGGTCTGGATGATCTGCTCCATCACGTTCTTTGCCAGCGAGACGGGAATGGCGAAGCCGATGCCCATCGAGCCGCCGCTTTGCGAGAAGATCGCGGTGTTGATGCCGACCAGATGCCCGTTGCTGTCGACCAGGGCGCCGCCCGAATTGCCCGGATTGATGGCCGCGTCGGTCTGGATGAAGTTCTCGAAGGTGTTGATGCCCAGCTGGGTGCGTCCCAGCGCCGAGACGATGCCCGAGGTCACGGTCTGGCCGACGCCGAAGGGGTTGCCGATCGCCAGCACGACGTCGCCGATGCGCAGCGATTCCGCCGGCGCGAACACGATCGGCGTGAGCGGGCGGTCGCCGGCGATGCGCAGCACGGCGAGGTCCGATTCGGGGTCGCTGCCGACCAGTTTGGCCCGCGACTTGCGCCCGTCGTGCAGGGCGACCTCGATTTCGTCGGCCGATTCGATGACGTGGTTGTTGGTGAGCACCAGACCGTCGGCGGAGACGATCACGCCGCTGCCGAGTCCCGAACGGCGCTGGGTTTCCGGGCCGAAACGGTCGCCGAAAAAGTGGCGGAACACCGGATCGTTGAGGAAGGGATGGCGGCGCACTTCCTGGCTGGTGAAGATATGCACCACGGCGGGCAGGGCGGCTTGCGCCGCGTCGGCATAGCTGGCGACGCGGGGCGCGTCGACGGCGGGCGCCGCCTGGTGGATGGCGACCGGCAGCGGCGGGGCGCCGTTGCCGGCATGACGCCAGGCCAGCCATTCCGGCTTGAGGGTCTGGACGACGAACAGCGCGGCGACGCTGATCGTCACCGCTTGGGCGAAAATGAGCCACAATCGTTTCATGGCGGCGGGGGAAAGGAGAAGAAATGCGGCGCGAGGAACTGACGGCTTATCTGAACGGCATCCTGATGCCGGAACGTTTCAGGGATTATTGCCCAAACGGACTGCAAGTGGAAGGCCGCGCCGAGATCGGCCGCGTCGTCTGCGGGGTTACCGCCAGCCAGGCCCTGATCGCGGCGGCGATCGAACGCGGCGCGGATGCGCTCCTGGTCCACCACGGCTGGTTCTGGAAGAACGAGGACGGTCGCGTGACGGGATTCCGCAAGCGCCGCCTGCAGGCCCTGCTCGCCCACGACATCAATCTGTATGCCTACCACCTGCCGCTCGATGCGCACGCCGAACTGGGCAACAACGCGCAGCTCGCCCAGCGGCTGGGCTGGACGGTCACCGGGCGCTTTGCCGAGCAGGAGATCGGTTTCCTGGGTGCCGTCTCGTCGGCGCCGACGCCTTCGGCGCGCGACATTGCCGCCAGGGTCGCGGCGGTGCTGGGCCGCGAACCCCTGCTGATCGGAGATTCCGACCGGGAAGTGCGCACCGTCGCCTGGTGCAGCGGCGGGGCGCAGGGCTATTTCGAGCAGGCGATCCAGGCCGGGGCGGATCTCTATCTGAGCGGCGAGATTGCCGAGCACACCGTGCACCTGGCGCGCGAATCCGGCGTCGCCTACCTGGCGGCCGGCCACCATGCCACCGAGCGCTACGGCGTGATGGCGCTGGGCGCACACCTGGCCGGGTGCTGCGGCCTGGCGTGCGACTTCGTCGAGATCGACAACCCTATCTGACCGGCAGGAAACCGTAGGCGGCGCGCATCACCGCGCCGAGCAATAGCAGTTCCTCGGCGACCGGTTGCGGGAAACCGGAGCGCGCGCCGCCGCGGTTGTCGTCGAGCAGGTTCTGGATATACACCAGGCAGTCGGGTCGGCCCCACAGCTCGGCGAGCCGCTTGGCGATGTGCGGGAAGTCTTCCAGCGTCCGCGCGGCGCCTTCTTGGGCGTGCCAGTCCTCGGGACGCACGTTGAAATGCAGGCGCAGTTCCTCGGCCGAGCGCTCGAACTCCTCCTGCTGGCCGTTCCTGCGGTAGATCTCGAGCAGCTTGAGCCAGTGGCGCAAAGCCTGTTTCGGCTCGTTGCGGATCTGCTCGGCCAGCGTCTGCGTCGCGCCGTGACCGAGGCCCATCGAGAGCATGATCTCGGCCAGTTCCAGCGTCTGGTCGCCGCCGAC
>CAZZFN010000018.1:0-24300 GCA_964653505.1 uncultured Methyloversatilis sp.
GCCGACGCCCGAAAACACCACCTTGCCCGGATCGCCGCCGGCCGCGAGCACGCGCGCCAGCTCGCCGCCGGACACGATGTCGAACCCGGCGCCGAGCTGGGCGAACAGCTTGAGGATCGACAGGTTGGAGTTGGCCTTGACGGCGTAGCAGATCAGCGCGTTGCGGTCGGCCAGGGCATCGCGGTAGGCTGCCAAGGCGGCCTCGAGCGCGGCGCGCGAATAGACATAGCAGGGCGTGCCGAAGCGTGCGGCGATCTCGTGCAAAGACACGCCTTCGACGTGCGCGACGTCGCGGGATGGATCGGTCGGCGTCATCTTGCGGCGGACGTCGGACCGGCGGGATCCGCCGGTCTGGGGGGCGCAGGCGCGGCCGGTTGGAGGGGAGGCTGGGGTGCTGCAGGCTGGGCTGCGCTGGGTGGCAGGACCAGCGGCCCCTTGTTGCCGCAACCGGCGAGGAACGTCGCTGCGATGGCCAGAGAAACGAAAAGATATTTCATGAGCCGATGCTAACATGGAACCCCTTGAGTGCCGGAACGGGGCGGCTGCCGCGCTGCCCGGCCGCATGCGGGGAGACCGAACAATGGACGAGAGAGATTTCATCGCGGCGGCCGATGCCGAACTGGCGCGCATCGAGAGGTCGCTGGAGAGTCTGCTGGACGATACGGGCGCGGGCTGGGATTACGAGATCGGACCCGGGGGCGTCATCGAACTGGATTTCGGGGACGGCGGCAAGATCGTCATCAACCGTCATGCCGCTGCGCGGGAAATCTGGATTGCGGCCAGGTCGGGCGGTTTCCATTTTCGTCCGCCGGCAGGCGACGGCGAACCCTGGTGCGATACCCGCGCCGGCGAGAACCTGGATCAGGTGTTGTTGCGCTGCATCGGGCAGCAGCAGTCCGGTGCAGCCGGGTCTCCCCGATCGGCGCTGCGACGTTAACGTGAAACGCCTTACGTGCCAACCGCCACCGCTCGCGTTTCATCGACCGTGGGTGGCCCGAGGTCGGCGATGCGGCGTTAGGGAGATTGATCGGGAGCCAGCGGACGGATCCGGGCGTCCTGCACCGGAGCGGCGGGCTCCTTGCCGAAGCGCTTCAGAAAGTCCGGCAGAAGGTCGGGCAGGAAGGATCCGCCCTCGGCGGGCGGCTCGGGGATAGACTCGCGATAGACGTGCTCCACGACGGGCACACCGCTGGCCGGGTCGCGGCCTTCGATGCGCAACATGCCCTCCGGCATGGCCGGTTGCGTTTCGGGCACATCCTTGAGGGCCGTCTGCATGAAGTCGGTCCAGATCGGCAGGGCGGCGCGTCCCCCGGTTTCGCCATTGCCGAGTCGTCTGGGCTGGCCGAATCCCATCCAGGCGACGCCGACCAGCGCAGACTGGTAGCCGCAGAACCAGGCATCCACGTAGTCGTTGGTGGTGCCGGTCTTGCCCGCCAGGTCGGCGCGCTTGAGCGTCTGGCCGGCGCGGGCCGCGGTGCCGCGGCGCACGACGTCCTGGAGCATGCTGTTCATCACCCAGGCGTTGCGCGGATCGATGACGCGCAGCGTTTCGTCGCCCGCCCGGACCGGATGGGCTTCGGCGAGCACCCTGTCGTTGGCGTCGAGGATGCGCTTGACGAGGTAGGGCTCGACCTTGTAGCCGCCGTTGGCGAAGACCGCATAGGCCGCGAGCTGCTGCCAGGGGGTGACGCTCCCCGCCCCGAGCGCCAGCGTCAGATAGGGGGGATTCCTGTCGCCGTCGAAGCCGAAGCGCGTGACATAGTCCTGGGCGTAATGCGGCCCGATCGCGCGCAGCAGCCGGATCGACACCATGTTCTTCGATTTCGTCAGCGCACTGCGCAGCGTCATCGGGCCCTCATACTTGCCGTCGTAGTTCCTGGGTTCCCAGGCCTGGCTGCCGGTTTCCTCGGCTGAAACCGACAGGGGTTCGTCGGGAAACACCGAGAGCGGGTTGTAGCCCTTCTCCAGCGCAGCGGAATAGACGAAGGGCTTCATGCTCGAACCCGGCTGGCGCCACGCCTGGGTGACGTGGTTGAACTTGTTGGTGGCGAAGTCGAAGCCGCCGACCAGGGCGCGGATTGCCCCGTCGCCCGAGTCGGCCGCGACGAAGGCCGCTTCGACCTCGGGCCATTGAACGATCTGCCAGCGCCCGTTGTGGTCCTGGGCGAGTCGGACGATGGCACCGCGTCGCAGCCGCCGGTTGGGCGGCGCCTTGCCGTCGAGCATGTTCTGGGCGAACCTGAGCCCTGCACCTTCCACCGTGGCGATCTCGCCGCCCGGGAGATAGGCGCGCACCCGGGCCGGACTGGCTTCGAGTACCAGTGCGGCGCGCAGATCGGGCGTGTCGCGCACGTCGTCAAGCAGATCTTCCAGCGCCGCGTCGTTGTCCCCGGCAATCTGTTTCATGTCCACGTAGGCCTCGGCGCCGCGGTAGCCATGGCGACGGTCGTAGGCGATCACCGCCTGGCGCAGGCTGCGATGGGCCGCTTCCTGCTCCTTGAGGGTGAGTGTGGTGATCACCTTGATGCCGGCGCTGTAGGCGTCCGGGAAACTGTCGATCGCGATCTGGCGGGCCATTTCCGCCGCGTGGTCGGCCCGCACGGCGAAGCTGTCGATCTGGCGACGCACCTGCAGGGGCTCGGCGAGCGCCTGTTCATACTGCTGCGCGTCGATGAAATCCAGCTCGCGCATGCGCCGCAACACGTAGTGCTGGCGCAATGTCGCCCGCCTGGGGTTGGCGACCGGGTTGAAACTCGACGGCGCCTTGGGCAGACCGGCCAGCATGGCCGTTTCTGCGATCGTCACGTCCCGGATGCTTTTGCCGAAGTAGATGCGCGCCGCCGCGGCAAAGCCGTAGGCGCGCTGGCCGAGGTAGATCTGGTTCAGGTAGATTTCGAGGATCTCGTCCTTGGAGAGGCTGTTCTCGATCTTGAAAGCGAGCAGGACCTCGTAGAGCTTGCGCGTCAGCGTCTTTTCCGAGGTGAGGAAAAAGTTGCGCGCCACCTGCATCGTGATCGTCGATGCTCCCTGTCGCCTCCCGCCGCCGATCAGGTTGGCGTAGGCGGCACGCAGAATGCCGAGGGTGTCGACGCCGGGGTGCTGATAAAAGCGCTCGTCCTCCGCGGCCAGGATCGCCTGTTTCATGGTTGCCGGCACTTCCTGGATGCGCACGAACTGACGCCTCTCCTCGCCAAACTCCCCGATCAGATGCCCGTCGGAGGTATAAATGCGCAGGGGAATCCTTGGATGGTATTCGGTCAGCACCTCGATCGACGGCAGCCGGGGATAGGCGAGAACCAGCACGATGCCGAGCAGGGCCAACGCTGCAAGCAGTGCGCCCAGAATGGCGCCGATCGGCAGGAGTATCCAGCGAAACATGGCTGCGGTTGTGAGGTGGCTTCCGAGTCGAACCGAAAGGCGCGGGATTATAGGCCCAGCTCAAAGTCGACACGACCGGCGGGGATTGATTCCGTTGCTGGGCGGAAACAGGAAAACAAATTGTGAGGGCGAACTATTCAAAAAATTCCTTTACAGCCGATAAGCTTGCTGATAGCATCTAAGCCGAAGTATCGATAGCGTGTCTAATATCATGATTATAAAAGGATATTCTTGAATATCGATTTTTCGATCCTCAATCCTCGCGCGCGCGCGCTGGTCGGGCTGAGCATCAGCTCCTCCTCCATCAAGATGGTGGAGCTGTCCGGCGGGCGCGGAGGGGATTACCAGTTGGAGTGCTATGCCATCGAGCCGCTGCCCGAGGGTGCGGTGGTGGACGGCAACATCTCCAATCATGACGGAGTTTCGGAAACGATCGCGCGCTGCTGGAAACGGCTCGACACGTCGGCGAGAAACGTTGCAATGGCGCTGCCCACGGCGGCGGTGATCACCAAAAAAATCATACTGCCTGCCGGGTTGCGGGAATCCGCGATGGAGGTGCAGGTCGAATCGGAGGCGAATCAGTACATTCCGTTTGCCTTGGAAGAGGTCAATCTGGATTTTCAGGTGATCGGTCCGTCGCCGGCCGATCCCGACGAGGTGGAGGTGCTGATTGCCGCCTCCCGCAAGGAGGGCGTGGAAGATCGGGTCGCCTGCGCCGAGGCGGCCAAGCTCAAGCCGGTTGTCATGGATGTCGAGTCCTACGCCATGCTTGCCGCGTTCGAGCTGGTGCGCGAACAGTTCGTAGGCAATACCGATGACCGGGTCTTCGCGTTGGTCGACATCGGCGCGAATGCCATGAAGGTGACCATCCTGCGCGGGGCGCAGCAGGTCTACAGCCGCGAGCAGGCTTTCGGCGGCAATCAGCTTACCCAGGATATCGTGCGGGCTTACGGCATGGGCTTCGAAGAAGCGGAAGCCCTCAAGCGCACCGGTCCCCTGCCGGAAAACTACGAAAGCGAAATTCTCAGGCCATTCCTAGATAATCTTGCGCTCGAGATATCGCGCGCCCTGCAGTTTTTCTTCACCTCCACCCAGTACAGCGAAGTCGATCATCTGGTGCTGATGGGGGGTGGCGCGTTGTTGCCCGGTGTGGCGCAGGTGGTCTCCGAGCGTACGCAGATCGATACCGCGATGGCGAATCCGTTCGCGAAAATGAGCCTGTCGCCGCGCGTGCGGGCCAAGCAGTTGATGCTCGACGCGCCAGCGCTGATGGTCGCCTGCGGTCTGGCGTTACGGAGGTTTGACCCTTGATTCGCATCAATCTCCTGCCTCATCGCGAAGAGAAGCGCAAGGCATTGCGCCAGCAGTTTTATGCGCTTGCGGCCTTGATCGCCCTGGTGTCGCTGCTCATCTGGCTGGTCGGCTACAGCCTGATCGACGCCATGATCGAACGCCAGGAAGAAAGGAACCGCTTCCTCAAGGGCGAGATCGCCGTGCTCGACAAGCAGATTGCGGAAATCAGGAAGCTGCGGGAACAAACCGAGGCGCTCCTGCAGCGCAAGCAGGTGATCGAGGCCTTGCAGGCCAATCGGTCGGAGACCGTGCATCTGTTCAACGAGCTGGCGCGGCAACTTCCCGCGGGGGTATATCTCAAGTCGATCAAGCAGGAGGGACAGAAGATCACGCTGACCGGCTATGCCCAGTCGAATGCGCGCGTCTCGACCCTGATGCACAATCTCGACCAGTCCCCCCTGCTCGAGAGGCCGGTTCTCATCGAGATCAAGGCGGCGCAGGTGGCCAAACGTCGCCTGAGCGAGTTCTCGATGAGCATCTTCTTCGCGCGTCAGACGGCCGAGCCGGAGAAGCCGAAACCAGCCGGAGTGGGCGGATGAGGAAACTGGGTATGACACCGGGAAAAAACGGACCCGATCTGCCGAGGGTGGATTTTCGCCAGATCGCCGAAGATTTCAGGACGCTGGACCCGAAGGATCCCGGGCTCTGGCCGTTGGCGCCGCGCATCGTCATCCTGACCGGCATATTTATCGCCCTGATGGCGGCGGCGGCCTGGTTCGGCTGGCGCGGCCAGCATGAAGTGCTCGAGCTCAAGCGGCAGGAGGAGGCTAAGCTCAAGGAGGACTGGCTGACGAAAAAGAGGCAGGCGGTCAATCTGGACGCGCACCGCAGCCAGCTGGTCGAGATCGAGCGCTCTTTCGGCGCCTTGCTCAAACAGTTGCCGAACGCCGCGGAAATGGAATCCCTGCTGGTGGATGTCAACCAGGCCGGCCTGGGCCGCGGTCTGCAGTTCGAACTGTTCCGCCCGGGGACCGAGGTGGTGAAGGACTTCTACGCCGAGTTGCCGATCACGATCAACCTGACCGGTTCCTATCACGATTTCGGCGCCTTCGCCGGCGACGTCGCCAAACTGCCGCGCATCGTCACCCTGAACGACATCGCCGTCGCTCCGGGCAAAACGGGCGACACGCTCGTGCTGGCCACCACGGCCAAGACCTTCCGCTATCTCGACGAAGCGGAAATAGCGGCGCGCAAGAAGCAGGAAAAGGCCAAGGGGGCGCAAAAATGAGGGCGCTCATCCTCGGACTGGCCCTGCTGAGCGTGCTGACCGCCTGCGGCGACGGGGGGCAGGGCGAGCTCAAGCAATGGATGGAAGAGTCTTCCCGCGATCTGAAGGGCGGCGTTCCCCCGCTCCCGGAGTTGAAACCTTTCCCGGTCGTCGCCTATGACGCGGCAGATCGGGTGGACCCATTCAGTGCGCAGCGCATCGAACCGGAAAGAAGGGAGGGCAGCGGCGCGAACCGGCCCGATTTCGACCGTGCGCGGGAGCAGCTCGAAAGCTTTCCGCTCGAGACCATCGACTTCATCGGTGTGGTGACCAAGGCCGGCAGCAAGGCCAGGCATGCCCTGGTGCAGGTGGATGGGGTCGTCTATCAGGTAAGAAAAGGGAATTACCTGGGCCAGAATTTCGGCCGCATCGTCGATATCACGGACAGCGAGATCGTTCTCAAAGAGATCGTGCAAGATCCCAGCGGCCAGACTGCCGACTGGATGGAAAGACAGATGACCCTGCAGCTCGTGGAAGGCGGGCAGGGCAAGGAGTCGAAGAAATGAAAACGATACAGATGTGGCGGGTGTGCCTGCTGGTTGTCCTGGCTGCCCTGATCCCGTCGGCCCATGCTGCCGGCAAACCGAACGTCATCGATACCCTGGTCGTCGGCAAGGCGGGCGGCAACACGGTGGTCCGGCTCGATCTGAGAAATGCGCTCGATGCCGTCCCGTCGAATTTCACCATCGCCAATCCTGCGCGCATCGTCTTCGATTTCCCGGCCACCGAAAACGGTTTGGGGCATAGCAACAAGAGCGTCAATGAAGGCATCCTGCGCAGCTACAGCCTGGTCCAGGCCGGCGATCGTTCGCGCCTGGTGCTCAACCTGGCGCGAAATTCGCGCTTCGAAGCGAGGAACGAGGGCAAGCACCTGCTGATCACGCTGCTTGACGAGGGACATGCCGAAACCGCCGTGCCGACCGCGGCGGTCCAGCATTTCGCCCCGAGCGGAAGGCAGCTGGAAAGCGCGCTGCGCAACGTCCAGTTCAGGCGCAACAAGGAAGGCGCAGGGGTAATCCTGGTCGATCTCACCTCCAGCGATACGGCAATCGATGTCAGTCAGCGGGGGACCCGCCTGCTGGTGAATTTCAAGAAAACCCAGTTGCCCGAGTCGCTGCGCCGGCGCCTCGACGTCGTCGATTTCGGCACGCCGGTGACGGCGGTCAATACCCGGACGGAGGGCGATGGCGTGATGATGGAAATCGTCCCGACCGGTCTCTGGGAGCATACCGCCTACCAGTCGGACGACCAGTTCGTCGTCGAGGTGCGGCCGGTCAAGGAAGACCCCAACAAGCTGTTCCAGGGGACGCGCAAGGGCTATCAGGGCGAGCTGATTTCCCTGAATTTCCAGAACATTCCCTTGCGCGAGCTGCTCCATGTATTCGCCGACATCACCAACTTCAACATCGTGATCAGCGATTCGGTCGGCGGCAATGTTTCCCTGCGGCTCAACGACGTGCCCTGGGATCAGGCGCTCGATATCGTCCTGCAGCAGAAAAATCTTGCCATGAGGAAGCACGGCAACGTGATCTGGATCGCGCCGCAGGACGAGTTGGTCGCGCGCGACGAGCAGTTGGTGAAGGCGCGGGAGTCGGCGGTTGCCGCCGATCCGCTTCGCCTGGAAGTGTTCCAGCTGAATTACCTGAAGGCGGAAGATTTCGTCGCCATGCTCGAGAAGCAGGGTCAGGAAGCCGGCGAGAACAAGGCGGCGAGCAAAGCGGGCAGCTTTCTGTCTCCGGCCGGAACGGTGACGATCGACAAGCGTACCAACCAGGTTTTCGTTTTCGACGTGCCGACCAAACTGGAGATGATCGCCAGCCTGCTGAAGCAGATCGACCGCCCGGTCCAGCAGGTGCTGATCGAGGCGCGCATCGTCGAGGCCGACACCAACTTCACCAAGGCGCTGGGCGTCCGTATCGGCGGCCACGACCACCAGGGCCTGAACGAGGGGCACAAGATACTGGGACGACACGGTTTCCGTTTCGGTCTGGCCGGTTCGACCCGGGACGCCTACGCCCACCTGCCCGACGTGGGCTATCCGGCCGCCGCCATCATCACCAGCATCCGTCAGAACACTACCACGGGCGTGCCCGAAATAACCTACACGCGCGAGGTGCCCACCCCGGTGCTCGCCGACAGCCAGTTCGTCAACCTGCCGGTGACCAACCCGGCCGGACAGCTTGCGCTGACCCTGATGAACTCGGCCAAGACGCAGCTGCTCACTCTGGAGCTTTCGGCCAACGAGGCCGACGGCAAGAGCAAGACCATCGCGAGCCCGCGCGTGATGACGATGGATCAGAAGGAAGCGGTCATCAAGCAGGGTGTGCGCGTTCCCTATCAGGTCGCCACGGCGGCGGGGGCCACCTCGGTGGCCTACCAGGAGGTGGTTCTCTCGCTCAAGGTGACGCCCCACATCACACCCGATGGCCGCGTCATGATGCGCATCACCGTTCTGAAGAACGATCTCGGCCAGTTCCTGGGCCAGTTTCTCGGCTGGACGGTCACCACCAAGGAGGTCGTTTCCGACGTGATCGTCGAGAACGGGGGTACGGTCGTGATCGGCGGCATCTACCAGCAAAGAGACAAGGACGACACGACCCGGGTTCCGTTCCTGGGCGACCTGCCATATGTCGGCTTCCTGTTCCGGCATCGCAACAAGGTGGAAGAGCGATCCGAATTGCTCGTGATGCTCACGCCGAAGATCATCGACAATGCTTTGGCGATGCGCTAATACAGATTCGGATCTGACTAAGGGACCGGCCGAAACTTCATCGATATTCCTCATCGGCATGATGGGGGCCGGCAAGACGACGCTGGGCAAGCGGCTGGCGAGGGAACGCGGGCTGGAATTCTGCGACCTCGATCAGGAAATCGAACGCAGGACGGGCGTTTCCGTCGCGACGATTTTCGAGATCGAGGGCGAGGCGGGATTCCGCCAGCGCGAGGCGCAATTGCTTGCCGAGGTGGCTGGCGGGAAAGGACGGGTGGTGGCCACGGGCGGCGGCGTGGTATTGAGCCCGATCAATCGCGCGCGCCTGCTGACGTCTGCGGGCGTTGTATATTTGCATGCGTCCCCCGGCCTGCTTTACGCGCGCACCCGCAACGACCGCGGCCGGCCGCTGTTGCAGGTCGGCGACCCGTTCGCAAGAATCCGGCAACTGGTCGAGCGGCGCGATCCGCTCTATCGCGAAGTGGCCGATCTGGTGGTCGAAGCCGGGTGCGACGCAGCAGCGTTGGCGGACGAGATCAAGCAGGCGCTATCCCCATCATGCAGACACTGACCATCGACCTCGGCGCACGCAGTTACCCGATCCTGATCGGCCCCGGCCTGAGCGAGACCGCCTGGGCCGAACGCGCCCCGCTCCTCGGCAGACGGGTCTGCATCGTTTCCAACGAAGTCGTCGCGCCGCTCTATCTCGAGCGCGTATGCGCCGCCATCGCCAAAGTCGGCGCCGACACGACGGCCCTGGTGCTGCCGGACGGCGAGAGCTTCAAGAACGGGGCCACGCTGGACAGAATCTACGATCACCTGCTGGCGCAGCGCTGCGACCGCAGCACGCCGATCGTCGCGCTGGGAGGCGGGGTGATCGGCGATCTGGCCGGTTTTGCCGCGGCGACCTACCAGCGCGGCGTGCCGTTCATCCAGATGCCGACCACGCTGCTGGCCCAGGTCGATTCCTCGGTGGGGGGGAAAACCGGCATCAACCACCCGCGCGGCAAGAACATGATCGGCGCCTTCTGGCAGCCGCGTCTGGTGGTGGCCGACACCGACACCCTGAAGACGCTTCCCGACCGGGAACTGTCGGCCGGTCTGGCCGAGGTGATCAAGTATGGCCTGATCCGCGATCTGCCGTTCCTGGCGTGGATCGAGGCCCACCTGGATCGGCTCATGGCGCGGGACCCCGAGGCCCTGACGGTGGCCATCGAGCGCTCCTGCGCCAACAAGGCGGAAGTCGTCGCGGCCGACGAGCTTGAAACCGCGCAGGAAGGCGGGCGCGCCCTGCTCAACCTCGGCCATACCTTCGGCCACGCCATCGAGACCGGCGCCGGCTACGGCAACTGGCTGCACGGCGAAGCCGTCGCCGCCGGAACCATGATGGCCTGCGAACTGTCGCGGCGGCTGGGCTGGCTGTCCGACAAGGAGGTGGAACGCGTGCGCGCACTGTTGCTGCGCGCCCGACTGCCGGTGACCGGCCCCGCGCTGGGCGCGGATCGCTACATCGACCTGATGGGGCACGACAAGAAGGTGATTGCCGGCCGGCTGCGGCTGGTGCTGCTCAAGCGCCTGGGCGAAGCGGTGACCTGGGCCGGCGCCGCCGAGACCGAGATCCGCGCGGCCATCGAGACCTGCTGTGCCTGAGCTGGCTTCCTACGCCGTCGATGAAACCCGTTCGCGCGGCCGCGTCCACCCGGAACCCCGGCCCAAGACGCGCGGCGAGTTCCAGCGCGACCGGGATCGCATCGTCCATTCCACGGCCTTTCGGCGCCTGGAGTACAAGACCCAGGTCTTCGTCAACCACGAGGGGGACCTGTTCCGCACCCGTCTGACGCATTCGATCGAGGTGGCCCAGATCGCCCGCTCGATCGCCCGCGCGCTGGGGGCCAACGACGACCTGACCGAAGCCATCGCCCTGGCGCACGATCTCGGCCACACGCCCTTCGGCCACGCCGGCCAGGATGCGCTCGACGAGTGCATGGCCGAGCATGGCGGCTTCGAGCACAACCTGCAATCCCTGCGTATCGTCGACAAGCTGGAGGAGCGCTATGGCGCCTTCGACGGCCTGAATCTGATGTTCGAGACGCGCGCGGGCATCCTCAAACACTGTGCGCCGGCCCGGGCGCGCGAACTTGGCCCCGTGGCGGAGCGTTTCCTCGCCGACCGGCGTCCCACGCTCGAGGCGCAGATTTGCAACCTGGCCGACGAGATTGCCTACAACAATCACGACGTCGACGACGGCCTGCGTTCCGGCCTGATCGGGCTCGAGGAGATCGGGGGGGTCGGCCTGTTCGCACGCCATGCCGGGCAGGCGCGCGCCGAGTTCCCGCTTCTGGCGGGGCGGCGCCTGATCCACGAAACCGTGCGGCGCATGATCGATGCTCAGGTCACCGACCTGCTGGCCGAAACGAGAAAAAGAATTGCGCAACAGGGCGTCGTCACGGCGGCCGACGTTACGGCGGCCCCGCCGCTGGTCGGATTTTCGGCGCCGATGGCCGCAGACAATCGCGCCCTCAAGCATTTCCTGCACACCCGTCTTTACCGGCATCACAAGGTGGTGCGCATGACCAGCAGGGCGCGCCGCATCGTGCGCGACCTGTTCGCCGCGTTTGCCGACGATGTGCGCCTGCTGCCCGAGCCGTATCAGGAAAAAGCCGCCGCAGAAGGCACGTTGCGCGTGGTGGCGGATTACATCGCCGGCATGACGGATCGCTATGCGGCCAAGGAGCATCGGCGGCTTTTCGTCATCGACGAAACCTAGATGAGTGCCGCCGCGTATAGCCCATCGACCGGCCTGGCGGGACTCGACGCGGTTTTGTCCGGCGTGCGGCCGGGCGACAACATCGTCTGGCAGATCGAGTCGATGGCCGAATATCAGGCCCTGGTGAAGCCCTATGCGGCGGCGGCCCGCGCCGGCGATCGCCGCCTGATCTATTTCCGCTTTGCCGATCACCCGCCCCTGCTGACGGGCGTCGAGACCCACCGCCTGGACCCGTTGCGGGGCTTCGACGCCTTCATCGACGATCTGCATGCCGCGATCGAGGCCGCCGGACGCGAAACGCTTTACGTGTTCGACTGCCTGTCGAGTCTGGCCGAAGCCTGGAAGTCGGATCGCATGATGGGCAATTTCTTCAAGCTGACCTGCCCCCGGCTCTACGATCTGGACACGGTCACCTATTTCGCCGTTCGTCGCCACCGTCACTCCCCGGCGGGCATCGGGGTTATCACCGAAACCACCCAGTTCCTCCTCGACGTCTTTCACTGCCGCGAGCGGCTTTACATCCGTCCGGTCAAGGTGCAACACCGCTCGGCGGCGGCGATGAACCTGATCCACGCCTGGGAGGCGGGCGACCAGTTTCGGCCGGTGCGCGACAGCGGCACCGTTTCGGAGATTCTCGCCGCGTCGCAGTGGCCGGGGCTGGAGGATCAGCCGGCCGTCAGCCACTGGCATACCCTGTTCGCGCAGGCCAGGGCGGTGGCCAATGCTCGCCGCGCGGGCTATCCCGATCCGAACGAATACGATTGCTGCGCCGGCCTGAGCCAGCTCCTGTTCGCCCAGGATCCGGCCATGTCCTTGCTGATCGACGAATATCTCGCGCTCGACGATCTCCTGGCGGTGCGCTCCCGCATGATCGGCTGCGGCACCATCGGCGGCAAGGCCCTGGGAATGCTGCTGGCCCGTGCCGTCCTGCGCAAGAATGCGCCCGAGCTGCACGCCTGCCTGGAGGCGCACGATTCCTTCTATGTCGGCACCGAGGTGTATGACACCTTTCTGGTGCACAACGACCTGTGGTGGATCCGGCAGCGCCAGCGCATGACAGCCGGATTCCTCGACGAAGTGGCCATCGCCCGCGAGCGGGTGATGGCCGGCGCCTTCTCGCCGGCCATCCTGCGCCAGTTCGAGGGCATGCTCGATTATTTCGGCGAGTGGCCCTACATCGTGCGCTCCAGCTCGAAGCTGGAAGACCGGTACGGCAACGCCTTCGCCGGCCAGTACGACAGCGTGTTCTGCGCCAACCGGGGCCCCTGGAAAAAGCGCCTGGCCGAGCTGCTCGATGCGGTGCGCCGCGTGTATGCCAGCAGCCTTGGAGAAGCGGCCCTGCGCTATCGCCAGCGCCGCCATCTGCTGGGGGAAACCGAGCAGATGGCGCTGCTGATCATGCGCGTTTCGGGAACGGTCGGCGGACGGTATTTCCATCCGCATGCGGCCGGGGTCGGCCTGTCGGTGAATCCTTATCCGTGGAATGCGCGCATCGACATGCGCGCCGGCGTGGTGCGCCTGGTGGCCGGACTGGGGACGCGCGCCGTCGACAGGAGCGACGACGACTACACCCGGCTGGTGGCCCTGAATGCGCCCGAGTTGCGCCCCGAGACCAGCTTCGGGGAGATCGCCCGGCACGCCCAGCGGCGCATGGACGCCCTCGATCTGGAAAGCAACCGGGTGGTGAGCCGCCCCTTCGAGGAGATCGTCGCGGCCTCGCCCGACTATCCCCTCGACAGTTTCGCCACGCGGGAAAATCCCGGCGGCCCGGCATTTCTGACCTTCGACCCCCTGCTGTCCCGGACCGGTTTCGTCGCCCACCTGCGGGAGATGCTGGAGCAGCTGCAGTCGGCCTATCGCCACCCGGTGGAGATCGAGTTTGCGCTCAACATGCTGCCGGGGAACCTCTATCGCATCAACCTGCTGCAATGCCGTCCCCTGCAGGTACGCAGCGTCGACGGCAACCTGGATCTTGCCCCGCCGCGGGATCGGCCGCGCCTGATCGAAGCCCGCGGGGCGGTGATCGGCCCCAGCCGCATCGTCCATCCCGACCGGCTCGTGTATGTCGTCAAGTCGCGCTACGGGGCGATGAACCAGCACGAGCGCCTGGCCGTCGCCCGGCTGGTCGGGGCGATCAACCAGGCCAGCGCCGGACGCAAGCTCCTGGCGTTGGGCCCCGGCCGCTGGGGTACGCGCGACCCCTGGCTCGGGCTGCCGGTGAGCTTCAACGAGATCAACCGGGTGACGGCGTTGGGAGAAATCGTCGCCATGAACGACAATCTCGTTCCCGATGCCTCGCTCGGCACGCATTTCCTCAACGAGTTGATCGAGGCGGACATGCTCTACTTCGCGCTGTTTCCGGGCCGCCCGGACAACCGTCTGGACGAGGCGGGCATCCTCTCCCAACCCAACCTGCTGTGCGCGCTGATCCCCGAGGCGCGCCAGTACGAACAGGCGATCCATGTCATCGACCTCGCTGCGGGAACTGCGCTGTATGCGGATACCGAGCGGCAGAAAGTGACCGTCGTCGCATAGGGCTTTCGGGGCGGACTCATGCCCCTGCCCTCGTTGCAGCTTTTGCTGCGGCCGGGTATAGTCGCCCGCACCCCGTCGGGGCAGGCGTCCTGACTCGACGTCGGCGAATCACACCGTAGCGAACAACACCGTAGCGAACAACAAATTGGCAAGGGAGAAACGCATGAGATACAACAGCCTGTCCGATTTCATGGATTACGTGCGGGCCAGAGATCCGAATCAACCGGAGTTCCTCCAGGCCGTGCAGGAGGTGATGGGGAGCCTGTGGGACTTCATCGTCGCCAATCCCCATTACGCCGATGCCGCCTTGCTGGAACGCCTGGTCGAACCCGAGCGGGTGATCCAGTTCCGTGTCGCGTGGACCGACGACAAGGGCGAGAGCCATGTGAACCGCGCCTTTCGCATCCAGCACAACGCCGCGATCGGACCGTTCAAGGGCGGCATGCGTTTCCATCCCTCGGTCAATCTGTCGATCCTGAAGTTTCTCGCCTTCGAGCAGACCTTCAAGAATGCCCTGACGACGCTGCCGATGGGCGGCGGCAAGGGCGGCTCGGATTTCGATCCGAAGGGAAAAAGCCGCAGCGAGGTGATGCGTTTCTGCCAGGCGCTGATGGTCGAGCTGTATCGCCACCTCGGTCCCGACACCGACGTGCCGGCCGGCGACATCGGGGTGGGGGGGCGCGAAGTGGGCTTCATGGCCGGCATGATGAAGAAGCTGTCGAACAATGCGTCCTGCGTGTTCACGGGGCGCGGCCTGTCCTTTGGCGGCAGCCTGATCCGTCCCGAAGCGACCGGTTACGGGCTGATCTACTTCGTGCAGGAACAGCTGGCGCGCAGGAACATGAGCATCGAAGGGATGCGCGTGTCGGTCTCCGGCTCGGGGAATGTTTCGCAGTATGCGATCGAGAAAGTGCTCGAACTGGGCGGCAAGGTGGTGACCTGCTCGGATTCGAACGGCACCGTCATCGACGAGGCCGGCTTTACCCGCGAGAAGCTCGACGCCCTCATGGACATCAAGAACAACCGCTACGGCCGCGTTGTCGAGTATGCGGAAAAGTTCGGCCTCAGGTACGAGGCCGGCAAGAAGCCCTGGGGCGTCCCGGTGGACATCGCCCTGCCCTGCGCGACCCAAAACGAGATCGACGGCCGCGATGCGCGCGAGCTCGTCAAGAACGGCGTCAAGTGTGTGGCCGAGGGAGCCAACATGCCTTCCGATCTGGATGCGGTGCATGTCTTTCTCGACGCGCGCATCCTCTACGGCCCGGGCAAGGCGGCGAATGCGGGCGGGGTGGCCACCTCCGGCCTGGAGATGACGCAAAGCGCCCAGCGCCTGCCGTGGCCGCGTGCCGAGGTGGATGCCCAGTTGCGCCGCATCATGCGCGATATCCACGCCAATTGCGTCCGTTACGGCGCACAGGGCGACTTCGTCAACTATGTTGCCGGAGCGAACATCGCCGGCTTCGTCAAGGTTGCCGATGCAATGACCTCCCAGGGGGTCTATTGACGGCGATTCCCCCGCCCGGGAGGTGTTATAGATCCCACCCCGAAAAACTCGCTGCGCTCGTTTCTCCCCTCAAGGGGCAAGAAAACTCGGGGCGGCCCTTCGTTTTCTTGAGAGGGGCGGGGAATCACAGTATATTTCGCGGTTCGCCTGTTGCAGGCAGGCCGGGGCGATCCAGCCCCGGCTTTTCGATGGCTGTATCTTCAGGAACCGGACCATGGAACATGCGCGCCGCGAGGGTCTGTATGACCCCGCCCACGAGCACGACGCTTGCGGCGTCGGCTTCATCGCCCACATCAAGAACCGAAAAAGCCACGCCATCGTCGCGCAGGGCCTGCAGATTCTCAGGAATCTCGAGCATCGCGGGGCGACCGGCTACGATCCGCTGCTGGGCGACGGCGCGGGCATCCTGACCCAGATTCCCGATACCTTCTTCCGCGCGGAGATGGCCGCGCGCGGCGTGCATCTGCCGGCTGTCGGCGAGTATGGCGTCGGCATGATATTCCTGCCGCGCAATTCCGAGAGCCGGCGCGCCTGCGAAGCCGCCATCGAGCGCACCATCCGCTACGAGGGCCAGGAACTCCTGGGCTGGCGCGACGTGCCCTGCCGGAGCGAGGGTCTGGCGCAGGCGGCACGGGACATCGAGCCGACGATCCGCCAGGTCTTCATCGGCCGCGGGACGGATGCGGCCGACGCGGATGCGCTCGAACGCAAGCTCTACATCATCCGCAAGGAGGCGGGCCACCGCGTCCAGGCCCTCAAACTGCCCGACGGCAAGATGTTCTATGTGCCCTCGATGTCCACGCGCACCGTCGTCTACAAGGGCATGCTGCTGGCCGACCAGGTCGGCAGCTATTATCTGGACCTGGCGGACGAGCGCTTCGTCTCGGCGCTCGCGCTGGTGCATCAGCGCTTCTCGACCAACACCTTCCCGACCTGGGATCTCGCCCACCCGTTTCGCATGATCGCCCACAACGGCGAGATCAACACGCTGCGCGGCAACGTGAACTGGATTCGCGCACGCGAGCACAACATCTCCTCGCCCCTGTTCGGCGAGGATCTGCAGAAGATCTGGCCGCTCATCTACGACGGGCAATCCGATTCGGCGAGCTTCGACAACGCCCTCGAACTTCTGGTGATGGGCGGCTACAGCCTGGCCCACGCCATGATGATGCTGATTCCGGAAGCCTGGGCGGGCAATGCGCTGATGGACGAGGACCGCCGGGCGTTCTACGAATACCACATGGCGCTGATGGAGCCCTGGGACGGCCCGGCCGCCGTGGCCTTCACCGACGGCCGGCAGATCGGCGCCACCCTCGACCGCAACGGCCTGCGACCGGCGCGTTACCTGGTGACCGACGACGATCTCGTCGTGATGGCGTCGGAAGCCGGCGTGCTGCCGATCCCGCAGGAGCGCATCGTCAAGAAATGGCGTTTGCAGCCGGGCAAGATGCTCCTCATCGATCTGGAACGCGGCGCCATCATCGACGATGCCGATGTCAAGCAGCGGCTGGCCGCGGCCAAACCCTACCGACAGTGGATCGAGAAGTCGCGCCATTACGTCGATGACATGCCGGCGGCGGCCCGCCGCGAGACGCTCGGCGCGCCCCTGCTCGACCTGCAGCAGGCCTTCGGCTATTCCCAGGAGGACTTCAAGTTCGTTCTCGAACCGATGGCCATGAACGGCGAGGAAGCCACCGGCTCGATGGGCAACGACAGCCCCCTGCCCGTGCTCTCGAACCGGAACAAGCCCCTGTTCCACTACTTCAAGCAGTTGTTCGCCCAGGTGACCAACCCGCCCATCGACCCCATCCGCGAGGAAATCGTCATGTCGCTGGTGTCGCTGGTGAGCCCCAACCCGAACCTCCTGGGGGTTCATGAAACCGAGCCGACCCCGCGACTGGAGGTGCATCAGCCGATCCTGGCCCCTGCGGAAATGGCCAAGCTCAAGGAGATCGACAAACTCACACGCGGCACCTTCCGGGCCAAGATCGTCGATATCGCCACGCCGGCTGCCGGCGGCCCGGCGGGGATGAGCGAGGCGGTCTATCAGGTCTGCCTGCGCGCCGAGCGCGCGGTGGGCGAAGGTTATTCGATCATCATTCTCTCCGATCGCGCCGTCGACGCCGTGCGCGCACCGATTCCCTCGCTGCTGGCCTGCTCCGCGGTGCATCAGCACCTGGTGCGCGTGGGGCAGCGCACCCACTGCAGCCTGATCGTGGAAACCGGCGACGCCCGCGAGACCCACCACTGCGCGCTGCTGGCCGGTTACGGCGCCGAGGCGATCCACCCCTGGATGGCCTTCGAGAGCATCGCCGCGGCCGCGCCGGGCTGGCCCGGCGCCTCGTCCGTAGAGGATTGCCAGAAGCGCTACATCAAGGCCATCGGCAAGGGCCTGATGAAGGTCATGTCCAAGATGGGCATCTCCACCTACCAGTCCTACTGCGGCGCCCAGATCTTCGAGGCGGTCGGGCTGTCGTCCGAATTCGTCGCGCGCTACTTCACCGGCACGCCCACCCGCATCGAGGGCATCGGCCTCAAGGAGGTTGCGATCGAGGCCCTCAACGTCCATGCGGCGGCCTTCGGCAACGATCCGCTGCTCGCCGCTGCGCTCGACATCGGCGGCGAATATGCCTTCCGGGTGCGCGGCGAAGAGCACATGTGGACCCCCGACGCCATCGCCAAGCTACAGCACGCCACGCGCGCCGGGAAATACGAGACCTACCGCGAGTATGCGGAAATCATCAACGATCAGAGCCGCCGCCACATGACCCTGCGCGGCCTGTTCGAGATCCGCCCGGCCGGCCCGCCCGTGCCGCTCGACGAGGTCGAGCCCGCCGGCGAGATCGTCAAGCGCTTCGCCACCGGCGCGATGTCGCTCGGTTCGATTTCCACCGAGGCGCACAGCACGCTCGCCATCGCCATGAACCGCATCGGCGGCAAATCCAACACCGGCGAAGGCGGCGAGGATCCGCGCCGCTTCGAGAAAGTCGGCTCTGGCCGGACGCTGGGCAGTGTGGTCGGCATGAACCGTATCGAGCGCGACATCCCGCTTAAGGAGGGCGACAGCCTGCGCTCGGCCATCAAGCAGGTGGCCTCCGGGCGCTTCGGCGTCACCGCCGAATATCTGGCCAATGCCGACCAGATCCAGATCAAGATGGCGCAAGGCGCCAAGCCCGGCGAGGGCGGCCAGCTGCCCGGCCACAAGGTGTCCGACTACATCGGCTATCTGCGTCATTCGGTGCCGGGGGTCGGCCTGATCTCGCCGCCGCCGCACCACGACATCTACTCCATCGAGGATCTCGCCCAGCTGATCCACGACCTCAAGAACGCCAATCCGCAGGCGTCCGTTTCGGTCAAGCTGGTGTCGGAAGTGGGGGTGGGCACGGTGGCCGCCGGCGTTTCGAAGGCCAAGGCCGACCACATCGTCATCGCCGGGCACGACGGCGGCACGGGCGCCTCGCCGATTTCCTCCGTCAAGCATGCCGGCTCGCCCTGGGAACTGGGTCTGGCCGAAACCCAGCAGACGCTGGTGCTCAACCGCCTGCGCGGCCGTGTGCGAGTCCAGGTCGATGGCCAGATGAAGACCGGACGGGATGTCGTCATCGGCGCCCTGCTCGGTGCGGACGAATTCGGCTTCGCCACGGCGCCCCTGGTGGTCGAGGGCTGCATCATGATGAGGAAGTGCCATCTCAACACCTGTCCGGTGGGGGTGGCGACCCAGGATCCGGTGCTCAGGAAGCGGTTTACCGGCCAGCCCGAGCACGTCGTCAACTATTTCTTCTTCGTGGCCGAGGAGGCGCGCCGGCTGATGGCCGAGATGGGCGTGCGGCGCTTCGATGACCTGATCGGCCGCTCCGACCTGCTCGACATGAAGAAGGGCATCCATCACTGGAAGGCGCGCGGCCTCGATTTCTCGCGCATCTTCTACATGCCCAACGTGCCGTCGGACGTGGCGCGCCTGCACGGCGAAACCCAGGATCACGGCATCGACCGGGCGCTCGATCGCCAGCTCGTCGAACAGGCGCATCCCGCCCTGGAAGACCAAAAACCGGTGACGCTGGAGGCCTGCGTCAGGAACCTCAACCGCACGGTCGGCACGATGCTTTCCTACGAGGTGGCCCGGCGTTACGGCCACGCCGGCCTGCCGGACGGGAGCATCCAGGTGCGGCTGGCCGGAACCGCCGGCCAGAGCTTCGGGGCTTTTCTGGCACGCGGCATCGCGCTCGAATTGACCGGCGAGGCCAACGACTATGTCGGCAAGGGCCTCTCCGGCGGCAGGATCGTCGTCAAACCGCCCCCCGAGTTCAAGGGCGCTCCCCATGAAAACATCATCGTCGGCAACACGGTGCTCTACGGGGCCATCGACGGCGAGGTATTCCTCCGCGGCGTGGCGGGCGAGCGTTTCGGCGTTCGCAATTCCGGGGCCACCGCCGTGGTCGAGGGGGCCGGCGACCACTGCTGCGAATACATGACCGGCGGCACCGTCGTGGTGCTGGGACAGACCGGCCGGAATTTCGCGGCGGGCATGAGCGGCGGCATCGCCTATGTGCTGGACGACAGCGCAGAGGGCGGCCGCTTCGCCAAACGCTGCAATCTCGCCCAGGTGACGCTCGACAAGGTGCTGCCCGCCGCCCAACAGCCCGACGATGGCACGCGCCATCGGGGCCAGGCGGACGAGGATCTGCTCAAGTCCCTGATCGAACGGCATCATGCCCTGACCGGCAGCGAGACGGCGCGGCGCATCCTCGCCGACTGGGAACGTGTCCGGGGCCAGTTCGTCAAGGTGTTCCCGAACGAGTATCGCCGTGCGCTCAAGGAGATCGCCGCGGCGCAGCAAAGAAAGGCCGCATGATGGGCAAGCCCACCGGTTTTCTCGAATTCGAACGCCAGTCCGAGGGCTACGAGGCCGTCGAGTCGCGGCTCGCCCACTACCGGGAATTCGTCCCGCACCTGACCGACGACCAGGCCGGGGTGCAGGGCGCGCGCTGCATGGATTGCGGCATTCCCTTCTGCAACAACGCCTGCCCGGTCAACAACAACATTCCCGATTTCAACGACGCCGTCGTCGGAGGCGATTGGCGCGCGGCCATCGAGATCCTGCACGCGACCAACAATTTCCCCGAAATGACCGGGCGCATCTGCCCCGCGCCCTGCGAGGCGGCGTGCACGCTGGGCATCAATGCCGATGCGGTCGGCATCAAGTCGCTCGAGCGCGCCATCATCGACAAGGCCGGCGAGAACGGCTGGGTCGTTCCTCGCCCGGCCACGAAAAAAACCGGCAAGCAGGTGGCCATCGTCGGTTCCGGCCCGGCGGGTCTGGCCGCCGCCCAGCAGCTGGCGCGCGTCGGGCACGCCGTCACCGTGTTCGAGAAAAACGACGCCGTGGGTGGCCTGCTGCGCTACGGCATCCCCGATTTCAAGCTCGACAAGCGCCTCATCGACTGGCGCATCGCGCAACTCGCTGCGGAGGGCGTCCAATTCCGCCTGAATACCCTGGTGGGCGCCGGAGTTCCCAGGGGGGTGGCCAACGAGGCCGTCAAGGTGCTTCCCGCGGCGCGGCTGACGGCGGATTTCGATGCCGTGATTCTTGCCGGCGGCGCCGAGATGCCGCGCGATCTGCCGATTCCGGGCCGCGATCTGGCCGGTGTGCATTTTGCGCTCGAATTCCTGATCCCGCAGAACCGGGAAGTGGCGGGCGGCGCAAAAAACCCGATCGACGCGCGCGGCAAGCATGTGGTCGTCATCGGCGGCGGCGATACCGGCTCCGATTGCGTGGGCACCGCCAACCGCCACGGCGCGGCCTCGGTGACCCAGTTCGAGCTGCTGCCGCAGCCTCCCGAGCGGGAAAACAAGCCGCTGGTCTGGCCCTACTGGCCCACGAAGTTGCGGACATCCTCCTCGCATGAAGAGGGCTGCACGCGCGACTGGTCGGTGGCGACGAAAGCCTTCTTGGGCGAGAGCAGCCGGCTCAAGGCCTTGCGCTGCGTGCGCCTAGACTGGAGCGGGGGCAAGATGCAGGAGATTCCCGGCTCCGAGTTCGAGATCGAGGCCGATCTGGTTTTTCTGGCGATGGGCTTTGTTCATCCGGTCGCCGCACTGCTCGATGCCTTCGGCGTGGCCAGGGATGCGCGCGGCAACGTCGCTGCCTCGACCGAGGATTACCGGACGAACCTGGACAAGGTGTTCGCGGCCGGCGACATGCGGCGCGGCCAGTCGCTGGTGGTGTGGGCGATCCGCGAAGGCCGCCAGTGCGCGCGCGCGGTCGATGCCTTCCTCATGGGTTCGAGCACGCTGCCGCGGTGAGCCAGCATGCTTGACGTCGTCATTCTCGCGGCGGGCCAGGGCAAGCGCATGCGCTCCGCCCTGCCCAAGGTGCTCCACCCCCTCGCCGGCAAACCCATGCTCGCGCATGTCATCGACACGGCGCGCGGGCTGGGTGCGAGAACCCTCTGCATCGTCTATGGCCATGGGGGCGAGACCGTGCCCGAGGCGCTGGCCGCGCCCGATCTGCTCTGGGCGAAACAGGAACCCCAGCAGGGCACCGGCCATGCCGTCATGCAGGCCTTACCCCGGCTGGCGGCAAAAGTCGGCGCTGGCCGGACGGCGCCCGTTCTCGTGCTCTACGGCGATGTGCCGCTCATCCGCCCCGCCACCTTGCAGCGCCTGATCGAGGCGGCCGGAGACGACAGCCTGGGGCTGCTGACCGCCCATCTCGATGACCCGCACGGTTACGGCCGCATCGTGCGGGTGGATGGCAAGGTGACGCGCATCGTCGAGGAAAAGGATGCCGACGACGCGGAACGGCTGATCCGCGAGGTGAACACCGGCATTCTCGTCGCGCCCGGCGCGGCGCTCGCCCGCTGGTTGCCCAGCTTGAGCAACCGCAATGCCCAGGGCGAGTATTACCTGACCGACATCGTGGCCCTGGCCGTGGCCGAGGGCCTGCCGGTGGCGACTGCGCATGCGGACGCGGATTGGGAAACCGAGGGGGTGAACAGCAAAAACCAGCTGGCCCGCCTCGAACGCATCCATCAGCGCAATCTCGCCGATGCCCTGATGGAACAGGGCGTGACCCTGGCGGATCCCGACCGCATCGACATCCGCGGCGAGCTGGTCTGCGGGCGCGACGTGTTCATCGACGTCAATTGCGTCTTCGAGGGCCGCGTCGCACTGGGCGACGGGGCGCGCATCCATGCGAACTGCGTGATCCAGGATGCGGTCGTGGGGCCGGGCAGCGTGGTCGGGCCTTTCGCCCGCCTGCGTCCGGGCACGGTGCTGGCCGAGGATGTGCATATCGGCAACTTCGTCGAGGTGAAGAACTCGACCATCGCCGCGCATTCGAAGGCGAACCACCTCGCCTACGTCGGCGATGCCACGGTGGGCCGCCGCGTCAATATCGGCGCGGGCGCCATCACCTGCAACTACGACGGCGCGAACAAGCATCGCACGGTGATCGAGGACGATGTGTTCATCGGCTCCGACACCCAGCTGGTCGCGCCGGTGACCGTTGGCCGCGGCGCCACCCTGGGCGCCGGCACCACGCTCACCCGGGATGCGCCGCCGGACCAGCTGACGGTCTCGCGTCCCAAACAGATCTCCATCGCGGGCTGGAAACGTCCCGTCAAACAGAAGAAATAGGCCATCGCCATGCCCACGGTTCTTTTGTTGGGGCCCTATCGCTTCTTCTTTTTCTCTGGCGACAGGGATGAGCCCTTGCACATTCACGTCGAACGGGAAAGAATGCTGGCGAAATTCTGGCTTGCGCCAATTCGTCTGCAATACAGCATGGGTTTCGGACGGCCCGAATTGACGAAACTCGAGTCGCTGGTGCGCGCACATCGCGACGTTTTCGCGGAGGCATGGAATGATTATTTCGCAGACTGAGTTTGCCGTTCCCAACATTCAGGGAGTGTCGATTACGGACGAATCCCTGATCGTCGAACTGGAGGACGGGCGTACATTGACGGCGCCGCTATGCTGGTTTCCGCGCATCAGTCATGCGACGCCCGCGGAGCGCTCGAACTGGCGGTTGATTGGCCCCGGCATCGGCATTCATTGGGACGATCTCGACGAAGATGTCGGTGCAGAGGGGTTGTTGCTGGGCAAACGATCGGGCGAAAGTCAGCGCTCGTTCGAGCGCTGGCTGGCAACAAGATCGATGCAACAAGCGCAGATTGGCTGACTCATGTGCGGCATCGTCGCGGCGGTCGCAACACGCAACATCGTCCCGGTTGTCGTCGAAGGACTGAAGAAGCTCGAATACCGCGGCTACGACTCCGCCGGTCTGGCCTACCTCGATCCGCAGCTGCAGCGCCTGCGCAGCGTCGGCCGCGTCGCCGAGCTGGCGGCTCGGGCCGAAGGCCGGTCGGCCGAGCTCGGCATCGCCCACACGCGCTGGGCGACGCACGGCGCGCCCAGCGAGCGCAATGCGCATCCCCACGTCTCGGGCGGACTGGCCGTCGTCCATAACGGCATCATCGAGAACTACGCCGAGATCAAGCAGGAACTCGCGGGCAAGGGCTATGCCTTCACCTCGGACACCGACACGGAAGCGATCGCCCACCTGATCCAGGAGACGCTGACGTCCGGCGCCGGCCTGTTCGAGGCGGTGCAACGCGCCACGCGGCGGCTGGTCGGCGCCTATGCCATTGCCGTGCTGAAGGAGGGCGAGGACGCCCTCGTAGTGGCCCGCCAGGGCGCGCCGCTGCTCTTGGGGCTGGGCGAAGACGGACACTACGCCGCCTCGGATGCCTCGGCGCTGCTGCAGGTGACGCGCCGCATGGTCT
>CAZZFN010000019.1:0-24255 GCA_964653505.1 uncultured Methyloversatilis sp.
GGATTTGCCGCAGCGCGTCATCGTCATGGACGCGGATGCCGAAGGCGTGAAAGCCCTGGTGGCCAAGACCTGCTAGAGGTAGATGACGGCCGGGAAGACGGTCACCGCGAGGACGAGCACCAGCCATTCGAGATTGTGGCGGGCGAGGAAGCCGGTGAAGTGCAGCACCAGAATCGTGATGGCGACAACGTAGTAAAGAATGAAAAGCATCCGACGATCTCCTGCTGCTGGGCGGCGGGAAGGCACCCTCGATCCGATTATAGGCATAAACCCGGTCGAACCTTCCGGCCGTTCGGGAAGGGCTGGGCACAGATTTCTTCGCAACCCCTTGACGCCGGGGCCGCTTATCCAGTTAGAATGGTTTCGGCAATTTAGCCTTTCAACTTGAGGAGCAAACGAACATGAACAAAGGGGATCTCGTCGAAGTTGCCGCCAAGGAAGCCGACATCAGCAAGGCCGCTGCCGGCAAGGCGCTGGATGCGATGATCGACGCCGTCGTCAAATCGGTGGCCAAGGGCAATGCCGTGACGCTGGTCGGTTTCGGCACCTTCAAGGCGGCCAAGCGTGCCGCCCGCACGGGCGTCAACCCCAAGACCGGCGAGAAACTGAAGATTGCCGCGACCACCGTGCCGCGCTTCACGGCCGGTGCCGGCTTCAAGGCCGCTGTCGCGGGCAAGAAAAAGACCGCCAAGAAATAAGCCGGGCCTGTTTTGCAGCGATGAGGGGTGCGTACGGCGCACCCCTTCTTCTTCCATGAGGGTACGTACCCGCTTCGCCCCCAGTCCCACGGGCTATCTCCACATCGGCGGCGCGCGCACGGCGCTGTTCGCCTGGGCCTACGCCCGCCGCCATGTCGGACAGTTCGTCCTGCGCATCGAGGACACCGACATCGCGCGCTCGACGCCCGAGGCCGTGCAGGCCATCCTCGACGGCATGCGCTGGCTGCGCCTCGATCACGACGAAGGGCCTTATTTCCAGACGCAGCGGATAATGCGCTACAAGGAAGTGATCGGCCAGATGCTCGCGGCGGGCACAGCCTATCGCTGCTACATGTCGAAGGAGGAACTCGACGCCCTGCGCGCCGCCCAGGAAGCGAAGAAGGAAAAGCCGCGCTATGACGGGCGCTGGCGTCCCGAGCCCGGCAAGACACTGCCGGTGCCGCCCTCCGGCGTGCAGCCGGTGGTGCGCTTCCGCAATCCGGCCGAGGGCGTGGTTGCCTGGGACGATCAGGTCAAGGGCCGCATCGAGATCGGCAACGACGAGCTCGACGACTTCGTCATCGCGCGCGCCGACGGCACGCCCACCTACAACTTCTGCGTCGTCGTCGATGACTGGGACATGGGCATCACCCACGTGATCCGCGGCGACGACCACGTCAACAACACCCCGCGCCAGATCAACCTGCTTGAGGCCCTGGGCGCGCCGGTGCCGCGTTACGGCCACCTCTCGATGATCCTCGGCGACGACGGCACCAAGCTCTCCAAGCGCCACGGGGCGGTGTCCGTGATGCAGTATGACGAGGATGGCTACCTGCCCGAGGCCGTGCTCAACTACCTGGCGCGCCTGGGCTGGTCGCACGGCGACGAAGAGATTTTCACGATGGCCCAGTTTGTCGAGTGGTTCGATCTGGATCGCATCACCTCGTCGGCCGCGCAGTTCAACACCGAGAAACTCAACTGGCTCAATGCGCACTACATCAAGCTGGCCGACGATGCGCGGCTGGGGCAGGAGATTCGCCGCCGCCTGGCGCGCGAGGGGGTGAGCGACACGGCCGTGCCCGATCCGGCGGCCATCGCCGCGCTCTACAAGGATCGCGTCCATAGCCTCAACGAGCTGGCCGATTGCGCCCACCCGTTTTACGTGGCTCCGCACCCCGCGGCCGATCTTGTCGCCCAGCATCTCGGCGCTGGCGCGCGGGCCGCGCTCCTCGATTTTCGCAGCCGTCTGGCCAAAGCCGACTTTTCGCCGGAGGCATGGGCGCAAACGCTCAAGGAAACGCTGGCCGCCAGCGGACTCAAGATGCCGCAGGTGGCGATCCCCCTGCGCGTCGTGCTGCTCGGGCAGACGCAAAGCCCGGCCATCGACCGGGTGCTCGCGGCGATGGGCCGGGATGAGGTCCTGAAACGCCTGGACGCGGTGCTCGCCTGACGATTCAGTCGCGCACCAGCGTGCCGTTCTCGATGCGCACGCGCTCGCCGATCTGCCAGCCCGGCACCATGTCCATCATCACCGTGCGGGTGGTGCCGTCGTTCATGCGCACGAGAACTTCGTAGCGCGTCGTCTTGCGCTGCGACTTCTCGATCTGGTGGCCGGCGTAGGCGCCGCCCGCCGCGCCGGCGACGGTGGCGATCTTCTGGCCGGAACCGCCGCCGATCTGGTTGCCGACGATGGCGCCGATGACGCCGCCGGCCACGGCGCCGAGACCGGTGCCTTCGCCCGGCTGGCTGATCTCGCGAATGTTGCCGATCACGCCGCAGTTGGAGCACACCGCAACTGCCGGGGCGGGTGCGGCCTGCGGCGCGGGGACGGGGACAACGGCGGGCGCAGCGGCGGGTGCCGGGGCCTGCGCCATCTGGACAGGCGCCGGCCGGGCGGCGAGCTTGGGCGCGGCGGGTTTCTCGGATGTCCTGACTTCCTGCACGGCCGGCTTCGTTTCATGGGATGAAGCGGGTGCGGCAACGGCGGCGACGCCGGTTTCGTCCGGCGCCGCTTTGCCGGTCGGCAGCCAGCCCGCGATGGCCGCGATGCCGGCCAGGGAAAAGAGCGTGATCGCGACAGCGGCGATTGCGACCAGGGGGTGGATGCGTTGCGGGTTGTGGTGGGTGGCGTTCATGGCATTCTCCGTGCGGTGGGGGTCTGTTCGACTAACGCCGTATCGCCCCCCAGTGTAGACGAGAGCAACACCCGGTTACAAAATTCCTTTCCAGGCGAAACGCGCCGGATCGACGGCGGCGGCAAGCTCGTTTTCCACCGGCAGGGGCTCGCCCAGCATCTGGCTGGCGAGCAGTTCGCCCATCAGCGGCGCCCAGACGAAGCCGCGCGCACCGTAGCCGCTGGCCACGAACAGGCCCGGCCAGCGCGGCCATTCGACATGGGCGAGCGGCCGCGGTTCGCAGGCCGGCAGCGGCAGGGCACCGATCATCGGCAGCTTGTCGGGCGAGACCGGGCGCAGGCCGACGCGGCCGTCCAGCTCGGCAGGGTCGAAGCGATCGGCGCAGCCGGGCAGCATCGAGGCCAGGCGCGCCAGGTTGGCGGCATGGTCGGCCACGCTGAGCGCCATATCATGGCTGCGCTGGAAGGTAGCGCCGATGCCGGCGATGCCCGCATGGGACGGGGCGAGGTAACCTTCGCGACAAACGACGGTGCGCGGCAGGCCGGCGAGCCGGTCGGCCGGCAGGTGGCTGACCTGGCCGCGGAAGCAGCGGATCGGCAGGTAGGCTGCCTGGGGCAGGGCGCGGATGCCGTGGGCGTGGGCCAGCACCGCCGCCTCGCCTTCCCAGAGCGGCGCGCCGCCGGCACCGCGCAGGCGCCAGCCGCCGTCGAACGCTTCGAGACCGCCGATTTCGCTGCCGAGCCGGCAGTCGATGCCCGCGCCGCCCGCCGCCAGCAGCGCTTGAGCCAGCGAAACGGGGGAGAGCCAGCCGGCCCGGGGAAACCACCAGCCCGGGCCGGTCACCGGCGTGCCGACGATTTGTTCGGCTTGTGCCGCGGAGATGAACCGCGCGAAGTCCTCGGGCAGCGACCGGTCGCGCACGATGGCCGCCTGCTTCCCGGCGTGGTCGGCGTCGCGGGCGATCTGGAAGACGCCGCAGGCGCTCCAGTCGACCGGATGGCCCGTCGCGGCGAGTTCGTCCAGGCGGCGCAGGGCATAGAGGAAGGCCACCTGGTTGAGCCGGGAAAGACGCGTCGGGTCGGCCGCCAGCACCGGCAGCAGGATCGCCTGGCGGTTGCCCGAAGTTTCGGCGGCGATGGCGTCGCGCCGCTCGAACAGCGCGACCTCGCAGCCGCGCGCCGCCAGCCGCTCGGCGCAGGCGATACCGGCGATGCCGGCGCCGATGACGGCGATGCGCCGCGGTGGCGCGGCGGCCGCCGCGGCATGCGCGGCGCCGGGGTGGGTCGCCGTCAGCATCTCGCGCTTGTAGCCGAAACCTGCGCGCCGCTCGACGGCAAAGTCGGCGCTGGCGAGACGGCGCCGCAGCTCGCCGGCGATCGTCCAGGTGGCCAGCGTCGCGCCGGGCGCGGCCAGCCAGGCGAGATCGTCGATGAGGGCCGCCGACCACATCTCGGGATTCTTTTCCGGGGCGAAGCCGTCGAGGTAGAAGGCGTCGAAGCTGCCGCCGATGCCGGCAACCGCGCTGCGCGCATCGCCGAAACACAGCGTCAGCACGAGCCGGCCGCCCTCGAAATGCAGGCGGTGGCAGCCGGCGACCAGGCTCGGCCAGGCGGCGCGCAGCTGCGCGGCGAGCGGCGCGACCTCGGGCAAGGCTTCATGCAGGCGCGCCAGGTCGGCGGGGCGGAAGGGATGTTTCTCGACGGAAAAGAAATGCAGCCGGCGCGGACGGCGCGGATCGTCCCGCCAGGCCTGCCAGGTGGCGAGGAAGTTGGCGCCGAGGCCGAAGCCGGTTTCCAGGATGGCGAAGCGCTCCCTCTCCCGCCAGCGGGGGTTATCGCCGCGCAGGCCGTTGCCGCCGAGGAAGACATGGCGCGCCTGCGCCAGCGCCCCGAGCGTCGAGTGGTAGATGTCGTCGTAGGCCGCCGCATACGGCGTGCCGTCTCCGGCAAAGGCCAGCTCCGCCGGGGCGATGCCGGCCATTACTCCGGCCGCATCTGCGGGAAGAGGATGACGTCGCGGATCGAGGGGACGTCGGTCAGCAGCATCACCAGCCGGTCGATGCCGATGCCGCAGCCGCCGGTGGGCGGCAGGCCGTATTCGAGCGCGCGGATGTAATCGGCGTCGTAATACATCGCCTCCTCGTCGCCGGCTTCCTTCGCCTTGGCCTGTTCCAGGAAGCGCGCGGCCTGGTCTTCGGGATCGTTCAGCTCGGAGAAGCCGTTGGCGATCTCGCGGCCGACGATGTAGAGCTCGAAGCGTTCGGCGACGTCAGGATTCTTGTCCGAGCGGCGCGCCAGCGGCGAGACCTCGGCGGGGTAGTCGATGATGTAGGTCGGCTCCCACAGCTCGGCCTCGGTGGTTTCCTCGAAGAGCTGCATCTGCAGCGTGCCGAGGCCGGCCAGCGGCTTGACCTCGACCTTGAGATCGGTCAGCTTGTGCCGCAGCCAGCCGGCGTCGTTCAGCATGGTCAGGCTGTAGCCGGGGTGGTAATGGTGGATCGCCGCGGCGATGCTCATGCGGCGGAAGGGTTTGGACAGGTCGAGGGTGCGGCCCTGATAGTCGAAGACCTCGGCGCCGAGCGCCTCGCGCGCGGCGTGGCGGATCAGGCCTTCGGTGAAGTCCATCAGGCTCTGGTAGTCCGCGTAGGCCTCGTAGAACTCCATCATCGTGAATTCGGGGTTGTGGCGCGGCGACAGCCCCTCGTTGCGGAAGTTGCGGTTCACCTCGAAGACCTTCTCGAAGCCGCCGACGACGAGGCGCTTGAGATACAGCTCCGGCGCGATGCGCAGGAACAGTTCCATGTCGAGCGCGTTGTGGTGCGTAGTGAAGGGCTTGGCCGCGGCGCCGCCGGGGAGGGTGTGCATCATCGGCGTCTCGACTTCGAGGAAGCCGTGGTGCGTCATGTAGTTGCGGATCGACTGGATCATGCGGCAACGCGCGACGAAGGTGAAGCGCGATTCGTCGTTGGTGATCAGGTCGAGGTAACGCTGGCGGTACTTCTGCTCGATGTCGGTGAGGCCGTGGAATTTTTCCGGCAGCGGGCGCAGGCATTTCGAGAGCAGGCGGATCTCGCTGCACTGGACAGTCAGCTCGCCGGTCTTGGTCTTCATCAGCGTGCCGGTCGCGCCGACGATGTCGCCGAGATCCCACTTCTTGAAATCGTCATACACGGCCTCGCCGAGGTTGTCGCGGGTCACGTAGAACTGGATGCGCCCGGAGAGGTCCTGGATGGTGATGAAGCTGGCCTTGCCCATCACGCGCTTCAACATGATGCGGCCGGCGACCGTCGCCGCGATCGGCATCGCTTCGAGCTCTTCCTTGGTTTTCTCGCCGTAGAGCTCGTCGAGGCGCGCCGCCAGGTTCTCGCGGCGAAAGTCGTTCGGGTAGGCGCGGCCGGTTTCGCGCCAGGCGGCGAGCTTGGCGCGGCGTTCGGCGACGATGTGGTTCTCGTCGACGGCGGGAGTCTGGCTGGGTTCGGTCATGATGGGCTTTCAGTAGAAACGATGTACGGCGAAGCCGAGCGCGGCGGCCGCGACGGCCTGGACTTTGTCGGCCGTGGCAAACGCGGTGGCGCCGCACGCGCGCGCGGCGGCGAGGTGCAGGGCATCGAGCGCACGCAGGGAAACCGTCGGGATGATGTCGATCAGGTCGCGCGCCGCGGCATAGTCTTTCAGGGCAACCGACTGAATCCGCCAGGCGCCGCCGCGCACATGCCCGTCGAATTCGGCCAGCGCGCGCTGTTCGAGCGCCGCGTCGATCTGTCCGGCACGCTTGCGCCGTGCCAGCAGGCAGCGGAATTCGACCAGCGTCAGGGCCGCGGTCGCCGGGGTACCCTGACGATCGGTCCAGTCGAGAACCTGGAGCGATCCGGGCTCGCGCACGTAGCATTTCGCCAGGGCGCTGGTATCGATATAGGCGGTCAACAGCGATCTTCCCGGTCTGCGGCGAGCAGGTCTTCGCTGGGTATCGTCTGCAGCGGCTGGCTGGCCAGAAAATCGCGCAGCGAACCCAGGCTGGGCTTGGTCGGGTGTATCGGCAAAATGCGCGCCACCGGCTCGCCGCGACACGTGACGATCACCTCGTCGGTGCCGGCGAACAATCGTTCGGGATGCGAAAGCCCCTCGCGGGCCTCGCGGATGGTGACGGTGCGCATGGCGAGTCTCCTTGTGTCACATTGATTCGCATTGTGTCACAACGGCTGCCGTCGCGCCAGCGCCGAGTTTCAGAGATAGCCTTCCTGCTCGCCTTTTTCGCCCGCGCATTGCAGCGCCAGGGCGAGCGCGCGCAGCGGATCGGGCAGTTTGTGGGGCGAATCGGCGGCAAGCAGCGCGGCCAGGCGTTCGCGGTCGCGCGCGGTGAGCGGTTTGCGCGCCGCCAGGCGGGCCAGATCGGCGGCGTCCATGCGCCAGGGCTGCCAGTCGAGACCGGCGTCTTGCCAGAGTTTGCCGGCGGACAGGGCGATTTCGATGCCGGCCGGGTCGGGGTCGCAGGCGATGCGCGCCGGGGCGGGGGCGAGCGCGAGCAGGCGGGCGACGGCGGCTTGCCACCCGCCGGGCGGGAAGCCGGGCAACCAGAGCGCGCCTTCGTCGGCTTCGCGCTGACGCGCGACGCGTTCGAAGCTGGTGCGGTTTTCGACCAGCGTCCAGCGTTCTACGGCCGTGTCGGCCGCGCTCGCGGCGTCCAGTGCGCTCGGCGCGAGGCCGAGAAAATCCGGCGCGGCGGCCAGGTCGAGGCGACCGCGCGGCAGGTGCAGGATCAGCGGGGCGGCGATGCACAGCAGCGGCGTATGCCCGGCGATGCCGCAGGCGGCGAGGTCGGCTTGCGTGCCCAGCCAGTCCCATTCGGCCGCCGTAATGCCCTTGGTGTCGCCGCGCGCATACTGGGCGAAATCGCGCTGCGTCGCCTGGGTGGGGCGGGCGGGGTCGGCGTTCCAGCGTTCCAGCGCGGCGAGCAGGTCGGCGCGCGCCTGTTCCTGCGCCGCTTTGCTTGCGCCCGGCGCGGGCAGGCCGAGCGCCGCGCGCAAGGCGGGCGGGTCGAGAAACTCGATCCATAGCGGTTGCCAGCGGCCCTGCCGAAAAGCTTCGTCGACCGCGATCCAGCCGCCCGCCAGCAAGGCGTCGAGCAGATCGTGGGCGCTGTCGTAGCCCGCGTTGCCCGCCGCGGCGAGCAGGGTCGGCCATTTGCCGCGCGCGGCGTCGCGGCGCAGCCAGCGCGCGGCGAGCTCGCGCCAGGCGGTCGGCCAGGCGTCGCACGGCAGGGCTGTCCCCGCGGCTTGCCGCCGGCGACGCGCAATCATGGCGTCGCGCGCACCAGCCGGGCGATGCGCGGCGCCCAGGTCTCGCCCGGTTTCTTCTTGTAGGTGACCAAGGTCAGCAGCGCCGGATCGTAGACATTGACGTTGTGGGTGATCGGCGTGGTGATCAGGTAGTGCGCCTTCGTCGCCTTGAGAAAGCCGGCGACGCGGTCGATGTTGATGATGTCCAGATGGGCGAAGGGCTCGTCGATGAAGACGAAGCCGCCGGCTTGCTCGGCCTTGTCCATCATCAGGGCGATGAGCAGGATCAGCGACTTGATGACTTGCTGGCCGCCCGAGGCCTCGCCGTCGTTCAAGCCGGCAAAGCCCTTGCTGTCGAAATCGAAACGTACGTCCAGACCCGCCTGGGCGAGCGTCACGTCGTCGTTTTCCAGGCGCGGCATGATCGTTTCGACCCCGACGTTGGCCAGTTGGCCGAGGGTTTTGAGGTGATGGCCGTAGCTCTTCAAGGTGTGGCGCAGCACTTCGATATAAGCGCCGCGCGCCGCATCGGTCTGTTC
This sequence comes from uncultured Methyloversatilis sp., assembly GCA_964653505.1. Classification (GTDB taxonomy): domain Bacteria; phylum Pseudomonadota; class Gammaproteobacteria; order Burkholderiales; family Rhodocyclaceae; genus Sulfuricystis. Next base: position 8,648 of record CAZZFN010000019.1, read on the forward strand.
GGCGGCGCGGCGGTTTTCGGCGGCGCGGCGCGCCTGCTCGGCGCTTTGCTTGTCCAGATCGGCCTGGCGCAGGTCGCGCAGGGCGATGACGTTGGGGTCGGTGATCCAGTCGTCTTCATTGAGGCGCCGTTCGACGCGCTGAAGCTCGTGTTTGACGGCGGCGGCGCTGTCCCATTGCTGGGCAAGCTGGCTGTTGGCGGCGCGATCCTTCCAGGCGGCGGGCAGGGGGCGGCGGTCGTGGCGCAGGCGCAGGATGCGTTTGGCCTGTTCTTCGCGCGCCGGCCGGTTGGCGGAATCGGCCAGCACCTTGTCTTGCGCCTTGCGTCGATTTTCCGTGTCGGCCAGGGCGAGGCGCGTGGCGGTGACCGCGGCGCGCGCGCTTTGGTTGGCGGCGTAGGCGGCGTTTTGGCGTTCGATCAGCGCGGCCAGTTCGCGCTGCGCTTCCTGGCGCTCGCGTTCGGCGCGGGCAAATTCTTCCGCGCGGGCGGCGAGCTCCTGCGGGGCCTGGCTGCCGGCCAGCGCGGCGGCGAGCGCTTCGATCTCGCCGCGGTTCTTTTCGCGCTGCATGTCGAGCGTGGCGAGTTTGGCGGCGAGCGCGTCGCGCTCTTCCTGCAGGCTGGCGAGCCGGGCGCGGCCGAAATGGCGTTCGCTTGTCGCGGCATGGCGTCCGCCGCGCCGTTCGCGCAGGTAGCCGTCGCGCGTGATCCAGTCCTGTCCGCGCGGCAGTTGCGCGCCGGCCTGGGCATCTTCGACCCGTTGCGTGCGGTCGAGGATCTGCGCGAGCCATGGCGGGGCGGGGGCGGCGAAACGGACGACTTCCAGCACGCTCCGAAGAGTCGGCGCTGGCGGGACGGCACTGTCGGGGACGATGAAGTGGCGGTAACGCAGCTGTTCGCCGATGGCGAAGGCGCGCGCCTGGTCGTCGGGACTGGCCAGCACGACCAGATGCCGGTAGGGCGCGAGCAGGGCCTCGACGGCGGTTTGCCAGCGCGCGTCGGCGACCTCGACGATGTCCGGCAGCAGCCGATGGTCGATGCCGGCGGCGTCGAGCGCTGCGGTCAGCGTGCGCACTTCCGCCGGATCGGCGCGCTCGCCGCGCAGCAGGCGGGCGATGCGTTCGTCGAGCTCGGCCAGCTGCTCCTTGAGCGGCAGGCATTGCAGGCGCAGGCGGTCGTCGCGCTGGCGGCGGGTTTCCAGTTGGGCGGACAGCGCGGCGGCATCGGCCGCGCCGGCTTGAGCGGCGGCGGCGAGCAGGGCATCGCGCCGTTCCAGCAGGGTGGCGGCGCGCGTTTCGCGCCGTTGTGCGCCCTCCTTGTCGGCTTGCAGATGGGCAAGCTGGGCATCCCAGTCGCTCAGGGCGGCGTCGGCACGCGCGACCTCCGCCTGACGTTGCGGCAGCTGCCGCTCCAGCGCGGCGAGTTGCGCTTTCGCCGCCGCGTGTTCGCGCCGCTTGCCGACCAGCTGCACGCCGGCCATGCGGATCGATTCGCGCAGGTAGTGATGTTCGACGCGCGGCAGGATTTCGCTGGCCAGTGCGATGCGTTCGTCGGAGAGGCGCCGCCATTCGCGGTAGCGATTCACCTGGCCGTTGAGTTTTTCCACTTCGGCCCCCAGCCGCTGCAGCTGGCCTTCGACGGCGGCGAGTTCGAGCGCCGTCTGGCGCTGGTGGTCGCGCGCTTCCTGGTAGCGTTCCAGCACCGCCTTGTCGCCGAAGACGTGAAACACCAGGTCGAGCAGCTCGCGCGGCGAAAATTCGCACAGCTTGTCGGTCTGCCCCTGTTCGAGCGAGAGGACGCGGGCGATGGCGCGCGAGAGTCCGGCGTGTTCGAGGCGGCGCTGGTATTCCTTCAAGCCCAGCCATTGCGCGGCGGCGGCCAGTTGTTCGATGCTCGCCTCGCCTTCGACGACGGCATATTCGCGCGCCCAGTCGCCGCCCTTTTTCTCGATGCGGCAGGCCAGCGTGACGCGATCGGCGAGGATGGGGAAAAACGGATGCGTGCGCCTGCCGTGGCGGCGATTGTCCACCACCGCGCGCAGCCAGGCGTAGGGCTGGCCGTTCTTGCGCACGTAGCGCTTGTAGTCGCGCTTTTTCGAGCAGTCCTGCCCGAGCAGAGTGCGCAGGCCGTCGAGCAGCGTGGTCTTGCCCGAGCCGTTCGGCCCGACGATGGCGACGATGGGCGCATCGAGCGGCAGGCCGACGCGCTGCCAGTAGTCCCAATGGACAAGTTCGAGGGAGAGGATGGGGAACATGCGCTAATGACGACAGCCCGACGGTTATTCGTGCAACTTCGCCATCTCGCGTTCGACCAAACCACGATCCAGGAAGGATCCAGCGTGCCGTAATTCTTCGATCAGCGGCCGCGCTGCCGGAATCAGACCTTGTTTGCGGGCGCGCAGAATCACGCCCAGCGTGCCGATCAACGACAGCCCGTGTGCCTGTGCGCAAGCGCGTGCGGCCCCGTCGTCGAGCACCGCAATGGCGGATACGGCCAGGCAATGCGAAATGACCTGCGATTCTCCGGCGCCCAGGTCCCATGCGCCGACCGATGTCGCTACTGGTACATCGGTCTGCATGCGTTCCCGTGCCCACGCCACTGTGTCGGTCGCCTCGCCCCGGTCAGCCCCCGCTGCCACCTCGCGTATAACCGCCTCGGGCACCGATAGCGCAGGCGCCAGCCGCTCCAGTAGATCGAGCCGTTGCAGCTTGCCCAGCAGAATCAGCGGCGAAGCATTGACGACCCAAGGCTTAATAATCGCCATGGATTTCCTGCTCCAGATCGCCCGCCGTTACCTGGATGGCGGGTACCTTGCGGCGGAAGAGTTCATCGAGAAAGCGGCGGCGACTGATGCCAAGCAGTTCCGCCGCCTTGGATTGTGAAATTCGCTGTTCGGCATACCACTGCACCACCGCCGCGGTTCTGATTTCTTCGCCAAACTCCTTTGGTCCCATACGCAGCACCGAAAGAGCGCTTGGCTCAAATTCCATTACGATTTGGGTCATCATCGATCTCCTTGGGAAATGGCAAGTGCTCACGTCGGGGCGCCGTCCGGCCGGGCCGACTTTCCCTGCCGTTTTGTACTGCTTGAGTTCTTCGGCAATCATGATGTCGGGAGCTTATCACCCGTCCAGCTTCGGCGCGTCGGCAGCGGGCGGCTTGCCGGCCAGCAGATCGGCCAGCGCGCCGTCGAGGATGCGCGGTGCGAGGGTTTCGTAGTCGAGCGCCAGATCGAGCAGCGGGCCTTCGTAAATGATCTTGTTGCGCCGCTCGATGAAGCCCAGGCGCGAGAGAATGCCGAGATTCATGTTGATGCGCGTCCAGCCGCCGCAGGCTTCGGCGTAATCGGCGCGCAGGGTGGTTTCGGCGATGCCGCGGCTGGCGTCGTCGGGTTTCGGCAGCGGTTTGGCCGCGCCGAACATGTCGGACTGCTGCTCGGCTTCGCGCGACCACTGCCGTTCGCGCTTGGGCAGCACAATCAGCGCCCAGAGCAGCACCAGGAGCGCCACGCCGTCGCGCGCCAGGCCGAAATTGTTGTTGAGCCAGGCCGCGCCCTGGCCGAACACCGCCTGCTCAGCCTCGCGCTCGATGGCGACGGCCAGGTGGTCGGCGAAGGGGTTGGCCAGCAGGCGCAGGCCGCTTTCGGCCAGCCGGCGCTCCAGGTCGGCGCGAAAGTCGAGATCGAGCAGGGCGCGTTGGGCCAGCGGCGCCGTGCGCGGCACGAAACGCTCGGCAAGCAGTTGGGCGATGAAGCGGGCGGCGTCGTCAGCCATGTTCAGGTTCCAGATGCAGGTCTTCGATCGATTGCACGCCATGCCGTCCTATGGGCTGCAAGGCGGCGCCGGCGGCAACGATCGCCAGCGGCAGGCCGGCCAGATCGGCCAGCGTCGGGTCGTCGGTCGTCTCGCCGATCAGGGGCAACAGCGAGAAGCGGTAGGCGGATTCGCGCCAGCCGTCGGCGATGACGGCATCGGCGACCGGGGTGGGTTCGGCCAGCCCCGCCAGCAGGGCGACCAGGGCGGGGAGTTGCGGCGGCAGCGGAGCGGCGAAGTCGCCGGTTTCGGCGACCTCCGCCGGGGCGGGGAGTGCCGTCGCGCCGGCGCCGACTTTCGCGCGCAGCAGTTCGGCTTCGGCCACGTCGAGCATCACGTCGGCGGTGACGAAGACGGGTTCCGGCACGCAGGCGACGGCGTCCGCGGCCAGTGCGGCCAGTCGATCGACCGTGCGCGTTTTCAGCCAGGCGGCGAGTTCCGTCGAGGTGAGCCCGCCCTGCGAAAGATGCACGCGCTGGCGCGCCATGGCGGCCAGTTCGCGGCCGAAGACCCCCGTCATGCGCATCAGGCGCGACTGGCGCTGGCCGATTTCCTGCGCCAGTCGCCAGCCGGCGGCGTCGAGCAGATCGTCGCGCGTCAGGCTGCGGATCGCTTCGGTGCCCTTCTCCATCCACAGAAAGACGGACTGCCAGCGTTCCTGGGCGGCGACGAGTTGCAGTTCGGAACCGGAGCGCACGGCGGCGGCGAAGTCTTCTTCCAGTTCGGCGAGCCGCGCCAGCATCTGCGCCAGATGATCCTGGGCGATGCGGCCGGCCGCCGCGCCGCCGGCCAGTTGCGCGGCGAGAAAACCGAGGCCGGCGTCTTCGCCGTCGGCGAACTGCATCAGGGCGGCCAGCGCCGCCAGCGCGCCGTGGCCGAGGGTGGAGACGCGATAGCTGCGGTCCTCGCTGTCCCACAGCAGCAGCTCGTGGTCGGCGAGCCGCTTGACCACGGTGTCGAGCTTGGCCGGGTCGAGGTAGGCGAAATGGCCGTCGATCTCGCGCCGGCTCCAGCGCGGCGCGTCGCTGCGCTGGCCGATTTCGCGCAGCACCAGCAGGCGAATCTGCGCGGCGGCGAGGCTGCCGTGGAACAGCGCGGCGAAGGCGGCGAGCAGGCGCTGGTGCTGGAGGAGGGGAAACAGCCCCGGCAAATCGTCGGCGACCACCGATGGGGCGAGGTAGGCGGCGAGACGGTCGTCGGGCTCGCTGGCTGGGGCGAGACTTACCACAATGCGTTTGGACAGTGCCGGCGGATCAGCCGATCCTTGGTGATGAGACGGGCGCCGCCAGCGATGGCGTGGGCGGCGATCAGGCGGTCGAAGGGGTCGCGGGTCCAGTCGACCGTCAGCGCCGCGTCCACCACGCGTGCAAAATCGCTGCGCGCCTCGTCGATGCCGTATTGCGCGGCGATGACATCGAGCACGGAGCGGGCGTCCGCATCGTTGCGACCGATTTCGAACATGAACTGGAGTTCGAGCCTGACCATCGGCGCATAGCGGCAAACACGGTTTTCGATGGCGTCGCGGGCGGCGGGGGAGAGCTTGCGGCTTTCGCCCTCGTAAAGCCAGATCAGAACGTGGGTATCGAGCTCAGTCATCCGCCCCGCCCAGAATGTCGGGCTCGCGCCATTCCGATATATCCCAGACTTTGAACTCCGGCAGGTCGGCGCCGTTGCCATTGAACAGCTTGCGTTTAGGCAAGTTGTCGAGGCTGCGCAGCTTTTTCGGCGGCGCATCGATAGGCACGGGATCGGCCACCAGCGCCAGGCGGCGGCCATGGCGTTCGATGACGACCGGTTCGCCGGTGGCGAGCACCCGGTCGGCGATTTGGAACAGGTTTTTACGCAGCGCGGTGAGGGTGGTGGCGTTCATGGCAGGCCCGATCAAAATACGTACATGTTCGTCAGCATAGCATGTACATGCCGGACTTACACCCCCTGCTTCAAACTCGCTTCGATGAATGGATCGAGGTCGCCGTCGAGCACCTTCTGGGTGTTGGAGATTTCGACGTTGGTGCGCAGGTCCTTGATGCGGCTCTGGTCGAGCACGTAGCTGCGGATCTGGTGGCCCCAGCCGACGTCGGTCTTGCCGGCCTCGAGCTTGTCGGCCTCGGCCTGGCGCTTGCGCAATTCCAGTTCGTAGAGGCGCGACTTCAGCATCGCCATCGCCTCGGCCTTGTTGCGGTGCTGCGAGCGGTCGTTCTGGCACTGCACGACGATGCCGGTCGGCGCGTGGGTGATGCGGATCGCCGAGTCGGTCTTGTTGATGTGCTGGCCGCCCGCGCCGGAGGCGCGGAAGGTGTCGATGCGCAAGTCGGCCGGGTTGATCTCGACCTCGATGCTGTCGTCGATTTCCGGATAGACGTAGAGGCTGGCGAAGCTGGTGTGGCGGCCGCCCGAGGAGTCGAAGGGCGACTTGCGCACCAGGCGATGCACGCCGGTTTCGGTGCGCAGGAAGCCGTAGGCGTAGTCGCCCTCGACCTTGAGCGAGGCGCTGCGGATGCCGGCCACGTCGCCGTCGGTCTGTTCGAGGATTTCGGCCTTGAAGCCCTTCTTCTCGCAGTATTTGAGGTACTGGCGCAGCAGCATGCTGGCCCAGTCGCAGGCCTCGGTGCCGCCCGCGCCGGCCTGAATGTCGATGAAGCAGTTGTTCGGGTCGGCCGGGTTGGCAAACATGCGGCGGAATTCCAGGTCGGCGACCTTGGCTTCGACTTCCGCGAGGTCGGTTTCGACGGCGGCGAGCGTGTCGGCGTCGTCCTCCTCCCTGGCCATCTCGAACAGCTCGCGCGCATCGGCGAGGGTGCTCTTCACGCCGTCCAGTGTGAGCACGACCGCTTCAAGGGATTTCTTTTCCTTGCCCAGGCTCTGGGCGCGTTCGGCATCGTTCCAGATGCCGGGGTCTTCCATCAGCCGATCGATTTCGGCGAGCTTCTCGGACTTCGTATCGAAGTCAAAGATACCTCCGGAGTTGGTCGCCGCGTCCTTCCAGGTCGGCGATGCGGTGGGCGACGGCGTTGAGACGTTCGGCTTCCATGGGCTGTTTTCCGGATTCGTTGGGGCGCGCAATTATAGCGGCCCTCAGTGAATCTCCCGGGTTTCCAGAAAGACGATGTCCGGGTAGCGCTCCTGCGCCATCTGCAGATTGACGCGGTTCGGCGCGAGATAGACGTAGTCGCCCGCGCCGTCCTTCGCGAGGTTGGTCGCAGCCTTGTCGAGCAGCGCCTTCATGTCGGCGTCCGGGCCGCGCAGCCAGCGTGCGGTGGCGACGTTCACCGGCTCGAAGAAGCAATCCACGCCGTATTCGAATTCCAGCCGGTGGGCCACCACGTCGAACTGCAGCGTGCCGACCGCGCCGAGGATCAGCTCGTTGCCGTGGAGCGGCTTGAAGAGCTGGGTGGCGCCTTCCTCGGCGAGCTGCTGCAAGCCTTTCTGCAACGCCTTCATCTTCATCGGGTTCCTGATCTGCGCGCGGCGGAAATGTTCGGGCGCGAAGCAGGGGATGCCGGTGAACTTGATATCCTCGCCTTCGGTAAACGTGTCGCCGAGCACCACGGTGCCATGGTTGGGAATGCCGAGGATGTCGCCCGGCCAGGCCTCGTCCGTCGTGCTGCGGTCCTGCGCCATGAAGGTGATGGCGTTGTTCACCGCCAGCGTCTTGCCGGTGGACAGTTGCTTGAGTTTTATTCCGCGCGTGTAGTGGCCCGAGCAGACGCGCACGAAGGCGATGCGGTCGCGGTGCTTGGGGTCCATGTTGGCCTGGATCTTGAAGACGAAGCCGGTGAACTTGGGTTCGAGCGGCTCAACCTGCCTGGTTGCGGCGGGGCGGTGCTGGGGCGGCGGCGAGAGGTCGACGATGGCGTCGAGCAAACTCTGCACGCCGAAGTTGTTGATCGCCGAGCCGAAGAAGACGGGCGTCTGCTTGCCGGACAGGTAGGCGTCGCGGTCGAAGGCATGCGAGGCGCCTTTCACCAGATCCACCTCGGCGCGCAATTCCGCCGCCTGGGTGCCGAGCAGTTCGTCGAGTTCGGGATTGTCGAGGCGTTCGATGGTGCGCGAAGTGCCTCCCTGTTCACGTGGCGCCTGCGGGTCGAAGAAATACACGCAGTCGTCGTAGAGGTCGTAGACGCCGCGGAAGCCCTTGCCCATGCCGATCGGCCAGGTCATCGGCGCGCACTGGATCTTCAGCACGTCCTCGATCTCGTCGAGCAGGTCGATGGGCGCGCGGCCCTCGCGGTCGAGCTTGTTGATGAAGGTGAGGATCGGCGTGGCGCGCAGGCGGCAGACGTTCAGGAGCTTGATGGTCTGCGCCTCGACGCCGTTGACCGAGTCGATCACCATCGTCGCCGAGTCGACGGCCGTCAGCGTGCGGTAGGTGTCCTCGGAAAAATCCTCGTGGCCCGGCGTGTCGAGCAGGTTGACCATGTGCTCTCGATAGGGGAACTGCATCACCGAGGAGGTGACCGAGATGCCGCGCTGCTTTTCCAGCTCCATCCAGTCCGAGGTGGCATGTCTTGCCGCTTTCCTTGCGCGCACCTCGCCGGCCACCTGGATCGCGCCCCCGAACCAGAGCAGCTTTTCGGTCAGCGTGGTCTTGCCCGCGTCGGGGTGGGAGATGATGGCGAAGGTGCGGCGGCGGGCGATTTCGTGGGCGAGCTTGGACACGGCATGGGGAGGGGCGCTGAGGGAAGGCGCGGATTATAGAGAGCTAGAGCAGTTCGGCGCTGTGCCGGGCGATCATCCATTCCTCGTTGGTCGGGATGACCAGGGCGGCGACGCGGCTGGCCGGTGCGCTGATGCGCTCGGCCTTGCCGGCATTGGCAGCGGCATCGAAGTCGAGGCCCAGCCAGCCCAGTTGCGTGCAGACCCGTTCGCGCACCGGCGCGGCGTGCTCGCCGATGCCGCCGGTAAACACCAGCGCATCCAGGCCGCCGAGCGCGCCGGCGAGCGAGCCGATCTCGCGCACGATGCGGTAGCAGAACAGATCGACCGCTTCCCGCGCTTCGGGCCGGTCGGAAGCCAGCAGAACGCGCATGTCGGGCGAGATGCCGGAGACGCCGAGCAGGCCGGATTCCTTGTAGAGCAGCTGCGTCAGGGCGCGGGCATCCATGCCCTGGTAGTCCATCAGGTAGAGCAGCACGCCGGGGTCGAGCGCGCCGCTGCGCGTGCCCATCATCAGGCCCTCGACGGCGGTGAAGCCCATCGTCGAGGCCTGGCTCCTGCGGCCCTTCATGCCGCACATCGAGGCGCCGTTGCCGAGATGGGCGACGACGACCCGCCCCTCGGCGCGCTCGCTGTCGAGGTGCTGCGGCAGCACGGCGGCGATGTATTCGTAGGACAGGCCGTGGAAGCCGTAGCGCCGCACGCCCTGCGCGGTGATGCGGCGCGGCAGGGCGAACAGCTGGGCGATGGGCGGCTGCGAACGGTGGAAGGCGGTGTCGAAGCAGGCGATCTGGGGAACATTCGGCAGCGCGGCCTGCATCGCCTCGATGCCGGCGAGGTTGTGCGGCTGGTGCAGCGGGGCGAGGGGAATGAATTCCTTGAGGCGGGAGAAATGTTCGTCGTCGACCAGGATCGGCTGCGCATAGCGCTCGCCGCCATGCACCACGCGGTGGCCGACGGCGACGATTCTGCCGCCGCCGGCGTGGTGCGCGAGCCACTGCACGAGAAGGGCCAGGGCGGCGCGGTGCTGGCCCTCGCCGGCGATCGGCAGGGCGCTGTCGTCGAGCACGCGGGCCTGCGCATCCTTCGCCTTGAGGTGCGCCCCCCGTGCCGTGCCGATGCCGTCGATCTGGCCGACCAGTTCGGGTTGTGCCGGGACGGGGCGGGCGTGCCGGAACAGGGCGAACTTGATCGAGGACGACCCGGCGTTGAGGGTCAGCAGGGTTTCGGTCATGGAGACATCACTTGCCGGGCTTGCGCTTGGCGTGCGCCATGACGACGGCGATGGCGGTCGACGCGGTGCGCGTCTGCGCCGAGTCGGCGCGGCTGGTCAGCACGATCGGCACGCGCGCGCCCAGCACGATGCCGGCCGACAGCGCGTCGGCGAGGTATTCGAGCTGCTTGGCCAGCATGTTGCCCGACTCGATGTCCGGCACCAGCAGGATGTCGGCCTGGCCGGCCACTGCGGACTTGATGCCCTTGGTGCGCGCCGCGACGACGGAGATCGCGTTGTCGAAGGCGAGCGGGCCGTCGAGCACGCCGCCCCTGATCTGGCCGCGGTCGGCCATCTTGCACAGCGCGGCGGCGTCGAGCGTCGCCGGCATCTTCGGGTTGACGGTCTCGACGGCGGCGAGGATCGCCACTTTCGGATCGGCGATCTTGAGCATGCGCGCCAGGTCGATGGCGTTCTGCACGATGTCGACCTTGGTGGGCAGGTCGGGCGCGACGTTCACCGCCGCGTCGGTGATCAGCAGCGGGCGCGGATAGGTCGGCACGTCCATCAGGAAGACGTGGCTGATGCGGCGCTCGGTGCGCAGGCCGGTGGCCTTGTCGACCACCTCGGTCATCAGCTCGTCGGTGTGCAGGCTGCCCTTCATCAGCGCTTCGACCAGGCCTTCGCGCGCCAGCGCGACGCCCGATTCGGCGGCGGCATGGCTGTGCGGCACGTCGAGGAACTGGCAGCCGTAGAGGTTCAGGTTCAGTTCTTCCGCGAGACGGCGGATTTTCTCTTCCGGGCCGACCAGGGTCGGGTCGACCAGACCGCGGTCGCGCGCCTGCAGGGCGCCCTTGAGCGATTCCGCGTCGCAGGGATGGATCACCCCGAGCGGAATCGGCGCCAGGCCGCGGGTGATCTCGAGCAGATGCTCGTAACGCGCGGTCTTGGTGGTCGACAGCTTGATCTCCGGCAGCGTCACCCGCACGCGCCTGACCTTCTCGGTCGGCGCGACCACTTCGGCGCTGCCGCGGATCACCCGTTCCCCATCCTGGTTCACGCACTTGCAGTCGAACACGATGTGATGATTGTGGTCGAACTTGCGCTGGCAGGTGACGGTGACCGTGAGCGTGTCGCCGATGCGCACGCTGCGGTCGAAGTGCAGGCTCTGATCGACATAAACGGTGCCGGGGCCGGGAAACTGCGTGCCGAGGATGTTCGAGAACAGCATGCCGCCCCACATGCCGTGGCCCACCACCTCGCGGAACTGCGACGAGCGCGCGTATTCCGGATCGACGTGGGTCGGGTTCATGTCGCCGGAGATGATGGCGAACATCTGGATGTCTTCCGGCCGCAGGGTGCGCGTCAGCGATGCGTTGTCGCCCACTTCGATTTCGTCGAAGATGCGGTTTTCGATGATGTCGTGGAATTCCTCGCTCATGGCTGTTTCCTGCCTCGGGTTGTCGGAGCGCGCATTTTGACCCTATGGCTGCTGCAATGCAACATCCGGGCGCGGCGCCAGCGGATCCTGGCGATAGAACAGGCGCAGCTGCGCATACACCGCCGGATATTCTCCGGCCAGCAGATCCGGCGCTTCGAAGAACACCTCGCTGACGACGGCGAAAAACTCGGCCGGATGCTCGGCGGCATAGGGATCGATCTCCGTTTGCGCGCCCGCATCGACGCGCCGGCGGAAATCGGCGTAGGCCGCCGAAAATGCGGCGGTCCAGTCTTCGCGGCGCATGTCTTCGTGCAATGCCGGCATGCCGTCGACGTCGCCGTTGGTCATGTCCAGCTTGTGGGCGAACTCGTGGATGACGATGCTGACGTCGCCGATCTCGTCGGGGTCGTCGAACCAGGACAGCAGCACCGGGCCGTCTTCCCAGGCTTCGCCCAGCACCGGGTCGTCGTATTCGTGGACGATGCCGTCCTCGTCGAGGACGCGGCGCGGGATGACGAAATCGCCCGGATAGACGACGATGCCGACCCAGCCGCGATACCAGTCGAGGCCGAGATTGAGGATCGGCAGGCAGGCCTGCAGGGCGATGGAGAGCTGGATCGGGACGCTCAGGCGCAGGCCGCGCGCGCCGTGCCATTCCTTGCCGGCGATGAAGGCGCGCGCCAGTTCGCGCAGGCGCAGGCGCTCCTCATCGCCGAGCCGGTCGAGGAAGGGCAGGGCGTATTCCGCGTCCCGCCACTGGGCGTCGGCGACGTCGATGCGTCCGGCGGCGCGCCGTCGTCGCCAGTTGCGCCAGGCGTCAAGCAAGCTGCCGTCCCGCCGGCGCCGACTTGCGCCGGATTACTCGACCTTGGCCTTGGCGCGCAGGTCGAGGATGTGCTTTTCGACCGCCATCTGGCGCATGCGCTGGACGATCTGCGGCTTGACGTCGTCGAAGCCGGGCGCCTTCAGCTCGCGCACGTCGTCGAGCTGGATGATGTGCCAGCCGAAATTGCTCTGCACCGGCGTTTCGGTGAACTTGCCCTTGCCGAGCTTGACCATCGCCTCCGAGAACTGCGGCACATAGCTGGCCTTGTTGGCCCAGCCCAGCTCGCCGCCCCTGTCGCGCGAGCCGGGATCCTTCGACGATGCCTTGGCGAGTTCCTCGAATTTCTCGCCTTTTTTCAGCCGCTCGATCAGCGCGCGCGCTTCGGCCTCCTGGTCGACCAGGATGTGGCGCGCCTTGTATTCCTTGTCGCCGAGCGCCCCGGCCAGCGTGTTGTATTCCTTGCGGACATCCTCGTCGGCAATCTTCACGCCGCGCGCGAACTCGTTGAGATAGGCGCCGATCAGCACGCCCTGGCGCGCCAGGGCGGCCTGGGCCTGCACGTCCGGTTTCTTGTCCAGCCCTTTCGCGACGGCGGCCTGGGCCAGCACCTCGCGCCGCACCAGCTCCTCCCTCACCGCCTGTTCGAGCTCGGGCGAGCGGGCCTGGCCCTGGGCGATCTGGTTGGCCATCAGCACCTCGGCGTGCGAGGCCGGAATCGTCTTGCCATTCACTTTGGCATAAGGGTTGGCCAGGGCGGCGGGTGCGGCGAACAAAGCGCACACGGACAACAGCAGCAGGGCGGATTTCATGTCGGGTCCTATGATTCGGGGCTGGAACGAAGTTCGTCGGGGGAGCGGGCGTCGATGCTCAGGGCATGAATGCGCTGCCCGGCCAGATCGCCGATGGCATCATACACGAGGCGATGGCGGCGCAGGGTCGGCAGGCCGGCGAAGCGCGCGGCGACGATGCGCACCGCGTAATGGCCGCCTTCCCGCGCGCCGGCGTGCCCGGCATGCAGGGCGCTGTCGTCGCGGATTTCGAGCGCGACCGGGTCGAGCGCGGCGAGACGGGCGCGGATCAGTTCGGCGGCATTCATGGCGGCAGAACCTGCCTGAACGGCTTCACGGTCACGCCGGCATAGACGCCGGCGGCGACATAGGGGTCGGCGGCTGCCCAGTCCCGCGCCTCGGTCAGCGAGGGAAATTCGGCCACGATCAGGCTGCCGGAAAAGCCGGCCGGTCCGGGGTCGGGGCTGTCGATGGCCGGACAGGGGCCGGCGAGCACCAGCCGGCCGGCGGCGCGCAGCGCCTGCAGGCGCTCCAGGTGGGCCGGGCGGGCGGCGAGGCGGCGCTCGAGCGTGTCGGGCGCGTCATCGCCAAGAATCATGTAAAGCATCGGCGGATAGTCCTTTCTGCGTCGGTTGCGGCTGGCGGCGCCGGGCGGGCGCGCCGGCCGACCTGCTTATAATCGGCGCTTTGCGCGGGTGTTCGGGAATGCGTATTGTAGTGCTGGGCGCGGGTTTGATCGGCGTCGCCTCCGCTTGGTTCCTTGCCGAGGACGGCCACGAGGCGATCGTCGTCGATCGCCAGCCCGGGCCGGCGCGCGAGACCAGCTTCGCCAACGGCGGGCAGATCTCCACCAGCCACGCCGAGCCCTGGGCCAATCCGGCCGCACCGCTCAAGATCGCGCAGTGGCTCGGCCGCGAGGATTCGCCCCTGCTCTGGCGCCTGCGCGCCGATGCCGCGCAATGGGCCTGGGGCCTGCGTTTCCTGCGCGAATGCCTGCCGGCGCGCACGCGCGCCAACATCCGCGCCATCCTCGCGCTGGCGCTCGACAGCCGGGCGCGACTGAAGGCCCTGCGCCGCGAACTGGGGCTGGAATACGATTGTCTCGAATGCGGCATCCTGCACTATTACACCGATGCCGCGGAATTCGGCCGCGCCCTGCCGCAGGCCGAATTCATGCGCCAGTTCGGCTGCGAACGGGTCGTCAAATCGGCGGCCGAATGTCTGGCCATCGAACCGGCGCTGAAGGACTCGACGATCCCCATCGTCGGCGGCACCTGGACGGCGGACGACGAATCGGGCGATGCGCAGCGCTTCGCGGCGCTGCTGGCCGACCGCTGCGCGGCGCGCGGCGTCAGGTTCCGCTATGGCTGCACCGTAACCGGCATCGAGCTCGAGGGCGACCGTTTCGCCGCGGTGCGGCTGGCCGGGGGGGAACGGCTCGCGGCCGACGCCTGCGTCGTCGCGCTGGGCAGCTATTCGCCCCTGCTGCTGCGGCCGCTGGGCATCCGCATCCCCGTCTATCCGGCCAAGGGCTACTCGATCACGCTTCCGCTCGCGCCGGATGCGCCGGCCCCGCGCGCGAGCCTCACCGACGATGGCGCGAAAGTGGTGATCGCGCGCCTGGGCGAGCGCTTGCGCGTGGCCGGCACGGCCGAGTTCGCCGGCTACGACACGCGCATCAACCCGGCGCGCATCGCGCCGCTGGTCGGACGCGTGCGCCGCATCTTTCCCCGTCTCGAGTTCGCCGCCGCGGCGGTGGAACCCTGGACCGGCCTGCGTCCCGCCACGCCGGGCAACGTCCCGCTGATCGGCCCGACCTCCGTCGGCGGCCTGTATGCGAATACCGGCCATGGCACCCTGGGCTGGACGCTGGCGGTCGGCTCCGGCCGCCTGCTCGCCGACCAGGTGGCGGGGCGCGCCACGGCGCTCGACCCGGCGCCGTATCGGGTCGCGCGGCATCTGCGATAATGCATGGTCGCGCGGCCCGCCCGCGGCCCCTTACCTGCCGAGGCGCAGGCTTGCCATGACCCAGACCATCGATTCCTTCGCGGCGCTGCAGCTGCCGTCCTGCCTCCTTGCCGCTCTCGCCGACGTCGGCTACGAGGCGCCCTCGCCGATCCAGGCGGCCTGCATTCCCCATCTGCTCGCCGGCAGCGACCTGCTCGGCGAGGCCCAGACTGGCACCGGCAAGACAGCGGCCTTCGCCCTGCCGCTGCTCGCCGGGGTCGACCTGGCCGACCAGCGGCCGCAGGCGCTGGTGCTGACGCCGACGCGCGAGCTGGCGATCCAGGTCGCCGAGGCGTTCCAGAAGTATGCTCACCACATGCCGGGCTTCCACGTGCTGCCGGTGTATGGCGGGCAGAGCATGGTGATCCAGCTGCGCGCGCTGTCCCGCGGGGCGCATGTGATCGTCGGCACGCCCGGCCGCATCATGGACCACCTCGAGCGCAGGAGCCTCAACCTCGACGCCCTGCGCACGCTGGTGCTCGACGAGGCCGACGAGATGCTGCGCATGGGCTTCATCGACGACGTCGAGTGGATCCTCGAACACACGCCGGCGACCCGCCAGACGGCGCTGTTCTCGGCGACCCTGCCCGACCCGATCCGCCGCATCGCCCAGCGCTACCTGCGCGAACCGCAGCAGGTGAAGATTCGCGCCGCGACCGCGACGGTGGCGACCATCCGGCAGAAATACTGGCAAGTGCGCGGCGCCGACAAGATCGAGGCGCTCACCCGCATGCTCGAAGTCGAGGAGGACTTCGAGGCGGCCATCGTCTTCGTGCGCACCAAGACGGCCACCGTCGAGCTGGCCGAGCGTCTCGAGGCGCGCGGCTACGAGGCGGCGGCCTTGAACGGCGACATGACCCAGGGCCTGC